>CAJCIP010000029.1 GCA_903970445.1 Verrucomicrobia bacterium Tous-C9LFEB | reverse complement strand
TGGGGGCCGGTGAACGGGGAGCAGCACGGTTGCATTGCCGGCTGAAACTCCATGTATTCGACTCGCGTCTGATCCGGGTCGAAAAGATTGAGCTGTATCTTGCCGTCCTTGCCTACCTGGATCGCGGTGCAGTCCTTGCCTTCGCATCCGTTCTTCTGCAGTTGCGCGAGCACGGTATTCATGCTCGCTGTGCCTAGCGAGAAGTGATCGAGCACACCGGTTTCGCGGAGATCCGGCGTCGCGCTGCCGCCGAGCATGTATTCCAGCCAATCCGTGCCGTCCGGGACCTGCAGGCTTACCCACTCGGTCTTTGCCGGTGTCATGCCGCCGTACCAATACGGCCTGAAGCCAAGCACCTCGCGCCAGAATGCATCTTCTTTCGCGCGGTTGTGGACGATGAAGCCGACATGGATGATACGGTGACTTGTGGCTGACGCAGAAAGCGCGGCCTCGTTGGCTGCCTTTGCTTCCGGACCCGACGGCCCACTCTGGACGAAGACAACGAGATTGCCTTCGGGATCGTACACGGCGAGTTCGCCTGCCTGCGAACTGTCGATTGCGGTGATTGCTCTTGAGGCAAGATAGCTCGCCATCTGCGAGACGCTGTTCGTGGTGAAAGCAATCGCAGCCATGCGCGTCGTCGGGTTGGGAGGCGCGGAGTTGGCGAGCACCTCGATCCACTGATGTCGATTCACCACGAACTGCTCTGTGCCTGCGCTGCGCGTCTCGGATAATCCGAGGGTCTTACCGTAAAAGCGCTCCGCCGCCGTGGCATCTGTGGTGTAAACACGCATGAAGGCGATGCCGGTGATCTTCGGGCGGGCCGCTTGAGCGGATAGTGTCGCGGAACTCACGAAAGTAAAGCAGAGAAGCAGGAAAACGCGCATGGGCGGAGTGTAGAGAGCCTGCAATACCAGAGTCAAAGCTGACCATGAGTATGAAATGGAAGGCGGAGAAAGCTTGCACCCGGAAAACGTCGTCTGCCGCTCGAAAATGGGTTGAAGATGATCTGTACATGCAGTTCTTTCATCAGGTCCTGTTTTTTGGTTTAGGCACGGCGCAGAGATATGGCGCACTCGTCGCTAGAGCTGAGAAGAACGCCTTTCGACCAGGTGCAATCGACGCGATGATCGAATCGATTGCGATCGAGCATGGAATGACCGTAGCCACGCTCCATCGAAAGACTTCGAACGGCTGGGAGTTGCGCTCGTCGAGTTCTGAGGTACCTTCGTGTGCCCGTTCCCGACAGCCTTGTCGTCACGAGCGGGATGAGGGTGCTAGCTTTGCTCAATCTACCCGGAAGTCCAAAACCTCGCCCATGCAAAAGCGCTTGAAAAGGGGCCACCCGCACCCCGCTGAAGGTATAACAGTTATACTTTTATGATGCGCTTCGAGTTCGATCCTCAGAAGAGTAGAAAGCTGCGCGCGAACCCGAGGCGCGGGATTGGCTTCGAGGAGGCTCAAGATGTATTTGCGCGTCCGTACTACCAAGATCAGCGCTCGGATCTGCCGGAGCAATACCGCGCGATTGGCTGGGTTAGGGCGGAAGCTCTACTCCGTCATCTTTGAAATTCGTGAGGACAATGAAGGCGAGTTTTATCACCTTGTGACACTTTGGAAAGCAACGCGCGAAGAGGAATCTTTATATGAAGAAAACAGCTAGAAGCACAAAGCCGGTCGATGCGGAAACTATCGCTGAACTAGCGGACAAGGGCCGCAGCGTAGCGCGGTTCTTTACCAACAAGGGCAAGATGGTTCGCCCCGTCCAGCGGGTCAATGTTGACTTTGCAGCAGAGATGCTCGACGAACTCGACCGCGAAGCTACCCAACTCAACATCAGCCGGCAGGCGGTCATCAAGTCGCTGCTGCGTCACGCGCTCGATCAACACTACGTCGCATCCGCGAGCCGGGCGAAGGTTGGATGAACGTGGCATCCGACTTTGTATTCATCGTAAAACCGAGTCTCAAAAGCGAGATGTGGCCAGGGAGTGCGCAGTGACAGCGATTCCTGCTGCCTGGCGGATGGGTTTCACTCGAAGCTTGATTTCTACTCGCGAGCCAAGGCGCGAGAGTACGGCCATCAAGCGATCCACCGTGAAGCGACCGAGATCAGCTCTCCGAATACGTGAAAAATCGGCGGCAGCAAACCCGGTTCGTGTGTGAGCGGCCCGCACGGTAAGGTTCTCGCGGTCGAGACGCTTGACGATCTCAGCAGCCAACAAAGCTTTGAACTGAAGGAGGTCGGCATCGGCATAGCCAAAATCGTGGAAGACATTGCCGCTGCCGCGAACGATTTCTATAGCCTCGGTTTTCATGTCAACATCTCCTTCAGTTTGCGTAGCCTGTCTCTTACAAGATCGATATCGCTTTTGGCCGTCTTGATGCCTGAGGTCGATTTCTTCTGAAACGCGTGGACGACCCATAGGTCACCGCCAATCTGCACGGCATAAACGACCCGATAAGCATTGCCACGATGTTGCAGTGCGACTTCAAAAACACCGCTGCCCAAACCTTGCATCGGCTTCGCTATGTCAGCCTTTCCACCTTCTGCAGCCATTGTGAGCGCGGTAAGACATACCGATTGCGCCTGAGCGGGAAACTCTTCGAACTCTTTGCGGGCCGCTTTGATCCATGAGATTGGGCGAGTGGAACGCATCCAACTGTCACTTTGCCTCGACATGGCAAGTGTAGTCAAATATGACTACGTTCAGTAAGAAATTAGCCGAAAACTGAGATTTTTTCGCCGCAGGCAGACAGACTCCGCCGCTGGGAGCGATCTTCCGGGTGCGCCGTTCCTACGGCTCTATGTCATGAGCGGGTGAGGGTGCTCGTTCTGCCTCAAGCTATTCGGACTCCGCAGACCCCGCTCATGCAAGTGCGCATGAACGGGGCACCCGGCAGATGGTTCGCCCTGTCCAGCGGGTGAATGTTGACTTTGCAGCAGAGATGCTCGATGAACTCGACCGCGAAGCTACCCAGCTTAACATCAGCCGGCGGGCGGTCATCAAATCGCTGCTGCGTCACGCGCTCGATCAACACTACGTCGCATCCGCGAGCAGAGCGAAAGGCGGATGACACTTACATTTGGGTGACCCGTACGAGGAGTTAGAATTCCAGCTATGAGTTCCGTGCAGGAAATCGAAGAAGCGATTAAAACGCTTTCGCCATCAGACCAGGAGAAGCTTTACATCTGGATGGACGAACAGTACGCGCGAGCGGTCGATGAAGCGCTTGAAGGTGCTGTGCAGTCAGGTGTATTTGATGATCGTATCCGTCAGGCGTTAGCTGACCATGCATCCGGGAACACGCGAGCCCTCTAGGTCAGATGGTTCATCGCGCCAGCGCAGCGTTCTGGAAAGACTAACGATGCACTGCCAGCGGACATACGAAAAGGGCGGACAAACAGTTTGCGCTGCTGATGAGTGATCCTCGCCATCCGTCACTACATTTGAAGAAAATAAGCGAACAGAACGGTCAGGAAATTTGGTCGGCCCGTGTCAACTTGAAATACCGAACCCTTGCTATACGTGTGCCTGACGCATTTGTATGGTTTTGGATCGGAGAGCACGACGCCTACGATCAACGTATCTCGTAGACGGAGGATTCCGTATTGTGCGGCTGAGGGTGTTTGTCTTGCCCTGAGCTGCTCGGAGGTACACAACCCCGATCATGCAAAAGCGCATGAATGGGGCACCCAGCCATAATTCAAACATCGGCAGAATCTAGACGGCTCTGAATCAGCTCGAGCAACTTGCGCGCGTCTTTGGTCTGTCGCAGTTCCATAGCCCTCACAATCGAAAGCATAAGCCACACAAAAAGTAAGGCCGCCATCACCGGCGGCCCTTCTTTGTTTCTCCTTTGCGCGAAGCGCTTTCGCTCCATGCAAATCGTTAGTCGCCTGCGACTAGCTCGTCTTCCTTCACCTCGACTTTTGAAGCCGGCGCCGCGGGCTTGATGCCGCCCAGGCCGCCGATCTCGCCGAGGGCAACGAAGCCGCCGGGAAGCTCGGCTTCCTTCAGGATCTCCTTGCGGTACAGCTTGGCCATGCGAGCGTTCTCGGCGTCCTGCTTAAGCTTCGCGTCGCGTGCACGGATTTTTTCTTCGCGTGCGTTCTTGGCGATGCCGGACTTCTCGAACGTGTCGTTGGCAGCGGAGTCGACGTGCTCCTGGTTGAGGATCAGGTCGTACTTGTCCTGCTTGTCGAGGCCGACCTTCTTGCCACCGGCGAAGATTTCGTGACGGCCATGCTCCTCGTACCACTTGGTGAGGGATGACGTCATGTGCATCTTCTCAATGATGTTGCGCCAGCCCACGCCGGTGTTGTAGGCGCAGAAGCTGATTTCGCCTTCCTGCGTGGCGTACGGGATGATGCATTGCTCGGTGCGGCGGAAGTCGTAATTGAAGAGATCCTGAAACCACATGCCTGCGATGAACAGGAAGTTCCAGCGGTCTCCGCGGCGCTTCTCGATGTCGGCCATGGTGCGGTCGCCCGTTACTTTGCCGTAGTTGCGGCCGGTGGCGCCGAAGCATTTATCGAACTTCTCCAGCAGCGAGAAGATGCTGAAGTGCGTGGGAGCGTTCTTGGGCTCGTAGTTACGGATGAGCGCGAGTGCGGCGCCGATGACGGTGAGCGTCTTGCCGCGGGCTGCATCGTTGACCTTCGCGATGTCCTTGGCGAGCTGCGTGGCGTTGAGGAACGCGGTGACCGGTGCCGCTTCCTTTGTTTCTTTATCGATCATCAGCGCCATGCCGATGCCGCAGTTCGGGTGGCAACCGCAGGAGAGCTGGCCCCAGTCGTGGTTCGGCCCGTGGACGAGATCGGCCCAGTCAGAGAACGTGGACATGAAGCTGATCGGGAACCAGTCGCGTGTGCTCTCGCCGAGTCCCGTTTGATCGCGGATGTCGTGTGCGAGATGCGACAGCGTGTAGCGCTGCGCTTCGCGGCGCTCGTCGGAAACTGCTTCATCGCGGCCTGTAAAGCTGACAGGCTGAAACGAGAGGAAGTTGATCTTCTTTGGGTTGTCGAGCGCGAACTCGATGATGCGGCCAACCTGTTCGTTGTTGATGCCGTTGATGATGCAGGTGACGGGAACGATGTCGACGCCGGCGGCATGCAGGTTGTGAATGGCCTGGAGCTTTACGTCGAACGAGTTACCGACCTTGCGGTGCGAGTTGGCAGCGTTGCCGATGCCGTCGAACTGCAGGTATGCGTAGCGCAGACCGGCCTCCGCAGCAGCGCGAGCAAACTCAGCGGACTTCGCGAACTCGATGCCGTTGGTTGCGGCCTGCACGGAGTTGTAACCCACCTTGCGGGCGTACGCGACAGCGTCGAGGAAGTACGGCGACAGTGTAGGCTCGCCACCGGAGAACTGCACGCTCATCTGACGACGCGGCTTGATGGTGATCGCGTTGTCGAGCATGGTCTTGATCTCATCCCACGTCAGTTCGTGCACGAAGCCGACCTGGTTTGCGTCCATGAAGCAGGGATCGCACATCATGTTGCAGCGGTTGGTGAGATCGATGGTGAGAACGGAACCGCGGCCATGAGTGACTGTGGAGGTGCCGTGGTTGTGCAGCTTCTCGTCGTTGTGGGCGCGGATGTCGCGGCCCGGGAAGACGTCTTCGAGGTGCTTCATCATCGGCGGATCGATGGACATCACGTCCTCGAAGTGGCCGTGGATCGGGCAATCCTTGACCATCAGAATCTTGCCGTCGCGCTCGATGATCTGCGCCTTGATTTCGCCAACTTTCTCGTTGAGAAGAATTTCGTGCGGCAGCTTGCCGTCGAGAATTTGCTGGCGGATTTCCGGCACGCAACGCGGGCAAAGCGAGTCCGTGGTGCGCGGCCAGCCTAGCGGGGGCTTTTCCTTCTGGTAGCTCTTCAGCAGGGGCTTATCCGACCACTTGGGTGTGAAGCTCTTGTTGGGGCTGAATGAATTGAGCTTGTCGAAAACGGCCCAGCTAGCTTTCGCGCCGAGCACTACGCCTTTTTCGATGACCTTGGTTAGCTTTGGCATGTCTGTTGCGGTCTCCTAGAACTTCTGTGCCGCACCATTGCGGCGAAAACAACTCTCAGCCTATCGGTAAACTGCGGGCCCGAAGAGTACAGCCGATGGTTCCTGATGCTGGCGACGATGTCCGTATGTGATGCGGCAAAGACACGTCCGGCACCACTTAGGCTAGTTACTTTGTTAAGGGAAATCGCTCGGTTTACAGCGAACAGTCGTAATCCGACAGCGAACGGTAACGTCGTGGTGCGAATGGGCGTCTATTCTGGAGCTATGCCGTTGCGTATCCGGCTGATTGCCGCTCTCACAGGTCTGCTTGCCGCCTTATCTTTCTATTCCGTGGCGGCACAGGAGCCGCCGCAGATCCCGGACGATCAGTCCACCGCGCGCCTGCAGTTGGGTACGCAGCTCGTCTTCGTGCCGACCACGGTACGCACGAAGAAGGGTGAAACGATTTATGGTCTGGGCGCGGACAAGTTCGTGATCGAAGACAACGGTGTCCCGCAGCAGGTTCGTCTCGACGACTCCGGGCAGGTGCAACCGATATCGCTGGTGGTTGTGTTTCAGTGCTCGCGCGGCGCGATCGCCGAAATGGACAAGCTGAAGGGTTTGCCGATCATGGTGGATGAATTGATCGGCGATGCGCCAGCCGAAGTTGCGGTCGTGAAGTTCGGCAGTGGCGAGGACCTTGTCTCCGGCTTCGTCACCACGCCGGAACGACGGGAGGCAGCGCTGAACTCGCTCGCTCCCTGCGAAGACAAGGACGCGACGGTCTATGACGCAGTGGAGTATGCCGGGCAGATCCTCGACGCGCACCACGCGAAAGGGCGTCGCGCTGTTTTGCTGATCAGCGAAACCCGCGACCACGGCAGTGAGGCCAAAGCCGAACACGTCATCGAGCAGCTCAGCCGCAGCAACATTGTGCTGGAAAGCGTTTCCTTTTCGCCGTTTCGCGACGAGCAGGTGGATTCGATCAGGGGCGGCGGCACTCCCAGCGCGCTCAATCCGATCGCGTTGATTCAAGCCGCGGTGCAGGCGCTGCGTACCAATGCCCCGAAGACGCTCGCGAGACTCTCCGGCGGCGAGTACATCAATTTCGCTACGCAGAAGAGTTTCGACAAGGGGCTGCTTACGCTCGGTAATCACGTCAACAACTACTACGTGCTGAGCTTTCGCCCAACCTTCCCTGCGAACGCAGCCGGGAGCAGCCAAGCGCAACCGGGGCTGCATGATCTGACAGTGAAGGTGCCGTTGTATCCCGACGCGAAGCTTGGGCACAGGAGCTCGTACTGGGCGGAAGGTCTAACGTCCAACGCCAAGAAGCCTGAGGAGTAGCATGACGGCGATTCATTCCGGCTTTGCGTCGCAGAGGCCGAGGCTAAAGCCTCGTGTTGTACAGCTGTTTGTTGCGTGAACTTTAGCTCACGCAATCCCTCTGCAAAGAAGAAGAGGCTTTAGCCTTGGACTGATGACCGAAGAATCCAGGGATGAAGCCCATTCCCTTTCAGAAGGAAAGCTCGCTGCTACTCCTCCGGTCCTAATCTACCGACCATCGTTTCCCAATTAGATTCGCGACATCGTCGTTCACGACGGACACACTATTCGCCTCCCGCACTCACCTTGGGCAGCCACACTGTCATGGTCGTTCCCCGATCCGGGGTTGACGTCACCTCGATGCGGCCGCCGTGCCGTTCCACGATTTCTTTAGAGATATAGAGGCCCAACCCATTGCCGAGATCTCCCTTCGTGCTGAGGAACGGCTGGAACAACTTCACCATCAGCGATTCGGGTATTCCTGCGCCGTTGTCGGAAACCGAAAAGCCCGCCTCGCGCTCTGCTTCGAGCACGGAAATGACCACACGCCCACCCAGTGGGGAGGCATCGATCGCATTGGACGTGAGGTTCGCGAGCACCTGCCGTATCTGGCCCACCACACCGGCGATGGACACGTCGCGCGGGCCTTCCACGCGGACAGTAAGCTGACGGTTGCGAATCTTCCCGGCGAAGAGGCGGAGCACATCATCCACAAGAGGACCGGTCTGAAATGTTTGCGCCTGATCAGTCGTTTCGCGGCTCCAACGAAGTGTCTGTTTTGTGATCCCTGATATGCGCTCCAGCTCGCTTTCGACCATACCGATATAACCTCCGGCGGGCCCTTCTTCCGGAAGCTCGCTGCGCAGCAGGTACATCAGGTTGGTGATGGCTTCAAGCGGGTTATTGATTTCGTGCGCGATCACGCTGGTCATGCGTCCGGTCAGCGCGAGCTTTTCCGTCATGCGCAGCGCCAGTTCGCGTTCCTTGCTTTCGGTCAGGTCGATCAGCGTTCCTATCCAGCCGGCGCGGCGCGCGCCCATCCTCTGGAACGGCGTGATCCGGACCAGGTTCCAGCGCTCTGGCCCTCCGCCATGGCTATGCAGTCGCATCTCCGCTTCGAACTGGCTACCCGCCGCAACGCATTGCTTCCAAAGCGTCGCGCTGCGCTCGCTGTCTTCGCTTACGAAATCTGGGTCTTCGTACCACAATCCCTCGCGCCGCATACCCTGCTGCAGCCAGCGCTCGTTGACGTACGTAAGGTGGCCGTCATCATCCACGGTGAAGATCTTTGCGGGCAGCGCCTGGGTGAGCTGCTGGAAACGTGCTTCTCCCAACTCGATCGCTTCTTCGGCCCGGCGCAATCCGATGGCGGTGAGCGCGGCGCGGAAGTCGCGCGCCGAATCGAGCTCCATGGCGGTCCACGGCTCGCTTTGGCCGCGAATTGTTTCCTTCCACTCGTTGAAGGAAGCACGCGGATGCAGTTGCCCTCCCCAGTCAGCTTCCTTGCCGGGTTCGCCGGCCCAGCGAACGGTGCGCACCACCTCCGGACGAAACCAGAGCAGATAACGTTTCTGCATGGATGAAATGCGTATCGCAATCAGTCCACTGCCCGTGGTGCGAAAACGATCCGCCTCTGGAAGCTGTGAGGCAAGATGGGAGCTGTGGTAGACATCGAACTCTGGTAGCGTGTCCAACCACTCCACCACTGTTTCCAGATCGGCATCCTCCGGAAGCTCTCCATCCCGCGAATAGCTTTGGTCGACAACCAGCGCGACACCCGCAGCGTTGGTGATTTTTCGAATGATGGGAAGATGCGCCGCAAGCCCGGTCAGGTAGTGCGGCTCGCCGGCAAGCTCGGTAAGGACCTGCCGCTGCACGGCATGAAAATGCAGCATCTGCTGCAGGCGCGCTGCTGTACTGAAGGCATTCAGTTGCGTGCTCGCCATGCGCGTGAGCATGTCACAGGCGCTGCGGACAAGGTACGGCACCAGCTTGGGCTCCGCGTGATGACCGCTGATCAGGCCCCACAGACGGCCCTCGTTCACAATCGACACCGACATGGAAGACAGCGTGCCCATGTTGCGCATGTATTCCAGGTGGATCGGCGACACACTGCGCAATGTTGCGCGGGAAAGATCCAGCGATTGCGCCACGGTGCCGTCGATGCCCAGCAACGGCGACGGAGCGTAGCCAACGTCTGGAATGATGCGCGTGGTGTTCAGCACATATAGCTCTCTGGCCTGCCGCGGAATGTCAGTGCCCGGAAAGCGAAGATGCAGATAGCTGGGCAACTTGCCGTCATTCACTTCGGACAACACGGTGCCTTCGCCGGCTTCGTTGAAGCGGTAGAGCATGACGCGATCAAAACCTGTGAGCTCCGCGACCTGCCGTGCCAGGGCGTCGCACAGCTCCTGCTCGTTTTTCAAGGTGCCCAGTGCGGAGACGAAGTTGGTAATGACCGCGTTCATCAGCTCGGGACCGACAAGTCTGTCCTGCTGCTCAAACTCAAGCGCGTGGTGGTCGCCGATGCAATGCGTGACCACGCTGAACATCTCGTCGCAAATGCGAAATGTTCCCAGAAAGCTGACCAGGCCTTCCGGATTCTCGTCCAGCATCACCTTCTGTAAACGTATTGCGGTAAGTAACTCGCGCGGCAGCAGTGTTTCAACGCTCGCACCAAGCACCAGCTTGATGGGCAACTGCAGAAAGCGCGAGGCGTTTTCGCTCGCTACGAGAACCCTGTCGAATGAACCATCGATGAGCAGAAAGAAGCCATGCTGCTGCACACTGCCGGGAACGCGAATGGGCTCATCCGCGCAATCCAGCTCGAGATTGACTTGTCGTCCGTGCAGCAAGGTATCTCCGGTCACAAAACTTCCTTCCTCATAGGTGGATGCGCGGTTGCTGCGGGTAGGTGTCTCAAGTGGCTATGCCGATGGCTGCCCATCGCAAACTCAGGTGCTGCTAACGACTGTCAGTTGACTTTAGGACCGGCCGCGCGAGGACATAGCGGCACCGAAGATGCCGAACATGAGTTTGGCCGCGGCTATGACTTGAAGAGCGTTGTCGTCCGGAAGAGCGATCAGATGCTGTTTGAAGCGCTGCCACATGCTCCCTGTATGTTCCGCGTAGCCGCGAAAGTAGGCGTTCCCTTGGCCGGCCGGAAGAGCCAGCTTTTCCTCGACATAGCGCGCGATGTACTGACCGCCCAGCGTAGAGCCTTCCATGACATACATTGCGCCGAGAAAATCCGGGGCGGACGCGAGCGCGCTGTCATCGCCAGCTAAAAAGTGCTGCGTCAGCGCACTGCTGGTCCAATCCGCATCTTCGGTCGGGATGGCTTTGCCGAGGAATTGGAGATCGCGCTTTATCAAAGGGCTTCGCTGACGCTCTACCAGGAAATCGCGATACGGCTCAGGTGCATGGGCGGCGGCCCAAAGCTCCCAGCCATGGACAACGGAGTACATGCGGCGCAACGTCTCTGCGTACTGGTCGCGCGTCAGGTCCTCAGCCATCAGCGGAACGAGCCCTTCGACAGCCTCGTGCTCGTTGCGGGTTTCGGCGCGAAGCCTGTCTACGTCCATTTCGCCATTGTCACGGATATCGTAACGAGCTACAAGCAGAGGCAGATGCAGCCGAGCGGACCAACATTTCCCGCAATCGTGCGCATCCAAAAAGCTACTTACCGTGCGTTACGGAAAACAGTCTGCCCGCGCCTGAGGGCTTGTTGGAGAGGAGTCTTGTCCATGTTTCTGCGCCGCGTCCGCAGTGCCCTTCTCTGCTTGGCTGCAGTATTGTTTGCTGCGCTGCCTGCCTGTGCTGACCCTCTGCCAGGCTCGCTCGCCGGAAGCTGGCGCATCACGCGCATTCTTCCCACAACGAATGCGGCCTGCTGGAACGCCGATCAAGCCCGCACACTCATCGGAAGCACGTTGGTCTACCGCGAAAGCTCCATGCGCTGGCGTGACGGCGCCGTGCCGCTGCAGGACATCTACACACGCACGGTCACGTCTTCCGATTTCCAAAAGGAGAACACCGGCAGCGACACACCGGCAACGTTTGCGCAGCTGGGCATCCACTCGGCTCGTGTGTTGGAGATCAATCTGCAGCACGAAGACATGGACATCACCGGCGCGACCACAGAGGTTCCGGGCGATTCCGTGCTGCTCGCCGGCCCGAACCGGATTGTCGTGAGCGCGTGCGGTGTGTACTTCGAGGCGACGCGGGCCGCTGGGGTGATGCGGGCATCCGCGATGTCACGCGGCAGCGCCGGACGGTAGGACCGCCGAGGAGCAGGCGTGAACTTCACCTCACCCAATGCGGCGCGCGAGAGTAGAGGCTTTCATCTCGGAGCTTTTGCACGATCCCGCGGCTGAAGCCGCACGTTATCCGATAACGGGATTCAGCGAGCTAAAGCTCACTGCTACTCCTCCATCGTTTCTACCCGCATTGCTGCCTAGCTGTCTATTGTCTCGTTGTCTATTGTCTAGCTGTCTGCTTCTTACTCTCGAAGCCCCACAATCGTCGCACCCTGTCCGCCCTCGTTGTACGGCGGCTCCGTCACAGACGTCACATGCGGATGCTGCTTGAGGAAGTCGCGCAGCGTACGCCGCAAGATGCCCATACCGACGCCATGCACCACGCGAATGCTCGGCAACCCCGCGAGATAGGCGCGTTCGACAAAGCGGTCTACTTCGGACTCCGCTTCATCGGCGGTGCGGCCGATCACATTGATCTCTGAACTGATGTAGCCTGCATCGTCCGCGCCGGTGGAGACAGTGATGCCCGAACCTCTTCGCGGCTTGGGCAGCGCCGGCTCGACTGCTCCGGCGACGACCTCGGCCACATCCGTTGCGGGCACGCGCGTCTTCATCGCGCCGACTGTCACTTCAAAGTTTTTTGGATCGATGACGCGCGTGATTCGTCCTTCGCGCCCCAGCGACTTTAATCGAACCAAGTCACCAAGCTGCGGATTGCGACGGCGATCCGCAGGCTTGGCTTCTGTTGAGTCTGCGCCGGTTACGTGAGTGAGAACGGTCGTCTGAAATTGCTCGGAGAATTCGCGGCGGAGACGCGCCATGCGCAGCGCGGAATCACGTGCAATTTTCTGCGCGACAGTCTTATCGTCGATTGCCTTTACCGTGTCCTTGAGCTGCGATTCCACTTCCCTGATCAGGTCTTCGAGCTTGCGCTCCAGCTCGCGCGTGCGCGCCTTCTGCTCGGCGCGGCCTTCCTGCTGCAGATGCAGCCGCTCATTGTTCAGCCTGCGTTGCGTCTCTGCCAACGCGTCACGTTCTGCAGAAGCTGCAGTTAACTGCGAGTGCAGCTCATCGAGAAAGCGACCGATGTCCGCCTGTTGTGTGGTGAGCTGCGAGCGCGCGTTGTTGACGATCGCAGCATCGAGGCCAAGGCGCGCGGCGATGTTCAAGCCCGCCGAAGCACCCGGCACGCCCAGACGCAGATCGTACGTCGGTGCAAGCCGCTCTTCATCAAAGCCCACGGCGGCATTCAACACACCCGTGTGCTTCGCGGCGTACACCTTCAGCGACGTGAGGTGCGTCGTGATGATGGACCACGCGTTGCGCGCGAGAAAATGTTCCGCCACCGCAACAGCCAACGCCGCGCCTTCTTCAGGATCGGTGGCCGAGCCGAGTTCATCGAGCAACACGAGCGAGCGATCATCCGCAACGCGCGCGATGCGATCGACGTTCACCACATGCGCGGAGAACGTGGAGAGATTCTGCTCGATGGACTGCGCGTCGCCGATGTCCGCATAGATTGCCGTGAACAGCGGCAGCCGCGCGCTGGTTGCAGGTACGGGCAGACCCGCCTGCGCCATGATCGCTAGCAGGCCAGCAGTCTTCAGCGCGACAGTCTTGCCCCCGGTGTTCGGTCCGCTGATGATCATCTGACGCTTGGCTTCGGGTTCATTCGGCAACGCCATGGTGAGCGGCACGATGCTCGCGCCTGTTTCGCGCAGGTGCAGATCGAGCAGCGGATGCCGTGCAGCGGCGAGCGCAAAAACTGCGCCGCCATCGCGACCGGAGGGGCTATTCAGATCATTGCCATCGCGACCGAAGGCGCTACCTAACTCCCTGTCATCTCGACCGGAGCGAACGGCATCACCGTTCGCGGAGTGGAGAGACCCCTGTATTTTGTTCTCCTCGAACGCTGCACTGATCTCGACCTTAGAGAACACAGGCCGCACGCAATCGAGCATTTCCGCAAAGCGCGCTACGGCCTGGTGAGCATCGGCTTCGGCAAGAATGTCCGCGCCAAGCAGCAACGCTTGCGACTGGTTCGCAAGCGCACGCGTCATCGCGACGAGGATGCGATGCACCTCCGCCTGTTCTTCATCGAGCAGGCGGACGAGTTCGTTGTTCTGCTCGATTGTTTCCATGGGCTCGACGAACACCGTCTGCCCGCTGGAGCTCGAGCCATGCACCACGCCGCCGACGCGCCGCTTGTATTCGGCCTTCACGGGAATGACAAAGCGCTCGCCGCGCACGGTGATCAGTTCGTCCTGCGTGCTGCCCGCGTCCGCGAGCTTGGCCAGCGCGCGCCGCAGGCTGTCTTCAATCGCGCGATGCTGCCGCTCCATCGCACGACGAATACGGCGCAGCTCCGGCGAGGCATCGTCGCTCAGCGAACCATCGGCTTCGATCTTGCCGCGCAGGAAACGCAGCAGGTTGTCGAGGTCATGCTCCAGCAGCGGCGCGGAAAGTGCTTCCGTCGAAGGCCACTGCCCGCGAACCGAATCGGGCGGCGACAGCATGACCTGCCGCCACGCCTCGGCGCGTTCGGCATGCGTCAACGCACGCAGCAGCTCTTCAGCCTCAAGCGCCACGCCTTCGATGCGCGCCTTTTCCAGCAGCTCCGCGATGTCGAAGATACCGCGGAAGTCGAAGCCGTTTCCTCCTGCAACCAGGCGCCGCATTTCTTCGGTGCGCTGCTGTTGCGTTTCGATCCACGCAAGCTCCGCCGTTGGCTCCAGCGCAAGCACCCGCGCACGGCCGAGGGATGACCGCGCACCGGCAGCGACGCGCTCACGCAGCGCTTCCCACTGCAGGGCGGCGCCGCCGCGCTCGCGCAAAGGCTCAGGAGTTGTTGATTGCAAACTCACTCTTCCATTAGAAGCCAATGGCGAGGAAACGTCTCGTCAGCACCGAACCACGTTCGCCGCCGCAACGCCTTTCGTTGCGTTGCGGGTATCGATGAAGAGCTTGCTTGCGGCGACCAGCGCTGGGATGTCGTACTCGCTGTGGTCGGTGGCAAGCACCACGCAGTCGAACTCCGGGACGCGCTCCAACGGTGTGGATTGCAGCTTGAGCGTGTACTTGCGTCCGACACCGACCTCGGGAAAGTACGGGTCGTTGTAGCTGACATCGGCACCCGCCTTGCGCAGCAAATTGAAGACGGTCAGCGCAGGCGACTCGCGGAGATCGTCGATGTCGCGCTTGTACGCGACGCCAAGCAGCAGCACTCGCGCTCCGCTCAGCGTCTTACCTTCGCGCACCAGCGCTCGGCGCGTTGTCTCCACAACAAACGCGGGCATGGCTTCATTCACTTCACCCGCGAGCTCGATGAACTTCGTCGGCTGATTGAACTGACGCGCGCGCCAGGAAAGATAGAACGGGTCAACCGGAATGCAGTGCCCGCCGATACCCGGCCCGGGATAGAACGCCTGAAAGCCGAACGGCTTCGTTGCGGCCGCGTCGATCACCTCCCAGATGTCGATGCCCATCGCGAGGCACAACTGCTTCAGTTCATTCACCAGCGCGATGTTCACGCACCGGTAGATGTTTTCCAGCAGCTTGGTCATCTCCGCCGCTTCCGGCGAGCTGACCACTACCGTGCGGTTGAAGATGGTGCGATACAGCGCAGCGGCCGCTTGCCCCGCATCTGCGCTGACGCCGCCGACGACCTTCGGAACCTGGCGGCGCGGTGTTGTTGTGTTGCCTGGATCTTCGCGCTCCGGTGAGAAAGCCACCATCAGCGAGCCGGCACCCTCGCCGTTGCGTTGCACTCGTGTTCCCGCCGGCCCAAGGCGCTCCAGCGTTGGAACCACCAGCTCGTTCGTTGTTCCGGGATACGTCGTGCTTTCAAGCACAATGAGCTGTCCGGAACGCGTGTGCGGCGCGAGTGCATCCACCGTTCCCTGTACATAGCTCATGTCCGGCTCGTGATCACCTGTCAGCGGGGTCGGCACGCAGATCAGCACAGCATCGCATTCGCTGACCTCGCTCATGTTCGTGGTCGCACGGAATCCCAGAGCTTGCGCTGCGGCAATTTCTTTCGGCTCGATGCGCTGGATGTAAGAGCCGCCCGCGTTCAGCGTGCTGACTTTTTTCTCATCAATGTCGAAGCCCGTGACCCGGAATCCTGCTTCACTGAACAGCAACGCAAGCGGCAAGCCGACATAGCCCATACCGATGATCGCGATACATGATTCCCGCTTCTCGACGCGCGCGTTCCATGCGGCAAGCGCACTACTTCTTTCCTGCTCTGACTGCATGAATCCTCAGCTCTGCAAACTCCAGCTTTTGCTGACGCGCGAGCGCGGCCAAAGGATTCAGGATAAAAGTTTTACCGGCTCCTGCGCCGTTTCGTCGACGGGCGCGTACGGCTCTGCGAGCGGCAGCGTGAAGCAGAACGTACTGCCCTGGCCCAGCGTGCTTTCACACCAGATGCGCCCGCCTTGCGCCTCCGTGAGGCGCCGCGCGATTGCCAGACCGAGGCCGGTTCCGCCCGACTCGCGTGAACGTGCTTTATCCACGCGGTAGAAGCGCTCAAACAGACGCGAGATATGTTCCGAAGCAATGCCCATGCCGAAGTCGCGCACGCTGAAGCGCACCGCATTGCTGTTGTTCGGGTCTTGCACCGCGGACACCAGCACGCGACCATCGCCCTTGTTGACGCCATACTTCAGCCCGTTCTCGATGAGGTTGCTGAGCACGCGGATCACGGCGTCCATATCGGCGAACACTTCGTCCTGAATAATCTCGCCAATCTCAATATCCGCGGTAGTTTCGCGCAGCAGGCCGAGCGTTGCTTCGAGCGATTCCTGAATCAGCGTCGGCACCGGTATCGCCATGGGGCGCAGAGCGTGGCGGCCGGATTCCACCCGCGCGAGCACCAACAGGTCTTCCACGAGGCGGTTCATGCGCGATGCGTTCTTCAGCACGCGGCTGAGGAAGTCGCGGCCTGATTCGCTGATGCCTTCGTCAGAGTCCAGATCGAGCAACGTTTCCACATAGCCGGTGATCGAGGTCAGCGGCGTGCGGAGTTCGTGCGACACGTTCGCCACGAGATCACGCTGCATGCGTTCCATGCTCTCGATCTCGGTCATGTCATAGAGCACTGCGACAGCTCCGCCATGAGGCATGGGCGCGGCATGCACGCTGAAGGTTCTGCCCGGTGAGATGTTGAGCGCGGTCCTCTCGCAGGCGATGCCGTCATGCAGTGCCGTCTCCACACAGGTAAGAAGATCGGGGTCGCGAATCGTCTGCACCAGCGCATGCCCGACGCGCACAGGGCCACTTTCAGCGACGCCTGGAAGCAGGCGGCGGAGCGGAGCGTTCGTCCACTGGATGCGGCCTGAGGCATCCACCGCAACGACCGCGTCCTGCATGGTGTCCAGAATTGTTTCCAGCTGGGCGCGGCGTGTTCCCATCTCCGCGCGCTGGTACTCCATGCGCGAGATGGCTTCGTGCAATCCGAGCGTCAGCGCATCGAATTCGGCGTACTGCAAGGGCCGTGTGCCTTCCGGGGGCCGGCGCATGGCTGCGGCCGCGGCGAGCGGCGCAACAGCCTGGCGCACAAGCCGAACACACCACCAGGCGCAGAACAGCGACGCGGCGACGCAAGCCAGCAGGCGCATCCACCCGGCAGAGAGACCGTCGCAGACCAGAACCAGGCAAACCGTTGTGGGCGCAAGACGAAGCAGAAAGCCCGTAAACAGGCTTCTCTTCAGCATCGGCTTGCGTCTTTTCGCCACATCATGAGGCTACTCTCGTGCCACGGCGTGGAGCGATGCGACCTCTGTAGCATCTTCTTTTGATATCGCTTTCGGCAGATCGAAGCGGTAACCCGCGCCACGCATCGTTTTGAGGTAACGCGGCGATTCTGCATCGTCCTCGATCTTCTCGCGCAGGCGCCGCACATATACGTCCACGCTGCGCGGCGTGACGAAGCGCGCGTCGCCCCACACGGCATCGAGCAGTTGGTCGCGGCTGAACATGCGGCCCGGATGCCGCGCAAGGTAATCCAGCAGGCGGAATTCGGTAGAAGTCACCGGCACAAGTTCGCCGTGCACACGCAACTGCATTGCTCCGGAGTTGATGTTGAGGGCTCCTATCTCGAGCACCTGGTCTTCGTCAGCAACTTCAGGCGTGCGCTCAGTGCGCCGCAGCACGGCACGTACGCGGGCCACGAGTTCGCGCGTCGCAAACGGCTTGGTGATGTAGTCATCGCCGCCGAGCTCCAGTCCCTTCACGCGATCGTTTTCGCCGGCTCGCGCTGTCAAAAAGATGATTGGCACTGAACTGAGCGCGGGCCGCTGGCGAACGCGCTGGCAAACATCGAAGCCGCTGCCATCGGGCACCATCACGTCGAGCAAAAAGAGCGATGGCCGAATCGTTTCCGCCTCCGCGAGCAGCGCGCGTCCGGTGGCGAACACGCGAACGGTGAACCCGGCCTTTTCCAGGTGGTACTGCACCAGACGGCTGATGTCGGAATCGTCTTCCAGCACAAAAACAGTGGGATTCAAAGGCTGCGCTCTTTCCGGCGGGCCCGTGGCCACCGCCGCCCACAGCTTAGACGATAGCCATCGTGGACTCTGCTAATACAGGATGAATTTTCTCCGAAAGGGCCTTTGCGCAAACAACTCAGGAGACGGGACAGGATCGGAAGGGCGGCTTCAAGACGGCTGTGTCACTTCGTCAAGAACTCTGGATGAACCTTTCTTAGCCAAGCTTCTACGCTGTCGCGCAGACCGGTTGCAGTAATGAGGATTTGCTCCAGTTCTTGGGTGGACACAGATCCGGCAGAGTCATAGCTTGCGACATTGCGCTTCTTCGAGAAGGCAAGCAGCTTGCGAAGCACCAACGGTGTACTCGAGTGTCTCAATCGTGCGAGCATGATGGCCCTGCTGATTGGCGACTCGGTAGCCACTTGCGCGCAGTGCTGTATTGGCAAGTGCAAGCACAGCGTTGAAGGTCGTGTAGAAGCGAAGATCGTCCGAGATTCCTGGACAGCTGCGTCACGCATCGAGCGCTCGACGATGCCGAGCTGATCGGCGATCTCCTGGGCACTCGTCGGTTCGCGCCGCAGCCACGCGTTCTCAACGTAATTCTCTAAACTCATTCTCGGTTCCGATAAGACATACCAGTGGACCGCGCTGTACGGCTTTCAAGAAATGATTGCCTGAATGTATCTTCGCTCGAACTTCCTTTCGAGCATAGATGGTCACGTTAATGGGACGCTTCAGTTCGGATTCCAGCGGGGCCATCCGCTCCAGCAGGTTATCCAATTCGACTTCACCAACCAACAGCAGATCAATGTCACTTTCCACTGTTTCTTCGCCTCGCGCGAACGATCCGTAAACAAGGGCAAATTCTATCTTCTTGCTCAATCTCTTAAGTACCCCGCCAAGCAAATGGAAAACACCCGTGGTCTTGGCGAGCAGCGAACGAAGATCAGCGAACGCCGGGTGACTTCGGTTCGCGCGGTACAACACTTGATTCTCGTGCTCCGTTCGCAAGATCAGCCCGGTCGCGGTTAGCGTGGTGAGCTCTCGCTGCACTGTTCCGGCGCTGCTGGCGATGAGCCGGGCTAGCTGCCGCGCGAAGAAGGTAGTCTCCGGACTTGCATACAGAATCGCGAGCAAACGGCTTCGTGTTCCACCGAACAATAAATCCGCGGCACCAGCCTTTGCTGTTCTCATTCTGAGAACAACTGTACTCAAAATGAGTACAGTTGTGAACCGTGTTTGCGGAATTTGACGAGTTGAAATGACCCGTCCGGGGCATGTTTTCGCATTCCTGATGCATGGTTTGTTGGTTTCGGAAGGCGATAGACTCGTGGCAGTCTTTTCCAGCAGTCAAGGCATGTCCATGTTCAAAAAAGCTTCGCTTTCCGTTGCCGGAGTTGTTTCGGCCCTGCTTCTTGTTCTCACCGGGTGCGGCGACCCTGGGTCGGTGACGCGCGGTTCCGGCAGCAGCACGCCCCCTGCTCTCGCCGCTGCCACGCTCACCAGTGCTTCCGAGGGTGTGGCCTATAACGGCGCCATCACGGCGACGGGTGGAACGCCTCCATACACGTATTCGCTGGTCTCCGGCAGTTTGCCGGGAGGGATGACTCTCACCAAGACGGGCACGCTTTCGGGTACGCCAACCGGCTATGGCACATTCACCTTTACGGTAGCTGTCGTCGACAATGCCTCGCAGCGCGCCACCGCGACATTCACGCTTTCGGTGCTGGCTCCCGTGACGATCACGACAACATCCGTGCCTGCAGGAACCGTCGGCGACGCGTACTCCGCGACCCTTGCCGCAGCCGGCGGCGCGGCTCCGTACAGCTACGCGGTCACGGCAGGCACTCTGCCCGGGGGCCTTACGCTTTCCAGCGCCGGTGTGCTTTCCGGCAAGCCGACCACGCAGGGTGCCTATAACTTCAGCATCACGGCCACGGGCGCCAATGGCGGCACGGCAACCGCTGCATACACGGTCACGATCACGCCGCTTGTTCCGCTGACGATCTCACCTGCCTCGCTGCCCAATGGCGTCGTCGGCAATGTGTATACGTCCACAACGATCACGGCTGGAAGCGGCACCGTTCCGTACACATTTGCGGTGACCACTGGAGTGTTGCCCGATGGGCTGACGCTGACAACGGCAGGCGTCCTTTCCGGCACGCCGCAAACGGCCAACACCTTCCCTTTCACCATTACGGCGACGGATAGCAAGGGCCACACCGGGACCCAGAATTACAGCATCACCGTCACCGCGCGTCCTGTACTCACCATCACGCCTGCAACGTTGCAGACGGGTGAAGCGCAGCTTGCTTATAGCCAGGCGCTTACGGCTTCGAACGGCACCGCTCCTTATACGTTTGCGGTGACCGCGGGCACGGCGCTGCCTGCCGGCCTATCGCTTTCCACCGCCGGCGTTCTCTCCGGCACGCCTACAACAGCCGGTACATATAACTTCTCCATTACCGCGACGGACAGCCAGAACTACACCGGCACGCAGGCGTACACACTCGCCATCGCCGCAGCGGGAACATCGGTTCGCCTCGGCAACAACAACATTGGCGTGCTGGTAAACACAAGCGCCAACTACACGCTGCAGCTTTCCGGCGGAACGCAGCCGTACAAGGTGACCGCCACCAGCAGCACTCTGCCGTCGACGCTTTCGCTCAGCTCGGCGGGCGTGATCACCGGCACGCCAACAGCAACGGGCAGCTACACACTCGCGATCACGGTTGCCGACAGCGCGAGTGCGAGCTCCAACTTCAATCTCACCGTCAACGTGGTGAACTCGCTAGTTGCCGTGGATGCGAAGACGCAAATCGCCACGGTGCCTTCCACGTTCTATGGTCTGCACACATCTGTCTACGACGACAAGATGACGGACATCACCGGTGAAGCTCCGCTGATTACCAATAACGGCATCGCCATGTTGCGCTATCCGGGCGGCGGCTACTCCGACAATTACCACTGGGCGCAGCACATCCTCACGCCGTTCTATCCGAGCCCGGCCTTTACCGACTGCGGCAATGTCGCGGAAGGCTACATGAACCCGAACGACCATTTCGGGACGTTCGTGAAGCTGCTGCAGGCTACCAACACGCAGGCCATCATCACAGTGAACTACGGCACCAGTGTTGCCGACGCCAACGCGGACCGCAACTACGGCACACATAACATCGACGACTGCTCCGAACCAAACCAGCCCGGCCAGCCGCAGGAAGCCGCGGCATGGGTGGCGTACGCGAACGGCAGCGCGTCCAGCACCTACAGCATCGGCACGGACGCTGCCGGTTTCGACTGGAAGACGGTCGGCTTCTGGGCAAGCCTGCGCGGCGCGACCCCGCTTGCCACAGACGACGGTTACAACTTCCTGCGGCTTGGTCTGAGCGCTCCGCTGGGCATCAAGTTCTGGGAAGTCGGCAACGAGATGTACTACAACGGCTGGACGCAGAACATCAACGCCGAAACCGATCTCCACGCGCCCTACATCTATCCCAACGGCTACTCGTATGGCGGCTATAACTCGCGCCAGGGTGTAAACAATCTTTCGCCAACCGCGTATGCGACCTATGCGATGCCGTTCATTCAGGCGATGAAGGCCGTCGATCCCACCATCCAGGTCGGCCTCGACTATGACTTGCCCGGCGCAACCGATCCGGTCGATCCAAGCTACAACCCCAGCCTGACGCAGACCGCATGCACACTTGGCTCCTTCGACTTCGCGATCGTGCACTATTACCCGGGAAGCTACTTCGGTGGCGCACAGCCCGGCGAGTTGCTCACGCTGCCGCAGTTCGATCTGCCCAACGACGTCGTCACCGGCACATCGAGTTTCAAGAGCATTCGCCAACTACTGCAGCAGTACTGCAGCAACGCCGCGTCCATCAAGGTGATGATGACCGAGACGTCGCCGAACAACTCCCTTGCTCCCAACTTTCCGGCGCCCGTGATCGGCCTGTTCGTGCTGAACGAAGCGATGGAGTCGCTCACGGTGGGCATCACCAACTATGAGTGGCTGGAGCTGCACGCGGTCACGTCGCAGACCAATTACATGGACAACACGTATCTCGACAGCTCAGAAACTCCGGGCCCGTCGTACTACGGTTTCCAACTTGCCCATCTCTTAGCTGCGTCAGGTGACACGCTTGTATCGTCGACCGCAACGCCACAGGCGACACTTACATCGACGTCGCAGGGCAACATCTCCACGGGGATCGTTTCCTACGCCACGGTGAAGGCCGACGGCACGAAAGGCATTGTGCTGATCAACACAGATTCGACCAACTCGGCCATTGCGCAGGTCACCGTCTCCGGCGCAACCGTGGGCACAACCGCCGACCAGTACAGCTATGGCATCAACGCCGCCGCCACCGGAACAGCACTTGCCAAAGGCTCGTTCACGGTGCCGGGTACGTCGTTCCCGGTGACGGTGCCGGCGTACACGGCAGTGGAGTTGATCGTTCACTAAACGACTTATTCGCGAACAAGCGGCGTTCGCTCCAAGCAGCAAAGGTGCCTCACGCTCTGATCTAAGGCAGAATCCTGATGATGGTGATAGCGCGTGTAATCAGATATGATTACATCGGGTTGAGATGAAGAGCGCAGAGTTGAAGCGACTGCTCGAGAAGCAGGGCGCAACTTTCAAGGCCGGCAAAGGTTCCCACCTGCACGTTGAATTGAACGGTAGATTTTCGGTGCTGCCGATGCACGCCAAAGATCTCGGAATGTTGGAAAAAGTCATTAAGAAGCAGCTTGGAATCAAGTGAGAGGTCGTATGCCCTATCCAGCGAAGATCACCACGCAAGGCATGGATAACTTTGTGGTTCGCTTTCCAGACATCCCCGAAGCTCACACCGTCGGCGATACAAAACAGGAAGCATTGCGCCACGCCGCAGATGCTTTGGAAACGGCGATTGACGCCTACCTGGAGCGAGGCATTGCTGTACCTCCGCCCTCTGCTTTGAAGCGCGGCCAGGTGTTGGTAAATTTGCCGATCTCAGTCACGATGAAGGTCATGCTTCACAACGAGCTGCTCCGTCAGCACGTGCGCCCTGCTGAGCTTGCAAGACGCCTGAACATGCCGCGGCAAAACATGAAAAGGCTGTTGGACTTTCGCAAAACCACATCGGTAGACAGCTTGGGTCAAGCGCTCGAAGCGCTTGGTAGACATGTTGAGGTCACGCTGAGTTAGTGGCGAAAGCTCACGCCTACTCCTCGGCTACGGCGTAGCCATCGCGGCCATCTTCCGCCGCTCGGTTTCAAGATACGTGTACCGGATCCGGTGAATCACCGTCAGCGTCGACAGCACAGCAAGCACCCAAAGCGCCGGCGCCATCGCTCCCCAGCGATTGAACAGCGCGCCGAGGATGACCAGCACAATCCGCTCGGGCCGCTCCATGAACCCGACTTTGCAGGAACCGATGAGCGCTTCGGCGCGCGCGCGCGTGTAGCTGACCATAAGACTCGCGGTCATGACGAACGCGGCGAGGAAGACGTAGAACAGGCGATCAACGCGGGCGTAGAAGACAAGCAGGCCGAAGAACAGGCAGACATCCGAATAGCGGTCGAGCACCGAATCGAAAAACGCGCCAAAGACCGAAACCTGGTTCGTCTGGCGCGCGACGCGGCCATCGACCATGTCGAACAGACCCGCACCGATGATTACCAGGCCCGCGTACAGGAACATTCTGACGTAATTTTCCGCGCGGGCGTAGCCGAAGAAAAACGCGGCGACCACGTTGATCAGCAGGCCAATGAAGGTGAGCGTGTTCGGAGAAATCCGGGAAAGCGCCAGCCCGTTGACGATTTTCTGCAGCAGCCATCCGCTGCCTTTTCCAAATGCGCTTGTCCAGGTCATCGAAAGAACTCAACTGATTTTAGCGCGATGGAAGCGGTAAGGAAGGGAGCAGTGACTAGTGAACAGTGAACAAGGCGTGTCCGAGAAGCGGGCGATGTAATCACCGGTGCATCAAGCGGTAAAGGATTACCACTTTTCACTCTTGGGGCCTTGTTCACGATTCACTGCCCACTGTTCACTAGCTCCTCATCCTGCATCCAACTAAGGACGCGAGATGCGGATCAATTGACCGGCGCTGCCGGAGAAGAGGAAACAAAGAATGGCTAAAGAAGAAAAGAAAACAATGCAACCCACCACGGTAAAGCGTATGTACAAGAACCGCGTAGATCTGCCGGATGACGTGAAGACGAAGGTGTGCGAAGTGATGAACAGCAAGCTTGCTTCCGCGCTGGACATGCACACCCAGGCCAAGTTCGCCCATTGGAACGTGAAGGGCATGAACTTCTACCAGTTGCACCTGGTGTTCGACGCGACAGCGAAGGTGATCTTCAAGCAGATCGACCCGATCGCGGAGCGCATCACGCAGCTCGGCGGTGTAGCCAACGGCACGGTGCGCATGTCAGCGGCGAACTCCAAGATCCCGGCCTACTCCGTTGAGTCCATCTCCGGCCCGCAGCATCTCGTGGCGCTGGCAGACGCGCTCGGCGTCTATTGCAAGGAGCTGCGCGACGCTTCCGACAAGATCGATGACCTGGGCGATGAGCCCACCGCGGACTTCTTCAAACAGCTCGTCGTTGAAGCCGAAGAAGAACTCTACTTCCTCGAGTCACACCTGGAAGCCGGCGACGTGCAGTAACGCTCACATCTAAGTACAACGTGAAACGCCGGGGCATCTGCTCCGGCGTTTCTCTTTGCGGGAATGCGGGCTATTCCGGTGCGTTCGCTGTCGGCGTCTCTGCCCTGACGAATGTGTAGCGGTGGCGAAACACAAAGGGCGCATCCGACTTCGCCGGGCGAACCTCTTCCAACCACGAAAGCAGGTTGCGGCGAATCGTCCACGTTGTTCTTATCTGGGCGGGCTTATCCGCATCTTTGCCGTCGCCGGTGAGGATCAGCTCGCCTCGCCCGTTCTTCAGCTTGTCCGCACCAGCTACTATGTAGCTCTCGGCCACGGCGTCTGTACTCATCACCTTGTACGTGTTCTGTTTCAGGTCGATGACGACGGCATGATGCTCGGACACAACCTTGTTCGGTCCATCGTCGTAGACATAATCAAAGAAGATGCCTTCAGGTGCTTTCTTGATCGTCAGCCAGGTAGGCAGTTGCACACGCTTCGTCGAGGTCGAGGGCTCGCTATAGTCGCGATACTCCAGAACCCCTGTCCAGTTCCCAAGTAAAGCGGCTTGCAAAACAGCGGTTGGTTCATCAGTGGTCGGAGACACCTGCTGGGCACATCCAGGCAACACGCTCGCAAAGAGCGACAGGAAAATTAGGAAAAAGCGCATCGGGAAGGTACGCACGCAGGCGCTTGTTTGTTTCTCAGCGAGGAGATGAACAGAGTTATGTTGCATAATGACTGAACCTTCTCATTGCTGCTATGCCTCGTGGAGACACCAAGCTGTCTCAAGTTCTGCTCCACAAAAGCAGAACGCTCCGGTGTAGACCCGGAGCGATCCCAATACAGGAGGCGGCTTATGGCATTGTTCGGCAATGCCAAGGCTTCAGGTTCGGTGAACTTCCCAGGAGATCTTCTTCTGGCGATGTTCGCTCTGTTCCTGATAGCTGCGGTAGTTGTAATCGTCTCAGTGTTCTAAAGCTGAAACAACCCCTTCGGTGGTAGCAGCCGCCGGAGGGCATATGTGATTGGACGCCAGCGCCTGCCCCCGCGTCAAGCCAAAGTTTCTGTGTCGTGGATCGTCATGAGCTTCAGAACTTCGAGCTCGCGCTTGCCGTTCGGCGTGACTACGGTGGCCGTGTCGCCAACCTCTTTGCCGATGAGCGAGCGTCCTATGGGCGAGGTCGTCGAGATCAAACCCTTGGCCACGTCGGACTCTTCACTGGTGACGAGCTTGTAGGTGATCTCCTCGTCCTTCGACGCATCCATGACAACGACCGTTGAGCCAAAGCCGACCTTGTCATGCGGGATGTTCGCCATGTTCACCAGCGAAAGCTCGCCCATGCGCTTCTTAAGCTGCCCGAGCCGGGCGTTGACAAACTCCTGGCGCTGCTTCGCCATGTGGTATTCGGCGTTCTCTGACAGGTCGCCGAGCGCTACGGCTTTCTTGATTTCGGCAGGAAGCTCAGTCGTCAGTTCATGCTCAAGAACCTTGATCTGTTCCTGGAGGGACTTCATGATGTCTTGCATGGTTTTGCTCTGCTCATTGCACCGCGAATGTGTCAGCGGCGGCTTAGGAAGGTAAAAAGAAGATTATAGCGAAGAGCGAAGAGCGAAGAGCGAAGAGCGAAGAGCGAAGAGCGAAGAGTGGAGAGTGGAGAGTGGTTAGCAGGGCTTGCAGGACACAATAAAAGCAGCTTCCCTTCGGGAATGACAGAACGAAAGGCAGCGCCCAGGTAGCTTTACGGAGAATTTGCTTAGCGGAGATCAGCCTCGACGTCCGGCAGCAATACCGGCCCATCCCGCTTCGAGAGAAACGCCTCCAACAACAGCACCGCTGCAATCTGATCGATCAAATCTCTCCGGTCCACCGTCTTCCCGCCACTCTTTCCCGCCGTCCGCTTTCCATGTCCTGCGGCGTCGAGCAGACCATGCGCCTCGCGCGTCGTGAGCCGCTCGTCCAGCAGATGATGCTTCAGGGACGGATGCGCCTCACGCAGCAACTCTGCAAAGGCCTGCGTCTTCGCGGCCTGCGGGCTCTGCGTTCCGTCGGCGTTCAGCGGATTGCCAACCAGCAGCGTCGTCACCGAATGTTGCCGAATGAATCGTGCGATCGACTTTAGATCTGCGCGTTGCGTGGTGCGATGGATCGTGAACAGCGGCTGGGCCGTAAGTCCTAGCGCGTCGGTGATGGCGAGACCGATGCGACGATCGCCAACATCCAGCGCGAGAATCCGCTCAGTAGCCATGCGTTAGTGTAGGTTCGCATACCTCGTCCGCAGATGAACCGCAGCACGGGCATTTGCATCCATAGAATGCGGGCAAGGACCCCGAACAATCTTGCGTTTTCTGCGATTCATGTCCGTGCTGTTCGTGCTTGCCGCCGTCGTTGGTGCGTACGTCGCAGCGCTCGTTTATCTGCCGTACGGGCCGCACAAGGAGACCTTCGTCGACATCGCTCCCGGCACGGGCACGCCCGGCATCGCCGCGCAGCTGAAGCACGCCGGGATCATCCGCAGCGCTACCGCATTTGAGGTGATGCGCACGCTCCGCGGCGGCGCGCTGAAAGCCGGAGAGTACCGCTTCGATCATCCTGCCGGGCTCGGCGAAGTCTACGCGCGCATCCATCGCGGCGACGTGTACACGGTCACGTTGCTCATCCCAGAGGGCTACAACATTTTCGACATCGCTGCCGCGGTGGAAGCAGCAGGGCTCGGCAAGCGCGAGGACTTTCTGCGCGCAGAGCAAACCGACACCAAGCTCATCGCCAAATGGAACCCACAGGCGACTTCGCTCGAAGGCTATCTCTTTCCGGACACCTATCGCTTCAGCCGGCACGCGACACCGCTGAACATGCTGAGCATCATGGTGAAGCGCTTTGGGCAGGAAGCCGAGCGTCTTGCATTGCCGGACGCGAAGGTGGAGCGGATCGTCACCGTGGCGTCACTTGTGGAGAAGGAAGTGCACATGGATTCAGAACGCGCGCTCGTCGCCGGTGTCTTCATGAACAGGCTAGCCGCGGACATGCCGCTGCAGACCGACCCCGCGGTCGCATACGCCTCCATGCTGCGAGGCACGTGGACCGGCGTCATTCACCAGAGCGAGCTGCACTCCGATTCGCCGTACAACACCTACGCTCACACGGGTCTGCCGCCCGGGCCCATCTGCAACCCTGGCGTCGCTGCGTTCAAGGCAGCCATGCACCCGGAGCACACCGACTTCCTCTACTTCGTCGCCGACGCGAACGGAGCAACACGCTTCTCGCGCACACTGGACGAGCACCTGAGCAACGTGGCGGAGTATCGCAAGAAGTCCGCGCAGTAGCGGAAAGTCTCGCGCATAACACATGCCTTTCCGCGTTATTGCGAAAAGATTCTGCAACTCAGCGGCGGAATCTGAGTCGATATACTTAACCTTGCGCCTTTAGATGAAAAGATTCCCTGCGGTATCGTTGTTTTCCATTGCCTTGCTGAGTCTCACCGGCTGCTTTTCCACGACGCGTGTCGTGCAGAAGACGCAGGCGCCGGAGGTGTATCGTTCCGCGCCGGTAGAAGTTCTGGAGAAGGAAATCTCTGACCGTGACACGGCGATCAAGACGCTGACAGCGTCCGTCCTGATTACGGCCAGCACGGGCGGCGGCAAAGAAGGCAAGGTCACCGAATACACCTCGTTCAAAGGCTACATCTTCGTGCGCAAGCCGCGCGACCTGCGCGTGATTTTGCAGCTCCCGGTGATCGGATCGCGCGCGCTCGACATGGTGAGTAACGGCGAACACTTCACGCTGCTGATTCCACCGAAGAACCGCGCAATCGAGGGCAGCAACCAGGTGACGAAGCCATCGAAGAACGGACTCGAGAATCTTCGTCCGGCGGTTTTCTTCGATTCGCTGCTCGTGCCCGGTGTGAACAGCGACGAGTTCGTTGCGCTGACCGAATCAACGCGCGTGATGCAGGTCGCGCACCGGAGGCAGGAAGCGATTGAGGAGCCTGACTACGATCTTGCGGTGATGAAGCAGAAGAGCGGCAACATCATGCAGCGCCTGCGCACCGTGCACATCAGCCGCGTCGATATGCTGCCGTTTCAGCAGGACATCTACGACGATCAAGGGCGCGTCGTCACCCACGCTCTCTATGACAAGTATCAGGAGTTCAACGGGCAGCAGTTCCCCATGCTGATCACCATCCAGCGCCCGCTGGATGAGTACACGCTGAAGGTCGAGATCACCAAGCTGGTGCTGAACGACACGCTGGAGGACGACCAGTTCGAAGTGCCGAAGATACCGGCGGGATACACCGTGCAGAAGATGGAGTAGAAGAGCGCGTGGCGGGTACCTGAGTGCTGCTACAGCTGTCGCGTTGCTAATCTCTGCTTTGAAGGGGCCGGGCTTCAGCCCGGCCGTTGTTTCTGAGTAAAGACGGCTTTAGCCGCTGAGGGGAAGTCTTTGAAGCCAGCAAGAGAGGTCGCGCGAAATAACAACCAGACCTACTTTGTCACTTTTCAAACTGCAGCCCGTAAACCATTCTTTCGCCACGAGCGCTGGGCAACACTTCTGCTGAACACATTTCAACGCTATGCAGACGCTGGCGAGTACCAACTCCACGACTTCGTCATCATGCATGACCATGTGCATCTCCTGGTAACTCCTGTCGGCGCGTTGGAAAGATCTGTCCAACTTATCAAAGGTGGTTTCTCCTTCCATGCGAAGCGGACGTTCGAATGGAAGAGCGACATCTGGCAGGCGGGTTTCACGGACCACCGCATCCGCGAGCAGCAAGACTGGGAGCGCCACATTGTCTACATCGATCAAAACGTCCGCTCGCTCAACCACGAAGATTACAGATACTGCGGGCGCGCCTGTGGACTTTCACTAGCACCTGCCCCTCAGTGGCTAAAGCCATGTCAACATGACATGTAGATGGCCGGGCTGAAGCCCGGCCCCTTCAAAGCTTTTGAAGTCAGAGCCTCTGACGAGATGTGCGCAAGCCGTGAGACAGCCTACAAACCTGCGCGTTGTGCATGCTGCTCCATCGCCTGTGTAATCTCCAGCGCGAGCGCAAGCGCAGCAGCACCGGCTTTGGCGGTCACACGCGGTTGCGTACGACTTCGCACTGCTTGCAGAAAATCCTGAATTTCCAGCGACAATGGCTCCGCTTGCGGCACATCGTACTTCTGCAAAGAAAGTCCCGCGGAAGGATGATCGCCCGCCTGCGCGGTGTAGGCTCCGAGCATCTGCGCACGGACATGCGGCGGCGCACTCATCAGCGCGGCGATTTTGTGCTGAGCATCAGCCTCCACGCTGATGGCAAACAACTCCTGCCGCGCGAAGTCGACCGAAAGGTACTGACTCTGTTGAAAGAGGCGCAGCTTGCGGACGCGCTCCGTGCTGATGCGGCTGGCGGTGAAGTTGGCGATGCAGCCGGACTCGAACTCAACGCGAACGTTGGCGATGTCGGCCTTCTTCGATAGCACCGGGATGCCAACCGCGCGCACTTCGCGCACCGCAGACTTCGCCAGCGAAAGCACGATGTCCAGATCGTGAATCATCAGGTCGAGCACGACGTCCACATCGAGCGAGCGCGGCGTGAAGATGCTCAGCCGGTGACACTCGAAGAACATCGGCCGGTTGATGTGCGCGGCCAGTGCGGTCACTGCGGGATTGAAGCGTTCGAGGTGCCCAATCTGCACGGTGCGGCCGAGCGAGTCTGCAAGCGCCGTGATGTGTTCCGCTTCTGCAAGCGTCGCCGCAAACGGCTTTTCGATGAGCACATCCACGCCCCCTCGCAACAGTTCTTCGGCAAGGGCCGCATGCGCAATCGTCGGCACGCAGACTGAGGCAGCCTGGACACGCGCATCCGAAGCGAACATCTCAGCTACCGAGCTGAAAACCGGCGCGCCGAAAGCCGCCGCCTGTTCGCGCAGCGAACTGCTCGGCTCAACGACTGCGGCGAGCTGCACCTCATCGGGCGCACTCGTGACCAGCTCACGATACACACGCAGGTGATTGCGGCCGAATGCGCCGGCTCCGACAACCGCGACACGAATAGGACGGGGCATCGTAACGTGCGGCTACTTCTTGGAAGGTGCGCCCACGGGCGATTCAACCGCCTCGCGGCAGCGTGTATACAGCTCCAGCAGCTGATCAACCTGGTCCTCAGGCTTGGAGGAAATGCCGCCGCCGAACCCAGGCGTGGCGCCAGCGGGCTTGCTGACGTTGGTGTGAGCGGCGACGAACTTCAACAGGTCGAGCGCGATGTCTTCGTTGCGGCGAGCGGTGGGGAGAGTGCTTGAATCCATGACTCGATGGTAGCGGATTGGCTCACGCCATAGCCACTCGCCCCCTCTCCAACTGTCATCGGAGCGAAGCCCGAAAGGCTGTGTCCCTGTCACCCTTGGAGACGGGGAGAGGGGGCTTAGTGAGACGCTCGCCTTCTCTCCAGAGCCATAGCTTCCGACAACGGCGTTTGTCGTTACCCATCCCCTGACGGGTCAAGAATCTAGCGGTTTGCTTCAATCTTTGGGGTGGAGCATCGGAAAACCGAGGGCAGGATGACTACCGGGAACGGCCGCATGAACCAAACTGTTCACCAAGTCCAGGCCATTATCGCTGTTTGTAAAGAAAAGGATTCCTCGGCCCGTTGCTGGCTGGCACAAGAAGAAAGACTGGAAGCCAGGGTTTGCACCCCAGTGAAAGTAAGAGTTTGATCGAGCTTGTTCGATTGCCAAGCCAAGTCCCCAGTAAAGATTCAGATCGGCGCGTACGGGGACCTCACTCCTTTCTTCCACGAGAAATGGCGAATCAGCGGGAGGCTGGAACATTTGCATCAGAAATCGCGAATAATCTCCCAGTGTGGTGTAGAGAGTGCTTGAAACCACCGGGCGAGAGAACCGGTCTATCGAAGCGGGTGCACCAGCGGCTGAGTGTCCCGGTGTCGCGTGGCCTGAGAACGCTGCTTGCCATGTGAAGCTACTGTGTGTCATTCCAAGTGGAAGCAGCACGGCTTCTTCAAGAAATTTATCCGCAGATTGGCCGGTGATCGCCTCAACGACGCGCTGGAGATAAACGTATCCCTCGCCGGAGTAGCTCCACTTCTCGCCAGGATCACTCAGGAAGGTGAGAGGACCATGATGTGACCAGTTCGGTAAGCCCGACGTGTGGCTGAGGACCATACGCGCTGTGATCTTGGCGAACCGCGGTTCCGTTGTCACGTCTGCTGTGCCTCGACGGAACGGATTGTGCTGATGCTTATAGGGCCGATCCAGATATTCGGACAAAGGCCTGTCAAGATCCAGTCTGTGGTCCTGCACCAGTCTCAGAACACCGAAAGCGAAGACCGGTTTGCTCAGAGACGCTGCCTCGAAGACGGAGTCCTGGGCCAACGCTTTCGAAGCAGCGCTGCAGAACACGCTTTCGACCCTGCCCGGGCTGAAGATCGCGACGGCCACACCTGGTATGTTGCTGCGGTGCATCTGAGCCGCCAGCTTTGCACAGTTTACGGACGAAGCGGCCGCGGAGCCGTAACCTGTGGCCAAGAAAACCAAGACGCTACCCGCGAAGGCGGCTCTATAGATCACGATTCACCCCGACAGTCAACGTAGGCATTATCGACGAAGCGGACTAGTCCTGCTAAGTCGGCTTCTCGTCCGTTCTCTAATCTCCTAACCTGCGTCCCGGTTCAGATGTGTGTTTTCCCAACGCCTGCTCTCGATCTGCTAGTTCCACACGCTCCACCACCACCACCCCTCGCGCCCCAAAATTCCCACACCACCAGCCGCAAAATCACCGCTTGACTTCGCCCCGCAAAGGCGAATATAAAGCGAACACTCCACCTGGAGTTGGCGGCCGGTAAAGCTCCGCTGAGGCCACACCCAGGGTCGGGAGAAATGGCGGGCGAGCGCTCGCGGCTGAGACCGCGCACACCAGCCCAATGAGATCAGCAAGGTTTGCGAATGTGCCCTCGCGCGCAGAGGCAGACCTGCATAACAACTTCGAGCGAGCCGCTACCGACCTTTGAAGACTCGAGCGCGCCGAAGGAGAACGTGTATCTGGAGAGAAGCCATGAGAACTCGTTGTGTGGAACTGAAGGTTTGTGAGGGCTGCGGAACACTTTGGATCCGCGCCAGAGAAGCGGGCGTATATTGCCGCGGATGTGCGCTGTGGCTGTCGGAGTTTCCGGCGGTGTTGCGCAGCCGGCGCGGACGGAAGCCGAAGAGTGCGAAGAACAAAAGAACAGTGGTGTATGGGGGAGGCGGACGATGACGGGAACGAACAGGAATCAACGGCAATCAGCAAGTTCAGTAATGAGTGCGCGATTGGTACTACTGCCGAGAGTGTGGGCAGTCGAAGATAAAAAGCCATGCCAATCGGTTGACATACCAGCCAGGGGCTCCACCACTCCAAACCCGTCATCTCGACCCAAGGCCGGAGCAGCTCAAACCCTGAAGCTGTCCGCTCAACCAAAGGCGCAACGCCCGTCCCGCCCACATCCGTCATCTCGACTGGAGGCGAAGCCGCAGTGGAGAGACCCGCAGCCAGCGTCCCCGCCACACATGCCAGCTTCCTCAACCCTGTCATCTCGACCAAAGGCGCAGGATCCGTCCCGCCCACATCCGTCATCTCGACCGGAGGCGAAGCCGGAGCGGAGAGACCCGCAGCTAGCGTCCCCGCCACATACGCCAGCTTCCTCAACACTGTCATCTCGACCGAAGTCCGCGCTTCATGCGGACGCAGTGGAGAGACCCCCGCATTCCGCATCCGAGCCACGTATCCATCCGGAAACCCGTTTTGCCCTCAACTCAACAAATATCTTCCTTCCACTGGAGCAACAACCCGCAAATCTCCAACCGGAGCTCGCTTTCTACCGCAAGTACACCGAAGCGATGCTGCGAAGGTACGCCGTCATGTCCATGGAAGCCGGCCGCGTGCCATCGATGCTAGGCCGCGAAATGTTCCGCGGCAAAGTCACCCACTACCGCGTAGAAGGTTTTGACGACGTCGTCATTTTTTGCCACGACGTGGAGTCGTGCCTGAAGCGCCTGCCGCCCCAACATCAGAAGCTGATTAAGCGCATCGCGGTGCAGCAGTACCCGCATGGTGAGACCGCACTCATGTACGGGATGATCATGCGCACTTGCATCCGGCACTACAACGACGCGATCGATGGCCTCACGCAGATGTTTCTGGATGTTCGGCTCCTCGACCCGCTAAAAATCTTGTCAATAGGCAAACCTGCGGCAACGGAGCCTAAGTCGCTGAATACAAGGCAAATATAAATTTGCAAAAGTTGTCATAGTTATTCCACTCGGATTGGTATCCTGAATAAGCAATCGAAAGAGCGGACGACCTCAGGGTCTCCGCTCTTTTTCGTTGGACTCTACGAACATCTCTGATCAGGTAAGCGAACGGTAGGTCACGGCTTCAGCCGTGACTACCGTGCCGAATAACGGGCTTTAGCCCCTGAGGGCACTCGCTCCAGCTCGACCAGAGCTTCCCTGAGCTTGCGCTTTGAAGGGGCGGGACTTCAGTCCCGCCATAAATAAAGCGTCCACCGGGCGGCTTTAGCCGCTGAGGGAATGCTCCAGCAGAAGACAGAGCCTAAAGCAGAGTCACCAACTTTCAAAAAAAGGAAAACAATGCTGCAGGAAGATGACATCAATCAGAACTCGTGCGAAGGCCGGCAGGAAACTAGCGTCCACAACCTCCGCCCGTCGCAGTGCCGCGCGTTCATGCGCCGCAAACTCGCCGCCGCATTCCCGTGCATTGTGCAGGGCTTCGTTCGAGAAGCCGCCAGCGGAAGCTGCGCACACGTAAAACTCGCCAGCGAATTACTGGAGCCCGCTCCGCGCAAACTCGCCGCCAGGAAAGGCTCTGCGCAGAAGCTTCTCGAAAAGCTCGGCGGCGAAACACAAACACACATTTGAGGATCACCAGTGGACGATCTACGCTCGCTCGTTTCGTTAGGCAAGCGACTTTCAACCGAAAAGGACTTCGGCATAACTCTCGCAAATGAATGGCTGCGGGTGCAGGACAAAACAGGCCGCATCGTTCCACTCAACGCCAACGCAGTACAACGTTCTTACGAAGCGAATCGTAGCCAACGCAATATCGTTTTGAAAGCCCGCCAGATGGGCATGACAACGTGGGTCGCGGGCCAGTTCTTCCTGCGCACCATCACCACACCGGGAATACTCACCGTCCTCGTCGCACAAACACGAACCGCCGCCGAAGCCATCTACTCCATCGTCGAGCGCATGTGGCAATACCTTCCGCAGGATTTGCGCGAAGGCCCATTAGTTCGCAGCCGCGCCAACGTCGGCCAAATGGTCTTCCCGCTTCTCGGCAGCGAGTTCCGCGCATGGAGCGCCGCCGACACCAACGCAGGTCGTGGCCTCAGTATTCAACACCTGCACTGCAGCGAACTTGGCCGCTGGACCGGAGACGCCTCGGCAACGCTTGCTGGACTGCGCGCCGCATTGGCGCCGCAAGGTGAACTTGTCTTGGAAAGCACGCCCAACGGTGCCTACGGTGCGTTCTATGAAGAATGGTCAAACGGAATCGAGCACGCTTCCCACGCTAAAGAAAGCTCGGAGGAGCGAGTGAACATAATCGAAGACCCACTGCTCACTCGTCACTTCTTCCCATGGTGGATGGAGCCCGGATACACCGCTGCGCCAGTCGTGAAGAGCACTCTCACCGACGAAGAACAGCAACTCATCAAGCAGCATGGCCTCAGCACAAAGCAGATTGGTTTTCGCCGCAGCCTCGAACAAAACTTTCGCGGCTTGCGCCAGCAGGAATTCGCCGAAGACCCGCAAACCTGCTTCCGTGCCACCGGCTCCTGCTGCTTCGATGTCGACGCAGTGGAACATCGCATGATGCACCTTCCACCACCGCTCTCTAGCCGGCTCGGCGGATCGCTCCTGCAATGGCTGCCGCCGGCGCAGGGCAGATACTACATCGTCGCCGTCGACCCGGCAGGAGGCGGCTCAAACGGAGACTTCACCGCCCTCCAGGTAATCGACAGGGCTACAGGAATGCAGTGCGCCGAACTTCAGGAAAGGCTCACGCCTGCCGAAACATCGGCGCAGGCCGCGAGCCTCGCCCGCGAATACAACAACGCGCTCATTGTCGTCGAGCGCAACAACATGGGCCCGGCGGTGCTCGCCTATCTCGAAACACGCGAGCGCTACGAAAACATCTTCCGTCAGCGAAACATTCCCGGCTGGCTCACCTCAACCGTATCGAAACCAGAAATGATCGCGCGCCTCGGCTTACTGCTGACCGAAGAACCCGAACGCTTTATGAGCCGACGCTTCTTAGGAGAATGCCGCACGTTCATCAACACCGATGGCCGCTCTGCCGCATCCCCCGGTGCCCACGACGACTTGGTCATGAGCATGGCCATCGCCCAGATGATCCTTATCGCTCCATGAGCGGGAAGAACGGTCACGCTCGCAAAAGTTAGAAGCCAGAAGCTAAGAGCTACAAGCTCGTCACGCAGACTGATATCTTGCTCGGTGAGAGGTAGTTGTGGCTGTTCAAGCGGTGCAGGCGATTCGGCGGATGCGCGGTGGAGCGCAGAGCCAGTTGATGCTTGGCGATGATGGCAACCTTTGGGTTGTGAAGTTTCAGAACAATCCGCAGGACCTCCGTGTGCTGGCGAACGAGCTGATCGCATCGCGGATTGCAGAAGCGGTAGGGATGACCACGCCGAAGACTGATGTGGTTGTCGTGAGTCCGTGGCTGGTAGAGAACACCCCAGAGATGCTGGTGGATCGTGGCCGTGGCGTGCGCGAGCGATGCGCAGCGGGCTTGCAGTTCGGTAGCCGTTTTGTCGGTGGACTGATGCCGGGGCAGGTGGTTGATTACCTGCCGGAGCCACAGCTGGAAGAGGTGCGGAATTTCGCTGAGTTTGCGGGCATGCTGGCTGTCGATAAGTGGACGGGCAACTGCAATGGGCGACAGGCCGTGTATGAGCGTAAGCCTCGTGAGCGCAAGTATCGCGCGGTGTTTATCGATCAGGGGTTCTGCTTCAACGCGGGAGAGTGGACGTTTCCAGACGTTGCGCTGCGTGGCGTGTTTCCGCGGAACCTGGTGTACTCGCGGGTTCGTGGATGGGAAAGTTTTGAGCCGTGGCTGAGCCGCGTGGAGGAATTTCCTGCGGATAGCCTTTGGAAGATTGCCGAGGCCGTTCCTCCTGAATGGTACGGCGGTGATGTGCGCGTGATCGAGCGGTTGATGGAGATGCTGCTGGTGCGAAGAAGCAAGGTGCGGAGCTTGATTACGGCCTTTCGTGAGTCGAGCCGGGAACCGTTTCCGAACTGGGGTGCTGTGAAGAGCGTTGTTGTGCCTCGAGCGTTTGGTGAGCTTGGACAGGGGACGCGGCTGGTCATGTAGAGTTCGGTGGCGGCTGAAAGACGAACGCGAAGAACGCAAAGAGCGCAGCGGTTCGCCACGGAAGTGGTGGCTCTGGTTGGAGCGTCATGGGAACGCAGAGGACGCGACGGCGCTTTGCCGAAGCGTTGAGTTCAGGGGACGGTGATGGAGAAACGTGTTGAGTGCGAGTTCTCGCTGATACGGTATGTACCGGATCCGGTGAAGGGCGAATTCGCGAACATCGGCGTCCTGGTGCGCGAGGCGGGCGCGGCGCACCAGCCGGTGGTGCGCTTCACGCGCGACTGGAGCCGCGTGCGCTGCATGGATGCGGATGTCGATGTGGAACTGCTCGAGTCGTTCGAGGCGGAGATGAACGAGCGCTTGAGCGCGGCCCAGCGACCAGACACGAAGCCGATGCTGCAGGTGCTGGAAGACACCTTATCCAACAGCTTGCAGATGACGGAGATGCGGGGAACGCTCGCAGAGAGTTTGCCTGCGGAGTTGGACTCACTGATGCGGATGTATGTGGAACCGCTGAAAGCGCCAGCGTCGCGGAAGAAGCAGAGCGGACGTGCGGCGCTTGTGTCGGCGATGCGAGACGAGTTTGAGCGCGCGGGCGTGTGGCGGCTGATGCGGAAGCGCATTCCCGCGGCGCAGTATACGCAGGCCGGCGATCCGCTGAAGATCGATTGCGGCTATCGCAATGGGAGAGTGCGGTTGTTTCACGCGGTCTCGCTGGAGAACGACGCAGAGGCGGCGAAGGGGCTGGCTTATTCGGCGGAGAGCTTGCGTGCAGGTGTGCAGCGAGCGGAGCAGACCGAACTGGAACTGACTGCGGTTGTGGAGTCCTTGAATAAGGTGAGTGACGCGGAGCAGTATGGCTTTGGCGTGCGCACAATGGAGAGTGCCGGGCTTCGGGTGTTGACGGTCACGGATCTCGGCAGGCTGGCGGAGACGGCGCGGCGGGAGTTGAGAGTTTAGGTCAGGAGCGATGCATGGCAAAACCGCGATATGAGCTTTGGGGTGAGTCAATACGAGAACTTGGGGTGCTGATTCTCGTCTTTGTGCCACTCGACGTCTTGTTAGAATATGTACGACGTGAACAACGCCCCGATGTACATCATTGGCTCACCATTATCGGTTTTGGCATTGCGGGCATTTTGTTGATGATTCTGGGTGTAGAAATCGAAAGGAGATAATTATGTGGTTGCCATTGACAGCGTTTGGAGTCATTTGCGCAGGAATGGTCGCTTTCGGTTTCTACGACAAAGCGAAGTATCTCGCGGCTCATCCCGAAGAAAAGGCCAGCTGCGTGGACCAGAAGTAAGATCAGGTTCCAGTAAATCGGGCTTGTGTGACGTGACGCCTCGTTGAGTAATCAGCGGGGCGTTTTGCTTTTAGGCGTGGCCGACTTCGGCTGCGCCTTTTGTTTTGGAGGTGAGTGTGGGATTGGGTGCGGTGGCGCGTGAGGTTTGGAGCCGAGTGGTGAAGGTGGAGGCGAAAGCGGGGCAAGGAGAACGCAAAACGTCGGTGATGTCATCCGGCATGTTCGGGCTGCTGAGTCCGTATCAAGGTGCGCGGCCTGTGGGTGTGTTGCCAAAGCCGACTGCCGCGAACCTGCGGCGGTTTGCGGAGACGCCGGTAGCGCGGCGAGCGATCAACTGCATCAAGGACAGGATCGCTTGCATGGATTGGCGCATTGAGGCGAAGGCCGGTGTCGCTGAGGGAGATCACCGCACTCCCGCTCATGACGGTGGAGCTGTCATGAACGGGGCACCCATCGCGAAGCGTGCTGCTGCGTTGACGGCGGCGCTGGAAGAGCCGAATGGCGTGGATAGCTTTCGCACGTTGATTGAACAGGTGATTGAGGATCTGCTGGTGATTGGGTGCGGCGCGGTGGAGATGGAGAGCGGAGCTTCCGCGGGTGAGCCGCTGCGCTTGTGGCCGGTGGATGGGGCTTCGATCCAGGTGAATGCGGAGTGGAGCGGTGATGCGGATGCGCCGCGATTTGGGCAGGTGACAGGACGCGTTGGACAGAACGCTATAACTCCGCTGCTGGATGATGAGCTGATGTATCTGCGGCTCAATCCGCGAACCTATTCCGTCTTTGGGCTGGGGAAGCTGGAAGTCGCGTTCGAATCGGTGACTCAGTTTCTGCAGGCGCATCGCTACGCAGGACGCATGGCAAGCAATGGTGTGACGCAGTATGCGCTGTGGATGAAGGACAGAACTCCCGAGCAGCAGGAGCGATTGACGCGATGGTGGCAGGAGGAGATCGAGGGCTCAGGCAATGTACCGGTGTTGAGCACAGAAGAGCAGCCGCAGGTGCTGCGCCTGGCCGCGGGAACAGATGCTGAGCTTCGCCTTGGATGGCAGGAGTTTCTGTTGAGCATGATTGCGAACGCGTTCGATCTGCCGGCGATGATGCTGGGTGTATCGCACGATGTGAATCGGTCTACAGCCGAAGAGCTGGCGCAGGAGGCGTTTCAAAACGCGATTGTGCCGCTGGCGAAGCTGTTGGCAGAGCACATCACGCGCGATGTGATCGCGAAGAAGCTGGGCTGGAGCGATCTGCGGTTTGTGTGGAGCGATCTCGAGAGCAAAGACACGTCTGCTGAAGTGGACATGCAGGTAAAGCTGTTGGCGGCGGGTGTGTTGACGGTGGATGAGGTGCGGGCGATGCGGGGGCTGCCGGAGCAAGTGATGCGTGATTAGCGGCGATGACGGGTAGCCGCGCTTGCGACCGCAAATACGGGGGTCTCTCCACTGCGGCGCTAAGCGCCTTCGGTCGAGATGACAGCTCAAAATGAGTGGCTCGTGGATGGATTGTGGGAGGTGGAGTTGGCGAATGAGTTGAAGTGCCGGAGTGTGGTGGGATCGCGCATGGGTGTGGCGTTGCG
>CAJCIP010000028.1 GCA_903970445.1 Verrucomicrobia bacterium Tous-C9LFEB | reverse complement strand
CCAGACCAATGTCTTCGTTAATCCTTGCACTGGGGCTGCGGTCCTCTTTAATCAAATTTTTGATCCAACAACTTCGCGCCAGATAAGTCCTGGTGTCTTTTGCCGTACGCCCTACGCAGGAAATCAAATTAATGTGCCTCTAAGCCCAACGGCACAAAAGATCATTGCTGGACTACCGCTACCCAACCAGGCACCCACGAGCACAGATGTCTTCGGCTATATCAACAACTATGCTCAGAATGGCGTCGCTCCAAACATCAATACGACCTACACCATTCGCATTGATCAGAATCTTGGCAGCCGTAGCAAGATCTTCGGCAGCTACAACACCCGCGAAAATTTCAAGCTGACTGGCGCGCCGGACCTCCCAGGTAATTTCAACAACAGCGGATACCCCCAGATCTTTACGACCCATTACGGACGCGCAGGCTGGGATTTCACTATTTCGCCTTCCCTGCTGAATCACCTCAATCTGGGCTACAACCGTACAAACAGCGTCAACGTGAATTCGTCGTACAACCAAGGCACAACAGCGAATACCTTGGGTCTTGCCAACGATCAGTCAAAGTTCTTCCCAATTATTCAATTCCCGAGCCCAGACGCTCCTTCCGGCTTCGGTACTTCGGTTAACGGATTTCAGAATTCAGCGATCAACGTCGACAACGGTATCCGCGTAAACGACATCATGACTTTTGCTAAGGGACGGAACAGCATACGCTTTGGCGTTGACTACCGTCACCAGCAGTACTCGACGAACATAGAAAATACAGATGATTTATCGTTCTACCGTGACCAAACCGCGGCTGTTAGTCTCACCTGCTGTGCTTCGGGGAATCCATTCGCCAGCTTCCTGCTAGGTGAAGTTGGAAATGGAGCTCAAAACGTGACGAATGTAAATCCCCGTTGGAAGTCCTATTACATCGGCGGCTTCGTTCAGGACGACATTAAGTTGACGAGCAATCTCACCGTGAATGTCGGCATTCGGTACGATGTAGATCAGCCGCGCCACGAAGCGTTAAATCGAACATCGGACTTCAGCTTAACGGCTCCGGACGCGGCAGCCGGAAACCTGCCGGGTGCGCTGGTCTTCGGTACTACGTGCAAGAACTGTGACACCTCATGGACTCAGACTTGGTATAAGGACATCGCTCCTCGCGTAGGTTTCGCCTACACGCTGCCGGGAACCAATAATAAAGCAGTCATTCGTGGTGGTGGCGCCATCATTTATGGTCCGCTACAGTACAACGATTTCGGCGGCAGCATGCTCTTTGGATATAACCAGGGCCGCAGTTTCTTTGCTGGCGGTACTGCAACGCAAGGCGCAGCGTTCACACCAGCATTTCGGCTCGATTCCACCGCGCCTGCCGATCCGCAGAACTCCGCCATCGGCTTTCCGGCCGTCAGCTATGCTCCAAACACAGATCCAACTCAATTGACGACACCGAATGGACCCGGAGCTTTCTCGCCTGTTGCAGGAGAACTCATTCTTCCGCGCGACGGTCGCCCGTCCATGACGGACAACTGGAGCTTGCAGCTACAAGATGAGATTGCTCAGGATCTCATCTTCTCAATCGGGTACATCGGCCAGTCCGCTCAAAATTTGCGCTCTGGTTTTCTTACGAACTTTAACAACATCAACCCATCCCTATTTGGATTAGGTGATTTGCTGAACAACGCTCAGTACAACATTCCCCTTGGTGGAAGCAGCCAGGGTTACAAGGCACCTTACGCTAACTTTACTGGCTCGATTGGACAAGCGCTTAGGCCCTTTCCGCAATATGACTATATTGCTGACGACTGTTGCCTTGAGAATCTTGGGCATTCGACCTACAACGCGATGGTCGTTTCCTTGCAGCGCCGGTTCAGAAATGGGCTCAACCTCCAGGCTTCGTACACTTGGTCTAAGACTCTGACGGATGCTGACTCGGCAATACCGTTCAGCTATGCCAACAGCAATCAGCGTGAGCAGGCGCAGGATACCGTTAATCTGCGTAACGATAAGGCGTACAGCGTGCAGGATCTTCCTCAGAACTTCACGCTCAGCTACCTTTATCAACTGCCGTTTGGCAAGGGGCGGAAATTCCTCAACAGCAACCGCATCGCCGATTTGCTGATCGGTGGATGGGAAGTTGGTGCTATCCAGCATTACTCTAGTGGACAGCCGATCGATTTTGGTTGCGCAAGCGGTATCCCTTCCTACCAGAACTGCATCGAGTACACTGCGGGGCCTGCTTCGGACGGTGGCACAAACTTCGCCAGCGATGCGTACCGGCATAACAAAAATGGCCCAAGTCAGTTCAACGGCCAGTCATGGTTCAAGCCCGCGTTTCGACAGGCTACAGCTCCCAACGGTCCTCTTCCGTTAGCGCAAGCTGCTTTCGTGGATCAGAATCAGGAGGGTCCGGCCGCCCTGGGTGCCCCACGGCCTTATTCGCCGAATTGTGGAACTCCAAACTCACCATGCTCCTTTGCACCATTCAAGTTGGGCAATCTTTACCGCGTAACCGAAGCTATCACCGGACCGCTTTATAAGGCTGAGGACGTTAGTTTACTGAAGAACTTCAGGATCAAAGAAGGTGTCGCCTTCCAACTGAAGGGTGAAGCATTCGATCTGTTCAACCGCCATCGCATGGGCTTGCCTGACCTCGCACCAGGCGATTCCACTCAGGCTACCGGTTTCGGTATACCGACCTACGTCGATTACGGCCCGCGTAATCTGCAGGTCAGCGGTCGCATCAACTTCTAGCCTCTACTAACCCGAAGGCGTAGCACTCCCATCGGAGTGCTTCGCCTTTTGGCGTTTGATGTCATTGTGCCAGCACGATTCTGGAATCTGCTTATAAAGTGAAGCTAAGCTGAGTAAGCAGATCATTGGTCGTCTCTCAAAGAGCAATATGCACCGGGCTTCGCACCTCCTCATATTAGTGGCCGCCCTAGGCTTGGCTGGCGAGCTACCGGCTTCGCCAAGGTGGCCAAGCGGCGCCTGTAGCATTGCGGAAGCTGTAACGCTGAAACAAGCGCATGCGTTAAATGCGCAGCACGAACTGCCGTCTGCTCCGAATCTGCTGCGGACGTATCTTGCCGGCGATGCAGGCGCGACTTATGCATCAGTCTTGCTCGCCGAAGTCGGTCAGAATGCAAACAAGCCTGCTAACGCTACACGCCTCTTGGGCGAAGCACCTAGCGACGATCCGCAGGTGCTTGCTGAGATTCTTGCTGCGGGTAAGGTTCTGCTCTCCGAGCAACGGTATCCCGAGGCGATGGACCGATTCGAAGCCGTGCTTCAATTGTCGCCGCATGATCAGGAAGCTCGCAATCTGGAACTGGAAGCTGTTACCAAACTCGCGGTGAGCGCGGCCCAAGCCGGGAACCCTGAGGCGGCGTTGAAGGCCTTCGAACACGCACGCACGAAGATGCCCGACAACAGCCGCTTGCTGATGGAACTCGCCCTGCAAGCGATCGAACTAAGACTCTTCTCTGAAGCGGACGAGGCTCTGCAGACGGCTCGTCGCCTTGATCCGCATGACCCTGACCTCTTGTACGCTTCGGCGCGGCTTGCCCTTGAAGAGCAGCACATGCCTGCGGCGGAAGCTCATCTTCGCGCATACCTTGCTGCGCGGCCGAACGATGCGTCCGCGCATTATGGGTTGGGTCACATTCTTGCCATGGAGCAGCGCGATGACGAGGCTCGCAAAGAGTTCGTACGTTCTACTGAACTTCAGCCCCTGCAAGCCGAGTCCTATTACCAGATTGGGCAGCTCGATCTGAATGCGGGGCAGTCTGATGAAGCTGCGAAGCTCTTTCAGAGAGTGATACTGCGGGATCCGAACCACGGCGGTGCTCTTGTCGGGCTGGGGCAGATTGCGTTTCAAGCGAGAAACTACCCGCAGGCCGCGACCTTCCTCGAACGTGCGGTGAAGGCAGCTCCTGAGTATGGTCCTGCGCACTACTACTACGGGCTTACGCTTGCGCGCCTCGGAAGGAAGACCGAGGCGGATGAAGAGCTCAAGAAAGCGACCGAACTCGGTCAGGCGGCGGCGAAACCGGTGCAAGCTGCCCCAACCGGTCCGTAAAATTATCAACGTTCATGGCATGTACTTTCTAAGGCAGGTCAAGCCAACCCAGCACTCTAGTCGGCTCATGCATGCGTGCATCGAGGCAGCGCTCTTGACGAAGATGCAAACGGGCAAGTAGATTGGCACTGCCAAATGAAAGCGCTTTCATTGCTCCGTTGTAAGTCTTAGCTCGCTCTTCGTCTGCGCTGCTGTCATGATCTAGTTCAAACCGCCGCATGGAATGAAAAGCTTCCGGACGCCAATTAGAGTCACCATGGCTCACCTAGCAAAGTAGGCACTGATGAACCTTCAAGCTCTCGCCCTTTTGTCCGGCACGCAATTGACGCATCTTGCGCCAGTCGACATCATTATTTTGCTGCTGTACTTCGCCGTAGTGCTGTTTATTGGCTTCTATGTCAAAGGCCAGACCAACACCAGCGAAGAATTCTTCCTTGCAGGTCGTGAGATGACCGCATGGATCGCCGGCTTGAGCTTCGTTTCGGCAAACCTAGGCTCGTTGGAGTTGATGGGTTGGGCTGGATCGGCGTATCAGTACGGCATCCTTGCCACCCATTGGTATTGGATTGGCGCAATCCCGGCGATGCTGTTCCTCGGCATCGTGATGATGCCGTTCTACTACATCTCCAAGACGCATTCCGTTCCCGGCTATCTTCAACTGCGCTTTGGCGAGGGCGCTCGCGGTCTCAGCGCTGCAAGCTTCGCGCTGATGACAATCCTGATGAGTGGCGTAAACATGTATGCCATGGCCGTCGTGATGCAAACAGTGCTCGGATGGAATATCACCTTCTCCATCTGGGTTGGCGCGGTTACTGTAGCGATTTACGTGATGCTCGGTGGCCTGCGTTCCGCCATCATCAATGAGGTCCTGCAATTCGTGCTCATTTGGGCAGGCGCTGCACTGATCCCAATCCTCGGGCTCATTGAGGCCGGTGGATGGACCAATCTGAAGGCTCAAATCGCCGCTAACGTTGGCTCCAGCGATTACACGCATCTCTGGTCCACTCTCGGCACCTTCAAGGGCAATCCGATGGGCATCCACTGGACCGGCATCGTCTTCGGCCTAGGCGGCATCATCTCTTTTGGTTACTGGACCACGGACTTCCTCGTTGTGCAGCGCGTTCTGAGCGCCAACAATCTCCGATCCGCCAAAATGGCTCCAATCATCGGTGCGGCATTCAAAATGGCCGTGCCGCTGATCGTCATTGTGCCGGGCCTTCTCGCACTCGCTGTGTTGAAGAATGCCGACGGCAGCCTCATGCACCTCGTTCCGGGTGACATCGCGAAGGCCACCGGACAGCATGCCTATGATGAAGTCCTGCCGCTGATGCTCATCCGATACTGCGGTCCAGGTCTTCTCGGCCTTGGCATCACGGCATTAGTAGCCGGCTTTATGAGCGGCATGGCCGGCAACGTGTCAGCCTTCTCGACTGTCTGGACGTACGACCTGTACGGCGCCTACATCAATAAGAAAGCAAGCGATAAGCATTACGTTGCGATGGGCCGCTGGTCGACGGTGATCGGCATGTTGATCTCGATCATGACCGCGTACCTCGTGGCGCACGCCAGTTCCATCATGGACTACGTGCAGTCGCTGTTCAGCTTCTTCATCGCGCCGCTGTTCGGCACCGTCATCCTGGGTATGTTGTGGAAGCGCGCGACGAAAGAAGGCGGTTTCTGGGGTCTGTTTGCGGGAACGCTCAGTTCCATCGGCATGTTCGCGTATGTGCACACGGGCGGCAAGGCCGCGCTGGCCCACATTGCTCTGTCGCCTGACGCGCAGCCGATGGCCGAGAACATGTACCGCGCGCTTTGGAGCTGGATCATCTGCGTCCTCGTTACGGTGGCCGTCAGCTATATGACGACAGCGAAGACCGACGCTGAACTCAACGGTCTTGTTTACGGCGCTACGGTCATACCAAGCGACGGCGCCACTACCATCTGGCAAAAGCCCGTGTTCTGGGCCTGTGTCGTCGCGGTCGTCTTCATCGCGCTTAACATTATCTTCTTCTAACGGGAGGCACGATCATGGCAGAAGGCACTGGACGCGGCGACGCCTTGAGCATTTGGTTCTTCGTAGGTGTAATGACACTTTCGTACGGCATCGTACTGCTGCCCTATGGTGCATGGGCATGGTTCGGTGGGCACGAGGCGCCTACTGTTCTCAACAACCTTCATCCGACATTCTGGTGGGGCGTTCTGCTGACGATCTTCGGCGGTTTCTACACGCTTCGTTTCCGCCCTCGGTCAGGCGATACGAACAAGGTCTAAGTCTCAGCGCGTCGGACTAAACTACTCGCCCAGCATGAAGCGTTTGATCGAATGCGCCCGGCCTGTTCCACCGTCGCAGCCGACTAGCGTGGCACACATCTTCGGATTGCCCTTCGCGGGTTCGAACTTACCGGGCATGCCGGTGAGGAAGCGCTTCAATGCGAGCTCTGCCTCCACACCGATCACGGAATCATAAGGCCCGCTCATACCAACGTCGGTCTGATGCGCTGTGCCTTTTGGCAAAATGCGCTCATCTGCGGTGGGGATGTGTGTATGCGTGCCAAGCACGGCTGTGACGCGCCCGTCGAGATGCCATCCGATCGCGACCTTCTCGCTCGTCGCTTCGGCGTGGAAGTCCAGCAGGATTACTTTTGCCGTGATCTGTTTCAGCAGCTCATCGGCTTTACGAAACGGATCGTCGCAGGAGCTCATGAAGACGCGACCCTGCAGGTTGATGACAGCATAGTCCTGGCCCGTTGGAAGCGCGCCCTGGTAGACACCGAAACCTGGCGTGCCTTGCGCATAGTTAGCTGGCCGAAGGATGCGGCGTCCACGCCCATGTGAGCCCACCGGGACGTTCATGTACTCAAAGATTTCTTTCTTGTCCCAGATGTGATTGCCCGTCGTAATGACGTGCGCTCCCATATCGAAGAACTCTTCCGCGATGGAGGGCGTGATGCCAAAGCCACCAGCGGCATTCTCGCCATTGATGATGAGCAGATCGACTTCGTTGGACTCAACGACGTGCGGCAGGTGTTCGTGCACGATATGCCGCCCCGCGGAACCGAACACGTCACCGACAAACAGAATATTCACTCGATGAGTCTATTAGACTTTGCCCATGCTCGACTTGCAGTGGAACTTCCCCTTGCTCAAAGAGCAGGAGGGCATCTGGCAGCAGTACCTTGGCCGCGCCATGCGGGAATACAGCGCAGAATCCGTCGAGATTCAGCGTCCTTCCTTCCGCACAGTCGAAGGCATACTGCGCGAGACGGCGGCAAAGCTATTGGGCTTTCCCGTCGAGCGCACATGGATTACGGCAGGCGGCCATCACGGCACGCTTAACGCGCTTCTCGCCTCGGGGCTGATTCGCAAGCGCATCGCCGTGGAGGGAAACTCTTACCCCGGTTTCCTAGATCAGTGCCGGATGACGCGGACAGAATTCGTCTCCTGCGTCATCGATGAACATGGCATCGTTCCCGACGGCCTGCAGGAGCTGTGCGAGCGCCTCAAAAAGACCGGCGTTCCGCTGCGCGGTCTTTTTACCATGCCGACAGTGCAGAACCCGTTGGGCTTCGTTACGCCGCTTCTGCGTCGCGAGCAGATCGTCGAGATCGCACGGCAGTTCGACCTCACGATCATCGAAGACGACGCGTACGGCTTCATGGAAGAAGACTCGCCGCCAAGCTATGCGCAGCTTGCTCCAGAGCGGACCTTTTACGCGCGAGGACTTTCCAAGAGCTTTTCCCCAGCCACGCGCACCGGCTTCCTCATTGCACCGGAAAATGCGAGCGAAGCTCTCGTGACTTCCTTTCGCTGCACTGCTACCGGCACGGATGTCCCGCAGAACCTTGCGTCGCTGCTGATGGTGGAAGATGGCACGCTGGACCGCGTCGTTCGGCTGAAGCGTGCGGAAGGTGCAGATCGCAATCGCGAGGCGCGCGCGATTCTCGGCGAACTCGCCCCGCCCGGCGCTGCCTGTGCATGGCACCTCTGGGTGCGGGTGCCGGAGTCGCTTGACTCGCGAGCAATCGAGCGGCAACTGCGCGACAAGGAAGTGCTGGTTACGGCCGGGCACTGGTGCGCTGCCGGACCGGAATACGGCAAGGGGATTCGCTTGGCGCTTGGTGGCGAGATCGAGCGGCAGCGCACGTTGGACGGCGTGCGGATTGTGGCGAATGTGATCAGCAGCATATAGATACCCCTCCCCCGTACTTTTGCGGTAAAGTCTTCGAAACATTCGGGATAGGTTCGGCCTAAGTCCGTCGGAAGTCTATCCAGAAAAGCAAAAAGGCATGCCCGGCTTGTGGCCGGGCATGCCGAACTTTCTTACTTTTCTAGTTTACAAGGAGTGTCAAGAGGCCCGGTATGAGACCAATGATCGCGGCAGCTATGGGGCGCGCCTTCAGCGCTCTGTTCGCTACCCGGGTAGATTCCTAGGGCTTCGCCCTAGGCTGGTATGGGGTCGCGCCTTTAGCGCTCTTTTCGCTACCTGGATAGATTCCTAGGGCTTCGCCCTAGGCTGGTATGGGTCGCGCCTTCAGCGCTCTCTCGCTGCTCGCACTGATATCTATGCCTGCGCTCGAGGCTGATATCGGTAAAGCCTTTGGCGCTGATGTTCGCTGACCGCGGACAGCGAAGGCGTGGCAAAAACCGCGGATTCCCTTCGGGAATGACAACAAAAAAGAGAACTACTCGGCTGATTCGCCGCCCTCGGATTTTGCTTCGTGTGCGAGCTTCGTTTGTAGTGCGGTACCTTGTGGGCGCATGAGGGGGAAGAGAATGACGTCGCGGATGGAGCGTGAGCCCGTGAGCAGCATGGTGAGACGGTCGATGCCGATGCCTTCGCCCGCGGTCGGCGGCAAGCCGTAGCCGAGCGCGCGGACGTAGTCGTCATCCATTTCGCCCATGGCTTCGTCGTCACCTGCGGCTTTGGCTTCGAGTTGCGCTTCGAATCGGCGGCGTTGATCCTCGGCATCGTTCAACTCGCTAAAGGCGTTACCGACTTCGAAGCCGCCAATGTAGAACTCGAAGCGCTCGACCCAGTCGGGTTCGTCGGGCTTGATCTTGGAGAGGGGAGAGACGGCTAGAGGGAAGTCGTAGATGATTGTGGGCTGGATGAGATGAGGCTCGGCGTAAGTTTCGAAGAGTGTAGTTATCGCCAGACCAACTTTGCCGGCCCGCACTAGGTTTGCGATTGGGAGGAGTTCCTTGTATCGCTGGTGGCGCGTACTTTCAGCTTCGTCCATCGCTTTTATATGTTGTTCGAAGACTCTGAACGCCTCCAACGACTCCATGCCTACGGTCTTCCGATACAACGAAGTCTGTGTTGATTCAACCTCTTCTTCGTCCTGAAGAAGAAAATACTCCAGCCTAGATACCGAGGAGAGGTCGTCTAGAGTCGGTCGAACTCCGAGTCTTCTTGTGTGCTCCCAGAATTCACAGATCGCCTCACGCATGCTGAGCTTCTGCCACTTGCCGAGATCGATCTCATGGCCGTTGAAGTGAGTGATCGTCGTTCCGTTCACTTCCATCGCAACAAACTTGATCAGTTCTTCGGTGAGGTCCATCAGATCGTGGTAGTTCGCGTAGGCCTGGTAGAACTCGAGCATCGTGAATTCGGGGTTGTGGCGGGTGCTGACGCCTTCGTTGCGGAAGTTGCGATTGATCTCGTAGACGCGGTCCATGCCGCCGACGACGAGGCGCTTAAGGAAGAGCTCCGGCGCGATGCGCAGTGAGAGCGGAATGTCGAGCGCGTTGTGATGAGTTGTGAATGGCCGCGCGGTCGCTCCGCCGGCGACCGTGTGCAGCATCGGTGTTTCGACTTCCAGATAGCCACGCTCGTCGAAG
>CAJCIP010000027.1 GCA_903970445.1 Verrucomicrobia bacterium Tous-C9LFEB | reverse complement strand
CGCAGGGCGGATAGGCTGCTGCGGGTGGGGTTCATTGCCGCGTGGGCGTTCCGGCGTGGGTGCGGAGGGAGACAACGGCTGGTCGGGAAGGTACTCGTTGTCGCCTTCAGGTGTCGCGATGGTGTGAGGATAGGTGTCTTGTGGTGAGTCGGGCGGCTCGGTTGGATGTTTCGGATTGACGTCGGGCATTAGGACTTCTCTTCAACTTCAAAGGACTGAATCGCGGCTTCTTCGGCCGATGGATTATCGTCCGCGGTGTTCCGCGGCGGGATGCCGGAGATGCGGCCGTCCACGACGATGTCGTCGGAGTCGTCGATGGGGCGGTCGTCGCCATCGGCCTGTGGCTCGTGATCGCTCTTCATGCGCTCCAGGTCTTCGACCGCGCTTTCTTCGGGTGCTGTGCTCTTGTCGCTCATCATCTCTTCGACGCTGTCATGGAGTGCATTGGTGGGCTCGGGCGCGGAGTTGATCTCGTCGAGCGATCCCGAGTTGCCGGACGCGACGGCTTCTTCGGAGGTGTTGTGTGGGCCTGCCATCTCGATCTCCTCCTGTATGGGTTCCGTGTCGGCGAACTCACCGGCCATCTTCTCGAACTCTTCGATGCTGGGAAGCTCGTTGATGTCTTTGAGGCCGAAGCGGACGAGGAAGTCCTTCGTCGTTTTGTAGAGGATGGGGCGGCCAATGACCTGCTTGCGGCCGGCAGTGGTGATGAGCTTGCGGGTAAGCAGGCTGCCGAGCACGCCGCCGGACTCGACGCCGCGAATTTCGGAGATTTCCGGCGCGGTGACGGGCTGTTTGTACGCGACGACCGCGAGGGCTTCGAGCGCCTGCAGCGAGAGCTTTAGAGGGGGTTTGAGGGACTTCACGAAGCCGCGGACGGCGTCGTGGTATTCAGGCTTGGTCGAGAGGCGGAAGCCGCCGGCGACTTCGCGGATTTCAAGACCGCGGTCGCCATTGGCGTAGTCGGCTATCAGCAGGTCGAGCAGATCGCGGAAGTATTCGCGGAGCTTGCGGTCGCGCGCTTTGGCATCGATGGGCGGGACCGGCTTCCCGGCTTCGGAGGCGGCGCTATCCGAGAGAGTGGCTCCCGCGTCGTGTTCGCGAATCTCTTCCGCAATGACTTCTACGGCCTCAGCGACCTCGGCCTTTGTGGGCTCAGATGGCGGAGCGGAGTCATCTTCGGTGGTCGCGGCTTCGGTGTCGGTTGCGGATTCTGCTTCCGCTTCTTCGTCATCAGCGGTGCGCTCAAGGGTTTCGGCGTTCAGTGCGTCGGGATCGTCGGCTTCCGTGTTGAGGGGTGAATCGAAATCGGTGAGAGCGAGGGTCTGCTGCTGCGACTCACGCTCGTCGAGTTCGGCTTGCGCTTCCACGCCAAGCAGGCCGACGAGCTGGGCAAGCGTCACCGGCTCCTCGGACGCATAAATGACGGCTTCTATTTTGGCTTTAAGGCTCATGGGAAAAGGCAAAGACAAGTGTAGCAACCTGGAATGGCTAGTGATGAGTGGCTAGTGGTTGGTGGCGAGCTGACTTGCTCGCGCTCTGCGCTCGCTTCGCAAATACAGGGGTCTCTCCACTGCGCGGCTGCGCCGCTTCGGTCGAGATGACGGCTCTAGTGTTGCTAGTGCCAGCAGACCATGTGGTGCGACCCTTCGCCCCGCGCAACTTAGAACGTTGCAGTGTCGCAGAAGAACGAGCGTGGCCGAAGCCACGCTCTTCCAGGCGCGATAAAGCTGCGACGGCTAGCTGGCGATCTTGTTGAAGAGCAGGAAGAGCAGCCCGGATAACACCGCGGCAGCAGGAAGCGTGAAGACCCAGGCAAGCGCGATGTTGCGGATGGTGGACATCTGCAGGCCGCTGCCGTTGGCCATCATGGTGCCGGCTACGCCCGAACTGAGGACGTGCGTGGTACTGACGGGAAGCCCAAAATTGTCGGCGGCCAGGATCGTGCACATGGCAGTAAGTTCAGCTGAGGCACCCTGCGCGTAGGTGAGATGTGTCTTGCCGATCTTTTCACCAACCGTGACCACGATGCGTTTCCAGCCGACCATCGTTCCAAGGCCAAGCGCGAGGGCAACGGCTACTTTTACCCAAGTCGGGATGAACTTAGTGGATTTATCCAAGAAGCCCTTGTAGTTGGCGATGACTTTCTTGTCTGCGTCGCTAATTTTTGGTGCGTCTTTCGACTTCGCGAGCTGGGCAAAGGTGGCCGAGGTGAGGTACATCTGGTTGCGAACGTTGGCCTGCATCTCCGCAGGCACGTTGCCGAGCGAACCATAGCTCACGGCTTCGTTGCGGATGTCGTTCACCATTTCTTCGAGCGCCGTGACGACCTGAGGCTCGTATTTCTTATCAGCGACAAACTTCTCCAGCTCAGGGCCGGACTCGCCAAGGGTGACATTAGGGTCTTCGTAGTTGTGCAGCGCGCCGGCAACCTGCGTGGAGACAGCAGCGAACGTGACAATAGAGCCCCGGTCCACGGTGTGGTTCAGCGCATAGGCGGTTGGAACCGTGCCGACGAGGATGAGCATGATCAGGCCCATGCCCTTTTGGCCGTCGTTTGAACCGTGCGCATAGCTGACGCCGCCGCACGTAAGGATGAGCAGAGCGCGGATATAGAAAGGTGGTGGCTCTGTGCCTTCAGGAGCTTTGTACAAGCGGGGATCGTGCGCCACCAGCTTGAAAAGGAAGAACACGAGGATCGCGACGCCAAAGCCGACCAATGGAGAGACGAGCAGGGCCGTGAAGACCTTCTTGACTTGTTCTACGTCGATGCCGGATACACCCGAGCGGCCATGCATCAACTGGTTGGCAATGCCTACGCCAATGACGGAGCCGATCATGGTGTGTGAGCTCGAAGCGGGCAAGCCCTTCCACCAGGTGGCAAGATTCCAAAGAATGGCAGCAACCAGGAGCGCGAAGACCATGGCGAAGCCGGAACCGGAGCTTACCTTGAGGATCAACTCCACGGGCAGCAGGCTGACGATGGAGTACGCTACGAGGCCAGAGCTTAGAAGCACACCGACGAAGTTCATGATGCCGGAATAGACGACCGCGATGTGCGGTTCCAGCGAGTGCGTGTAGATGCAGGTGGCAACGGCATTAGCCGTGTCATGAAACCCATTCACAAACTCAAAGCCGAGCGCGATGAAGAGTGCGAGGCCCAGCAGGACAAACGGAAAGACAGAAGCCGAGTGGACAACGGAAAGATCTTTGCCAAGATGTGTGGCGATGTAGATCAGACCTGCGACCAGCATGACGCCGAAAACAATGCCGCCCCATTTGCCGACGGAGGATTTCTCAAGTTTCTCGTCCAGGATGGACTTTGTGTATGGGGTTTCTGACGTGCGGATTGCCGTTGCCGTACTCATGCGGAGAACCTTCGATGTGGAAGTTTGATATCGCGGGACATGGCAAGCTTAGCTAGTCGGCCACGAGGAAATCGTGAACGGACGGTAAACTTCTCCCACTTATGGGTGATCCTCAGAAACGTAGAGGAAGTAATCGAGAGCAGGAGTCAGTCGATGGCGAAGCTGGAAGTCGTTCGTGGTGACATTACGAAGCGTGCGGTGGACGCTATCGTCAACGCTGCCAACACATCGCTGCTGGGCGGAGGCGGTGTGGATGGGGCCATTCACCGCGCAGCCGGGCCTGAGCTTGTCGCAGCTTGCCGCGAGTTGCATGGATGCAAGACGGCCGATGCGAAAGCGACGCCGGGGTTTCGGTTGCCGGCAAAGTGGGTGTTCCATGCGGTCGGACCGGTGTGGAACGGCGGCGCGAAGGGTGAGCCGGAGCAGCTTGCGAACTGCTATCGGCAGTGTCTGCAACTGGCGCGCGAGCACGAGGTGAAGAGCATCGCGTTTCCAGCGATCTCAACGGGAATTTATGGGTATCCCAAAGGGCCTGCGGCCAAGATCGCGATTGCTGTTTGCCGGGAGATGGCGGGTGGATGCGGTGTGGACACGGTAGAGTTTTGTTGCTTTGATGAGGCGACCGCGGTGACGTATGAGCGGTTGCTGGGTGAGGCGTAGCTGGCCAGGGATGCCGCGAGACGTGCTTCTTCAGCACACATGGGCAGGGCAAATACAGGGTCTCTCCACTGCGCCCCTTCGACTCACTTCGTTCGCTCAGGACCTCCGGTCGAGATGACAGGGTGCTTGGAGAGCGGTAGTTGGCTCACTCCTTGGCGGGAATGTGGTCGCGGGTTTGTGACCAGTTCGCAAGCAGTGTATGCAGCACTGTGCTTCCGGTGAGATAAGCAGCTTCTACCGCGACGCGCATGCCGATGTAGGGTGCGGTGACGGACTCGATCGCGGTATGACCCTCGCGCGGCATCGAGTAGTTGCTGCCGGTGCGCAGGACAAGGACACGTTGGGGATCGACGCGTTGTAAACGGCTCAGGCGCGCGATCGCCTCCATGTAGCCGGAGTCTTCCATCTCAGTCATCACGAAGCGGCCTTTGCCGTCGCTATGTAATTTGACCCAATCTTCCGCAAAGCCGGTCATGACGGTGCCGTGCCAATAGATGTCGCTGGCAAAGGTGTCGCCGATGAGAACAAAGGGTGGCCTCTGCGCATTGGGGAAGCCTTTGTATTCTGCGCGAAATGCGGCGACGGTGGGATCGTCCAACAGCTTGAGATCCTTGGTCTGGGCGTAGGCCCAGGCCACGAGTTGCGGGTTGAGGGTGTAGAGATTCGAGGCCTGGAACCTGGATTGTGGCAGCTTGTCCGGTCGCGGCGCCGTTGCTCCCATGGGAAAGAAGCCGTAGGGCCAGGCAGCGGGTGCGTCGTGCGGATCGATTTCCCGCGACACGTCGTTCACGACGTAGTTTGCCCATGCCGCTGAGCCGATCGACGCTTCGTGCGGGTCGACACCCGCGATGCCGTTGATGAGGAAGTAGGCGTGCGTGAGGTCGAAGCGCGGGTCGAGACCGAGGGCCATTAGGCTGGCCGTAGCATTCACCAGCGTTGTGCCGCTGACCATACCGAGCACGGTGTGCTCCGCGTTGGTGCGCAGCGGGTGTACGCCGCCGGGAAAGTCGATGACTTCCGTAAGGTGTTCGCGCTCGACCCAGAGCTGGAATTCGCCCGGCATGTCGCCAGTGTCGTTGCCGACTTCAAAGGTGGTGACGATGACGGCGCGAATCGGCCAGGGCACCTGTGCCGGAGTGGATTGAGCAGCGGCGCGAGATGAAGCGATACCAAGGGAAAGCGCTGCGGCGATCAGCGAAGCTCTGAACACGGTGCACTCCAGAAAATGCAAGGGATTCGGTTCAGCTTACCAGCGCGGGCGGCAGCCTTTGCCGGGCTAACAGAGAAGAGCAGAGTTTTGCCTACAGCGCAGCTATGTTGCCGATGCGGCAGATTGCGCTGATGCGTCGCAGCTATACTTTCGCCGAGATGAAACAGGAACTTTGGTGCGGACCGACGCGCATTTATTTCAACGCCTGGGAAGACGCACCCCGCTATTGGTCGGCCGATCAGGGCCTTGGCACACCTGAAATTACAGCGGAGTGTGTGTCGTTCGAAGGCGCGGAGATGACCACCATGGTGAACGCCGCGAGCAAAGAACAGCCGCGCGCGTGGATGGAAGGCGAGGCAAGGGTATTGAGAACCGATGGCGGAACGCTTCTGATTCAGAGGCTCTAGTCCCAGTCGTCCCGAACGGCAGCCTGGTCTGCCATCACCTGATCGAAGTTGTCGGTCTTCTTTACGAGGATGTCGCCTAGTTCATCTGGCTGACGCAGCAGAATCGCCTGGAGGCGGACCAACTCCAACATTGCGAGGAATGTGCAGATGAGGGCGCGTTCTGACTTGGTGTTGCTGAGCATGCGGCGGAGGCTGATGGGACGATCTTCCATCAGCAGGCGGCGCTTTACGAAGTCGATCATTTGCGCGACGGTGACGGAGTCTTCGTCGATGCTGTGGACCGGGCGCTCGCGCAGGCGTTGCAGAATATCCTGAAAGACGCGGACAAGATCGACGGTGTCGGCGGCGATTTCGCGTTCGCCTTCGAGCGAGTCCTGCCCTTGGTCCCGCAGAAAGGCTTTCATACCCGGCTGCGACCATGTGGCTTCTTCGATTTGCTGTTTTTGTAACAGCATTTGTGCGGCGGCTTTGAAGCGCTCGTGTTCGAGCAGGCGTTCGACCAGCTCGCGGCGCGGATCTTCCGCAGCGCCGTTGTCACCTAGCTCAGTGGGATCGCGCGGCAGCAGTGTTTTGCTCTTGATGTGGATGAGCAGCGAGGCGACGTAGACGAACTCGCCGGCGGCGTCGACGTCGACCTGCTTGAGGTGGTGCGTGTACTCGAGGAATTGCGCGGTGATGCGCGAGATGGGAATGTCGTAGATATCGATATTTTGCTTGCGGACGAGGTCGAGCAGCAGATCGAACGGGCCTTCATAGACCTCACCGACTGTGAGTGAGAACGGGGATTGCGAGGCTTCTTCGGGGTCTTTTTTCGCGGGCTGTTTCTTTGGCTCGGGGGCGAGTGCCGGTTTGGGCGACTCGAGGGTGAACGGCTCGCTTGTCTTGCTCTCCGATTGCGGCTGTGGCTCGTCAGCGTCTGCAAATACAGGGGTCTCTCCACTCCGCACTTCGCGCTCCGGTCGAGATGACAAATGAGTAGAGAGGGCCTCTGCGGACGGCTGCGGCTCTGATGCGGACGGCTGCGGCTCTGAAGCATCCGCGAATGCGGGGGTCTCTCCACTCCGCCCCTTCGACTCACTGCGTTCGCTCAGGGCCTCCGGTCGAGATGACAGGGCGGATGGTTGGGCTTCCGGTTGGGACGGCGGGGCTGAGGGTATCGCAGTCTCGTCCGGAGTCGCTGCTTGCTCCAGTTCTTCTGCCATTAGCTGAGACCCATGGCGTGCTTCACTTCGGCCAGTGTTTCGTTGGCGCGTTTGGCGGCGCGGGTTGCGCCGTTGGCGAGCACGTCTTTGATGACCTCGGGACGCTTTTCGAGGTCGTGGCGGTGCTCTTGAATTGGGGCTATAGCGCGAACGATGGAGTCGGAGCACCAGGTCTTGCACTCGATGCAGCCGATGGTGGCGTGGGTACAGCCGTCGTACACCTTCGCGATGGTTTCTTCATCGCTGAAAACTTTGTGGAGATTGCCGACGGGGCAGACGTCGGGGTTGCCGGGGTCGTCGCGGCGCACGCGCGCGGGGTCGGTGACCATCACCTTGAGCTTGGCGCGGAGCTCGGCTTCCGGCTCGCTGAGCATGAGGTGGTTGTTATAGCTCTTCGACATTTTGCGCCCGTCGAGGCCGGGCACCTTCGGCGAGGGCGTGAGCAGCACCTGCGGCTCGGGGAGGATTTCACGGCGGCCGAAGGGCGATATTTTCTTCGTCTGCGAGGCGGCTTCAAAGAGCTGGTGCGGGCTGAAGTCGGAGCGTGTCGAATCCTTTGGTTCGCCGGCGAGCTTGCGGGCTTTTTCGAGAATGGCGTTCATCTCCCACGGCGCGGCTTCGGGTGAGGTGAAGAATGCGCCGGGGTAAAGAGAGTTGAAGCGGCGTGCGACTTCGCGGGTGAGCTCTACGTGCGCGACCTGGTCGGCGCCGACGGGAACGAAGTGCGGGGTGTAGAGCAGGATGTCTGCGGCCTGCAGCAGTGGATAGCCGAGGAAGCCGAAGGTGTTGAGGTCTTTTTCAGCGAGCTCAGCCTGCTGATCTTTGTAGGTGGGGACGCGTTCAAGCCAGCCTACGGGCGTGAACATGCTGAAGAGCGTGTTGAGTTCGGAGTGGGCGGGCACGTCGCTCTGCTTGAAGATGACGCAGCGGCCGGGGTCGAGCCCGGCGGAGAGAAAGTCGAGCGCAATCTCGATGTTGTTGGCCACGATGCGGCCGGGGTCGGCGTAGTCGGTGGTGAGCGCGTGGATATCGGCGATGAAGAAGTAGCAGTCGTAGTCCTGCTGCAAGTGCACCCAGTTTTTGAGGGCGCCCATGTAGTTGCCGAGGTGAAGTTTGCCGGTGGGCCGCATGCCGCTAAGAACGCGAGGGCGCGGGGTCGTGCGTAGGGGATGTGAACTCATGAACGTGAGGCTTAAGGATACATGGCTGGCGCCTGGAGTTGCAGCAGCCTGCAGCGGCTTACAAGCTGGCGAGCAGTACCTGAAAAATCGTAAGGAGCGGACTGTACACAATGCTCACGAGATAACCGCCGATGAGGAAAAAGGCAAGCACGAAGAACATGCTGTACTGCTCAAACGCTTTGGCCGCGTTGTAGGGCAGAAAGTGGACGAGAACCTTGCCGCCATCGAGGAACGGCATGGGCAGCAAGTTGAAGCAGAACAGCAGCAGATTCACCATGATGCAGAGATAGAGGAACAGCAGAAGCGGGAACACGCCAGGGAGCGCGTCGAGGCCTGCAAGCGGCATGCGCGCGGCAACCATCATCACGAAGACCAGTGATTCGCGCGCCAGAGGAACGGTGTGTTTCATGATGACGAGGAGGATCAGCGCAACGAGCGCCGCCCCAAACTGTGCGAGCGGACCGGCTGCGACAGCCAGCATTTCACCGTTCTTGCTGCGGAAGTTGCGGTAGGTCATCGGCACGGGCTTGCCCCAGCCGTATGGGAGCGCGTTGTGGAAAATGAAGATCGACAGCAGCGGCGCTATCGCGGTGCCGAACACGTCGAAGTGCATCGCTGGGTTCATCGTGATGCGCCCGAGCATGCGCGCGGTGGGGTCCCCGAGGCGATTTGCCGCCCAGGCCTGCATACAGTCGTGCAGGCAGATGGCAAGCACCATGGCGACAAGAGAAAAGGCGATCAGGACGACAGAGACTGGCACGCACTCTAGAGTAAACGGGACGCGGGAGTGAGGCGGTCCTGGCCAGCGACGACGCGGAATGTCGGGCACCCAGGCTGAGGGCACCACAATGAAGCGAGCCTCGCGCGATTTCCGTGCGGCGGTTTCCACGACGCAGCGCTTACACTGTTGGAAGTCTCTCTCATTACGACATTCTTCTATGCAGGCCGCCAGCCCAACTCGACAGCTGACTAAAGGTGGGCTTATGCTGCGCGACGGCGCCACATTTGCCGTGCTCTGCGTTGCCACCTCTGCCCTATTTGGGCTGACGCTATTTCTGTTTCGAACGTTTCAGAGTCATCGTGAAGGCTTAGGTGAGCAATGGTCGGCGAGGGGGCGAGCGGCGCTGCATGATGGCAAAGCTGCGGATGCGGTGGACGACTTTCGTACCGCGCTTTCGTTTGAGCCCAACGACCGCAACGACCAACTGATGATGGCGCAGGCGCTTGCAGCTTCCGGCAGAACGGACGAAGCGGTGAACTATTTTCTCGGTCTTTGGGAAGCGCGGCCGGGTGACGGGCTTCTAAATGTGCAGCTCGCGCGGCTCTTGCGAAGGAAGGGCGATAGGGCAGGGGCGGTGAACTATTACCGTGCCGCGATCTTCGGCAGCTGGGAAGGCGACGGCGTGCAGCGGCGGCGCGAAACTCGTCTGGAGCTTGCCGACTACCTAGCGAGCCAAGGGGACCAAGCGAACGCTCGCAGAGAAATTCTGATCGCGGCCGGCAACGCGCCTGAGCGCGAAGACCTGGAACTTGCCTTCGGTGACAAGCTGCGCGCGGTCGGCGATACGGCGGATGCGCTGACCTATTACCAGAAGGCTATCCAAGACGACCCGGTTCGCGAGACAGCGCTGGAACGTGCTGGGCGTGCGGCATATTCGCTCGGGAAGTACAGCGATGCTGCAAGTCTCTTGCAGCGCGCGGTCACCAAGGCGAAAAAGAAGAACGATGCGAATAAGCTCGCTGAACTAACGACGCTCGTCGCAAACAGCCAGCGGTTGGTGGCGCTCAATCCTTCGCGAGAATTACCGGCGGTGGAACGTACGGAGCATCTTGAAGCGGCACGCGCGATCGCGCAGAGACGCATGCAAGGCTGCGTCGCTCAAATAAGTGGGGCTGCCGCGGGGCAGCGGCAGGCACGGGGCGCAGCGCTACCTCCGGACATGCTGACGCTCAAGGCTCGATGGGCTTCCGTGGCCAGGAATGATGGGCGCGCGGCGCTGGAACGCGATGCCGCTTTGGAAGACACGGTGATGGCGCTGGTGTTCGATACCGAACGCGAAACAGCGCATGTGTGTGGGCAACCGCAAGGCGATGATGCCCTGCTGCTGATGCTGGCAAGAACGCCGGCCCCGCAATGAAAAGCAGCAACAAAGAGCGATAGACGATGGCGATGGCGACACAACCGACGATTTCAGGAGCAGCGGAAGCCACAACGGCGACGTCGATCTCACCCGCGCGCGAAGAACGTGTCTTTCTGCTGCTCTCGATCTTCATCGGGATCATTTCCGGCCTGCTTGTGGTTTCGTTCCGCATGGCGATCGAGTGGTTGAGCGTGCTGCTGCTAGGCTCTGCGCCCGCACCGCATCAGTGGAGACTGCTTGTTGCACCCTCTTGCGCCGGCCTTGTGATTGCCGTGCTTACGCGATATGTGTTTCCGCAGGTACGCGGCAGCGGCGTGAACCAGACGAAGGCCGCGCTCTACATTCACAACGGCTACATTTCCATCCGTACGATGATCGGCAAGTTTCTGTTGGCGTCGTTTGCGATTGGTAGCGGGTACTCCCTTGGGCCTGAGGACCCATCGTTGCAAATTGGTGCCGGCGTGGCTTCGTTCATCAGCCGACGCGTGGGTTTATCGCGGGAACGACTGAGGATTTTCGCTCCGGTGGGTGCAGCTGCGGGTCTTGCTGCTGCTTTTAACGCGCCGATTTCCGCGATCCTTTTCGTTATCGAAGAAGTCATCGGCCAGTGGACGTCTGCGGTGCTCGGGTCGATCGTGCTCTCAGCGGTTGCAGCGGTCGTGGTCGCCCGATGGTTTTGGGGCGCTGAACCGATGTTCCGCATTCCTTCCGTGACGCTGCGCGATCCGCGCGAATTGATGGCGTATACCGTGCTGGGAATCGTCGGCGGCGTTGCGTCGCTCGTGTTTGCGAAGTCGCTTGGAACGTTGCGCCCGCTGCTGCGTCGGCAGGCAGAGTGGTTTCAGATGCTACAACCAGCACTGGCTGGGCTGCTGGTTGGAGGCATCGGCTACTTCGGCTTGCCGGAGGTAATGGGAGCGGGTTATGGCGCGATTGACCAGGCGATGCATGGGCAATTTGCGTTCAAGATGCTGCTGCTTCTGGCGGCCTTCAAGATCATCGCAACGACGGTGTCTTTCTCGAGCGGCACGCCAGGCGGCATGTTCGCTCCGACTCTGTTTGTTGGCGCGATGCTAGGCGCTTCGATCGGCTCCTTCGAGAAGATGTTCTTTCCTTCCCTGACAGGCTCGATTGGCTCCTACGCGCTGGTCGGCATGGGGGTGTTGTTCGCCGCGTTTCTGCGTGCACCGTTGACGTCGGTGTTCATGGTGCTGGAGGTCAGCGGGAATTACTCGATCATTCTTCCGGTTATTCTCGCCAACACAATTGCGTACTTGATCTCGCGCACGCTGCAGCCTGTTCCCGTGTTTGAGCTGTTCACGCATCAGGACGGGCTCTATCTGCCGTCGATGGAAGAGCAGCGCGAAGAAAGTGAACTGCACTTCGAGGACGCGTTACAGCCGCCAACCGTACCCATCGTTGAAGGCAAGGAGTCGTTATGGGCCATCAAAGCTTCCGTCGCGGAAAGCGAAGAGGCGCGCCAGGCAACAGCCTTCCTCGTGCGCTGCAGCGACGGACTGTGGTATGCCGCTCGCGGGGAAGAGATGCGCGAAGTTCTGGAGGTGGTGACTGCGGGCGATGCGGTCGAAGCGAAGGAGTGCCTGGAGCAAAGGTTGGGGCCGGAAAGAACGCCGCTGATCTTCCCGGATCAACAGCTATCGAGCGCGCTGCCCTACTTTAAACGCTGGCCGCTACTGCCAGTGTCTAACCGCGCCATGCGCGGCGCGCTGGAAGGTGTGCTGACGCTGGATGATGTGCTGAAGCGGTATCAGGGAAGGTGAGACTGTTCGACTGCTCTGGATTTATAGGTCGCGCCTTTAGCGCTTGAGACCTCATTCGCTAGGCCACCTGGGGCGTTGCCCCAGGCTGGTATCGCTTCGCGCCTTCAGCGCGAACACTGCCGACGTAAGCGTCGGAGGATGATGTTCTACCTAGTGGGCAGCGCATGCGGTACGTTCACCTTCGATGCATCAGTCATCTGCGCTTTTGCTGAGCAAATCCGCCAACGTCTTTTTGTGCTTCGGCTCCGTCTCAGCCTTATCCTTCGTATTCGGAAGCACCTTTTCCGGGGGCGGCGAGCCGACCCGCGCCCGCGCGTTAGCCTTGACTGCTTTGGTGATGGAAAACGTTCGTTTCTTCAGCTTGGCCACAGCAGTGCAGTTCCTCTTGGAAAATCCAGAGTACGCCACCACCCGCAACTTGGCGTATCTTTCGTTCTTGCGCCTGCGGGCATCCAAAGAAGACAGGCGCGGGAGGTACCCATGCAAGAGCGCGACTTTTATGAAGAGCGGCCGGAAACGAAGACTCACATGCTCATGTGTCCGCACTGCAACCAGGAAAACGAGTACCAACTGAACTGGCTGACGCGGCGTAAGAAGCAGCGTCTGCCGCCGAACGCCGATGCGAAAGATCGGGCACAATTTGAAAAGGCGCGGAGCTATATGTTGCGGCGGGACGATGTGGTCGGATGCAAGAACATTCGCTGTCGCAAGCGCTTCGAGGTGGCTGGAATTCAGTCGGTCGCGTTTGTGCAGGACGTTCCCAACGACTCGATGGAGAATCGCATCGCGCGCCTGAAAGCGAATTTTGACAGGCGCGCAGGTGAAGGAACCAAGCGAGTTAACTAGGGGTTCAAGCTGCGGTTTAGGTGTTAGAAGTTGAGCAACAGGCGACCAGCAACAATCGGCAACGGTAGCTGTGGTTTAATAAACTTCTCGGCAGGTTTGGAGGAACAGACTCATGGCCAACGCGATGGTCCCTTTTGAAGAGCGGAACCTTACCCCCGCACAGGTGGAGAGCTTAGATCAGAGGCGTCGCCTTGGACACCTGTTCCTCGTCATGGGCTTTCAATTTCTGCTGGTAAGCATCTTCGTGACTCTGTGGTCTGGCCAGGACCTTCAGTACTCGCCAGGGTGGACACACCCGATGGCGTACTGGGACGCGCTGGTGTTCCTACTTGCGGTCGCGTTACTCGGAAATGGCATTCGTTTGCGCCGCGGCGTGAATGAGTTCTTCAGCTACTAGATAGCGTTCTTGTTTTCGCGACGGCAGGCTTCGGCTTGCCGTTTTGCTTTTACGTACCATGGTGTCACCGTGTCTCCCAATCTTTCGCAACGCACACGCATCGTGCTTGCCTTTGCGAGCGTGTACTTCTTTTGGGGTTCTACCTACCTTGCGATCAAGATTGCAGGCACGCACCTGCCTGCGCCGCTGGTTTCGGCGGCACGCGCTTCCCTTTCAGCGGTGCTGATTGCCTTGATTGTGCTGCTGCGCGGCAAGAGCCTGCGTGTTCCTAAAGGTGAGCCGTGGAAGCTGGTGCTGGTCGGGGTCCTATTCATGAGCGCCAACAATATCCTGCTGACCTGGGGCGAGAAGATGGTGCCGGCGGGCTTCGCGTCGCTGATTGTGTGCACGATGCCGATCATGGTAGCCGTTCTTGAGGTGTTCCTTCCGCGCGGCGAGCCGCTGAGCGCACGCGGCTGGTTGGGTACCCTCCTCGGACTCGTGGGCATTCTGGCGCTGGTATGGCCGTCACTACGCGGCGCACCGCAGGAAGGCTACTCGCGCCCGCTGCTGGGTGTCGGTGTTCTGCTGCTCGCGGCACTCGCATTTGCCGTAGGGTCGATACTGTCCAGACGATTTCGCTTTCAGGCGGACACCTTCGTGGCTACAGGTTGGCAGCTGGGAGGCGCGGCAATCGTGAACTGGTGCATCGTTCTCGCCGGCGGAAACATGCGCCACGCCATGTGGACATGGAACGGCGTTACGGCAATCGTCTATCTTGCGATTCTGGGATCGCTCTTCGGTTTGGTGGCATTCACGTATCTGCTGCAGCACGTACCCGTGGGCAAGGTGTCAACGTATGCCTTTGTGAATCCTGTGATCGCCGTGCTGCTTGGCGTGCTGCTGCTTCATGAGCGGCTGACGAAAGAAGAAGTCGGCGGCATGGCGATCATCATCTGTGCTGTCGCGATTGTGGTGCTGAGCCGGTCTGTGAAGCTGAAGAAAGAGATGATTGGCACGGCAGGCGAAGCGGTCGAATGAGCTTTGAGCCGGTACGAGTTGGCTGATAGGGTTTGCCAAGTGATGAGTACAGACAGCAGATCGATGGAGTTGCAGGAACAGTACGCCGCGATGAGCGATGCCGAGGTGTTCGACTTTTATGAGCGCCAGAAGGATCTCACCGATATAGCACGCGAAACATTGATGGCGGAGTTCCGAAAGCGTGGTCTGAAGGCGGAAACGACTGAACAAGAAGCCGATCACGAAGCAGCAGAGGGCGACACGCACCTTTGGGACTTCGTCAATGGCATCGATGCATCGGAGGCTATCGCGCTTCTTCAGCACGCAGGCATAGACGCGTATCTTCGGCCCATAGCGAAGGATGAGAAACGGATCGATGGCAGCCAGCTCGTTGTCATGGAGTTGTATGTGCCGGAGGCGGACAGCGACCGCGCGGTGAAGCTGCTGCGCAAGCACAAGGGATTATTTCCGCTGCCGGAGCAGGTGGAGGACGAAGGCTTTGAGCCGGACGACAGTGACATGTTTGTCGTCGCTGAGTTCGATGATGCAGGGGATGCAGAGCTGGCAAGCGACGGGTTGACTACCGCGCACGTGCCTTTCCGCAAAACGGAAGAGCATCGCGACGGAAAGACGGTCTCCCTGTTCGAGGTGGCGCAGAAGGACATTGACCGTGCGGGTGACGCGCTGGAGCGCGCCTTTGAAGCAGAGACCAGTCGCGAACTTTGAAAGCTAAGCGCGCTTCCAGCGCACGCCGTCTTTCGAGTCTTCGAGGAGAATGCCTTTTGCCAGCAGGTCATTGCGGATGGCGTCGGCGCGCGCGAAATTGCGCTGGCGCTTGGCCTGCGTGCGCTCGGCAACGAGAGCGTCGATGTCTGCATCGCTGAGCCCAGCTTCGCCGAACTTTTCAATGACCTGAGGGTCGGCCTCGTCGAGGCGGCCTTCTGCCTTTGCCCAGGCAAGCGCGGCGCGTGTGAGATCGGCGTCACGGTCTTCGAGCACCGCGAAGATGGAATCGAACTTGGCAAGCAGTGCGAGTGTCGCTTCGGCGTTGGAGCTTGTAAAGTTGCCATGGTCCGCCGCGGTATTGACGGCGCGAAGCACGTCAAAGATGGCGGCGCGAGCTTCGGCGGTGTTCAGGTCGTTGCCAAGGGCGGCGAGAAACTTCTCCTCACCCGTGCGAATGACTTCCGCGATTGCTGCGCCATTGGACGCCCGCTCCGGCCATTTGCCATCGCGAACGCGCGTGTGAAAGGTCCGCAGACGATCTACAGCATTGGTCGATTCAGTGAGGCCGTCGAAGGTGAAGTTGAGCTGATGGCGGTATGGGACGCTGAGCAGAAGGAAGCGGATGGCGGACGCGCGATAGCCTTTCAGCAGAAGATCTCGAAGCGTGTAGAAATTGCCCTCGGACTTCGACATCTTCTTGCCTTCTACGAGCAGGAAGCGCACGTGAAACCAGTGCCGCGCAAAGGGCTGGTGCGTCGCGCACTCGCTTTGTGCGATCTCGTTTTCGTGATGCGGGAACATCAGGTCTTCCCCGCCGGCGTGCAGGTCGAAGCTGTTGCCGAGGTATTTCATCGCCATCGCGGAGCACTCGATATGCCAGCCAGGACGGCCTTGGCCGAGCGCTGTCTGCCATGAGGTTTCGCCGGGCTTGGTTGCCTTCCAGAGAGCGAAGTCGCGGGCCGCGTCTTTGTCGTATTCATCCACGCTGACGCGCGCGCCGTCTTCAATGCCTTCGAAATCCTTCTTGCTGAGCTTGCCGTATTCCGAGTCGCGCGCGATGCGGAAATACCAGCTACCGTCCTCGGCTTTGTACGCAATATCTTCCGCAGCGAGGCGCTCAATGAGCGCGGCCATTTCATTGATGTTCTCGGTCGCGCGTGGAACGTCTTCGGGGCGCTCGACGCCGAGTGCGTCCATGTCTTCGAAGAAGGCCTTTTCGAACTTCGCGCTATAGTCGCCGATCGATTGCCCAGCGGCAGAGGCGTTGCGGATGATCTTGTCATCCACGTCGGTGATGTTCATGACGTGGTGCAGCTTCATGCCGAAGAGCCGAGCGGAGCGGCGCAGCACATCGACGTGCAGGAAGGTGCGGAAGTTGCCGATGTGGCCGTAGTCGTACACGGTAGGGCCGCAGCAATAGAAGCGCAGCGCTTTGCCGTCGGAGGCGTAGAGGGGCTCGATTTTACCGGTAAGAGTGTTGAAAAGTTCCAATGTCAAAACGTGTGTGGTCGCGCTCCCCGGCTCACCGGCACGCCGCTCTCTGCAGGTTTCGTGTCAGGGCTTATTTTACGGGAGCCGGTCTTCACCCGCTCAACCAAGTCGCAGCTGCGGTACGGGTTCGAGGGTGGAGCCTGCGAACTGCTTGTGGACGAACTTGGGCCACGCCGCTGCGGCGATCATCGCGGCATTGTCGGTTGAAAGCGAGATCGCTGGAAAGGCGATTGGCAGTTTGCGGCGTTCCGCTTCTGCTGTCATGCGACGTCGGAGCTCGCTGTTGGCGGCAACGCCACCGCTAACCAGCACGCCTTGCGCTCCGTAACGCGCTGCTGCGGCAAATAACGTGCGCGTGAGGTAGGCAGTTACCGAAGCCTGGAAGCTTGCGATGAGGTTCCGTGTTTGGTCGTCGACGAACGCGAGCGCGAGAGCCAACGTCTCGGCGTTGCCGGGCTTGGTGGTGAGCAAACCGTTATCTCGCAAAAGCTTTTCGCGTTCGGCGACGCGCCCAGCCATGCCGTGCACTTCGACATAGCGGCGAACGGCGGTTTTGATGCCGCTGAAGGAAAGATCGAAGCGCTCGTCATCGCTCGAAGTCTCCCGAGCGAGTTTTGGAGCGGTGTTGCCTGTGGCCTTCTCCTTGATCTGCGCGAAGCTGAAAGGAACCGCTTTCGGATCCCCGTGGGCGGCGAGGGCGTCCATCCATGGGCCGCCGGGGTACGGCAGGCCGAGCAGCTTCGCCGCTTTATCGAACGCTTCCCCGGCCGCGTCATCGAGTGTCTTGCCGACGTTGCGGTATCGCCACGTATCGCCGTCACGCGTGGCGAGATAAAGATGCGTGTGGCCACCGCTGACCACCAGCGCCAGAAGCGCTGAAGCCTGCGCGAACTCAGACGCCGCGTCCATCAGCACGGCGTGGATGTGGCCTTCAAGATGGTTCACGGCGATGAGTGGAAGCTCCAGGCCGAAGGCGAGCGATTTTGCGAACGTGATGCCGACGAGCAGTGCACCCGCGAGGCCAGGGCCTTCCGTCACCGCGATTGCGTCGAGATCGGCGTACGTCTTCTCTGCCTTCTCCAACGCCGCCCGCACGACGGGCACGATGGCGCGAAGATGTTCGCGCGAGGCGAGCTCGGGAACGACGCCGCCGTAATTGCTATGGATTAGTTGCGAAGCAACTACATTCGAAAGCACCTCGCCACCTTCACGGACGACCGCTGCGGACGTTTCGTCGCAGGAGCTTTCTATGCCAAGGATGAGGCCGGTGCCCATTGGTTCTAGTTTAGTCAGTTACATGCTCGTGCCTTCGGCACTCGCGACGGCAAATGCGGGGGTCTCTCCCCTGCGGCGCAAGCGTCTCCGGTCGAGATGACAGTGACTGGGTGGAATGACCTGCAGCTTGACTCTGTTGGCTGCATCCAAAGAGGCGATGACACGACTGGACAATCCGCAGTACCGTGCCGCTCTGGCTATAGCAGAAGAATTGCGCGGACAGGGCTTCGAAGCCGTGTTTGCCGGCGGGTGCGTGCGCGACATGCTGCTGGGTGAAGAGGTGCATGATTTCGATGTCGCAACCTCCGCGCCGCCTGCCAAGGTGCAGGAACTTTTTGCGCGCACGGAGCAGCAGGGCGCGCACTTCGGTGTTGTGCTGGTGATCGACAAGGATGGCGACGAGCGCATCGCGACCGAAGTGGCCACGTATCGGCACGACGTTGGTTATTTCGACGGTCGCAGGCCTTCCGCTGTGCACTTTTCAGACAACGCGCGCGAAGATGTTTTGCGGCGTGACTTCACGATCAATGGTCTGCTGCTCGATCCTTTTGCGTTTGAAGAAGGCAAGCCTCTTGAAGAATGCATTCTCGATTATGTCGGCGGTCGCGATGATCTGCGCAATGGCGTGCTGCGCGCGATCGGCGAACCTGCGCGGCGCTTCGACGAGGACAAGCTACGCATGTTGCGAGCGGTGCGTTTTGCTGCTCGCTTCGGATTCGCGATTGAGCCGCACACCATGCGCGCGATTCAGCGTGAAGCACCGAACATCCGAATTGTCTCCGCGGAGCGCGTGCGTGATGAGCTAACGAAGATGCTGACCGGCGGAGAGGCGCGGCGTGCGTTTGAGCTGCTCGATGAAAGCGACCTGCTGCAACAGGTGCTACCCGAGGTCGCACGAATGAAGGGTGTCGCACAGCCACCGCAATACCATCCTGAGGGCGATGTGTGGGTGCATACCCTGATGCTGCTAGAGCAGCTACCCAAAGGCGCGAGCACGACGCTTGCCTGGGGCATGCTGCTGCACGATGTCGGCAAGCCGCCGACGTTCACACCGCCGGACCCGGCAAAGCCCGGAGATCGTATCCGCTTCAATGGCCATGCAGAGATTGGCGTGGCGATGGCTCGCAGCATCTTGAACAGGCTGAGGTTCAGCAATGATGACTGCGCGCAAATTCTTGCACTGGTGCAACACCACATGCGTTTTGGCGATGTGGAGAAGATGAAGCAGTCGACGCTGAAGCGTTTCCTGCGGCTTCCTCAATTCGAGGAGCATCTCGCGCTGCACCATGCCGATGTAACGAGCTCGCACAACATGCTCGGTGCGTATAAGTATGTGAAAAGGCATTACGAAGAGCTCGGTCAGGAGGAGCTTCGCCCCAGGCTGCTTTTGACCGGAGCGGAACTGATTGCGGCGGGGTATAGGCCCGGGCCACAGTTTCGCGAGATGCTGGAAGTTGCCGAGGATGCGCAGCTCGAAGGGCTGGTGAGCACAACGGAAGAGGCTCTCGCCCTGGTGCAGGAGCGCTTCGGGCATGCTACACAGCAGACCTAGGATTGAAGAGATTGAACGAAGCAAATACAGATGATGGAATCGATGTTCTCGTTCTTGGCGCAGGGATGGCAGGCCTTACGGCGGCGCGTGCATTGGCAGAACGTGGTGTGCGTGTGACGGTGCTTGAGGCGCGAGATCGTGTGGGTGGCCGCGTCTTCTCAGAGAAGACGATTGAAGGCGTTACCATCGAGCACGGCGCGGAATTTGTGCATGGGAAACCGCCGGAGCTTTGGGCGTTGCTGCACGAGTGCGGCGTCACCGTCAGCGAGCGCGACGGAAGTATGCTGCGCGAAGATTGGAGCGGCGGACTCGGCGAAGATGAGGATCAAGGTGACGCATTCACCGCACTTTCTAAACTGGAGCACTGGGACAAAGCGGACATCAGCTTTGCGGAATGGCTGGAACAGAGTGACGTTCCGGAGGAAGATCGGCAAGCGCTTATTGGCTATGTGGAAGGATTCAACGCGGCAGATGCGAAGCGCATCGGCGTGAAAGCGCTCGGCGTGCAGCAGGCAGCCGAAGATGCCATTGAGGGAGATCGCGCCTGGCATGTGCACGGCGGCTACTCGCAGCTCGCCGAGTACCTCGCAGACCGGGTAAAGGAGCTGCGTGGAGAAGTGAAGCTGGGTGAGCGCGTAGTCTCCGTCAGGTGGGCGGCAGGCTCGGTTGAGGTGCGCACGAATTCGAGAACATTCCGCGCGGCGAAGTGCGTTGTTACGCTTCCGCTAAGCGTATTGCAATGCACGGATGCCGAGGCGCGCGTCTCGTTTACGCCCGAGCCCGAGGCGCTCGGCCACGCGAAACGGCTGGCGATGGGGCAGGTGGTGCGGTTTACGCTTGTGTTCGGCGAGCGCTGGTGGGAGCGCTCCAAAGCCATCTCGAAAAAGGCACTGGGAGACATGAGCTTTCTATTCACACCGCAGAGGATGCCGCCGGTGTGGTGGACGCGCCATCCGGAACCGGAAGAAGCCGCAACGCTGGTGGGATGGGTTGGGGGAACTCGTATGTCTGAGCTGATAGGTAAGAGTGCGGAAGAACTTGGTGCGGCAGCATGTGCGGCGCTGGCCGAAGTGTTCCGTATAGACGAAGCTGTCGTGCGTAATTCTCTGTTCGCGACCTACACGCATGACTGGGCGCGCGACCCTTTCTCGCGCGGCGCCTATAGCTATGTGCCGGCGGGCGCGCTCGATGCTCCAGCGGCGATGTGCGTGCCCGAGGCAGACACGATCTTCTTCGCGGGTGAGCACACCGAAACTTCGGGGCATTGGGGAACGGTTCATGCAGCCATCGGCAGCGGCCTGCGCGTAGCGCGACAGATACTGGGCGAGATTTAGAGCATGAGGAGATGGCATGCTCCTACGCTCGCGATTCTGCTGGCTGCCATGATCTCCATCGGCTCGACTTCAGAAAGCGTGAAGCTCGCGCTCCACACCCATGGCACGCTGCATCCTTGGATACATCTGCTCGCCTTCGCGCTCGTCGGCTTTGCGGCCATGTTGTGCACACGAAGAGCATGGTTGCGCTTACTGCTTGTTGTGGCGCTTCTGTTGCTTGCCTGGGGAACGGAGTACCGCGAGCATCTGCTCGACGGCTGGCCTATCGAAGCAGGCGATGTGCAGCAAGACGATGTTGGCGTGCTGATCGGTACAAGTGTTGGCTGGCTGGCGAGCTGGCGGAGACGCGATACGTCTAATACGTAGAGTCAGCCTCATTCGCGGGCAGGCGTTCCTCAACGAGCTTCTGTAACGCGAGTGCATCGAACGGTGCTCGCACCTTGGCGTCGTTATCAAAGTAGGCATACACATCTCGCGGCTTCGCGGGAAGAGTCTTGTCGCAGGCGCGCGGACCCTCCGCACACTTCCCTGTTGCCCATGCCACGAGGCGGTCAGCCCAGATCTGCAGAGCCTCTGACTCATAGCCGCTGACGTAGAGCTCTTCCGACCCGTGCAGGCGGCAGTAGACGAAGTCCGCGGTCACATCGACCAACAGCGGCCAAGCGACGGTGTCGGCGACGACGAGGCCAATGCGGTGTTTGCGAAGCAGAGCAATGAATGCCGGATCGACAAAGCTGTCGTGGCGAACCTCCACACAATGACGAATGGGCGTGCGGCTGCGTGCCGGCTTCATCACCTCCGTCATCGCACGGCCATCGATACGCTCATCGTGACGTTTGGCCAACGCAGCGGCTTCCCCGTGTGTGCGGGGCAGCAGACGAAAAAACTCCGTGAAGCGTTCCGCGTTGTAGCGAAGCTGCGGCGGAAATTGCCACAGCACCGGGCCGAGTTTTGGCCCAAGTTCGAGAAGACCGCTGGCGAAGAAATTCGCGAGTGCCTGTTCCGCGTTGCGCAACTTGAGCATGTGTGTAATCAAACGCGAGCCTTTCACCGCGAACACGAAATCAGCGGGCGTTTGATCTTTCCATCGACGAAAGCTCGTTGGCCGCTGTAGCGAATAGAACGTCCCGTTGATCTCTAAGGTTGGGAATTGGCTGGCCGCATACTCCAGTTCGGCGCGCTGGGGCAGCTTTTCTGGATAGAAGCGCCGCCGCCAGTGAGCGTACCGCCAACCGGACACTCCGATGTGCACCTTACCTATGCGCTCCACATGACTCTCCGCCCATCTCAGATGCGATAATCGCCAGCCGACGCTGTGGCATCCTATCGGGTATGGACCGCCAGCACATTGATCCGCACAAGCCGCTGCTGAATACGCCTGGAGCCTTCGCTCCGAACACCGCAATTGACATCGACGGCAAACCGGCCAAGGCGCAGACAGGAGAGTTGCTGATAACGGCTCTGAACCGGGCCGCCGCGGATCGCGGACAAACAAGCGTTCCGCAAGTTTGCTATCTCAAGCCCATGGGCACCATCGGGTCCTGCGATACCTGCATCGTGGAAGTGAATGGAAAGCTGCGCCGCTCGTGTGAAGCGCTTGTGGAACCCAATCAGCAGATCCTGACAAAGAGCGATCTTGCCGACGTGGCGCAGAGGGATGCGTTCGACCGCTTGCTGAAGTATCACGATCTGTATTGCACGGTGTGCGACAACAACAACCAGAATTGCACCGTGCACAACACAGTGAACGAGATCAAGGTGGAACACAACGCGCGGCCTTATACCAAGAAGCCGTATACGCAGGACCACTCGAATCCGTTCTACCGCTACGATCCCGACCAGTGCATCCTCTGCGGGCGCTGCGTGGAAGCCTGCCAGAACGTGCAGGTGAATGAAACGCTGTCGATTTCATGGGAGCGCGAGACTCCGCGCGTGATGTGGGACGGCGGCGAGCAGATCGATGGATCAAGCTGTGTGAGCTGCGGACACTGCATCACCGTGTGCCCATGCAATGCGCTGATGGAAAAGTCGATGCTGGGGAAGGCTGGTTATCTCACATCGCTGGCGCCGCATGTGCTCGATGACATGATCGAGGCGGTGAAGGGCGTTGAGCCGAGCACCGGCTATACACCGATTCTTGCGCTGTCGGAAATAGAAGCCGAGATGCGCAATCAGCGCGTGAAGCGTACGAAGACTGTGTGCACCTACTGCGGCGTGGGTTGCTCGTTCGATATCTGGACGCGCGACCGGCACATTCTGAAGATCGAGCCGATGCATGGGCCTGCCAATGGAATTTCTACCTGCGTGAAGGGCAAGTTTGCGTGGGATTACACGAACTCGCCGGACCGCTTGCGCAAGCCGCTGAAGCGCGTTGATCTGCCGGACGGTGGCGCGACGTTCGTGGAGATCGAGTGGAAAGAAGCCATCGAACTGATCCACGAAAAGTGGACAGCGATCATCAAGGAGCACGGGCCTGATGCGCTCAGCTTCATCGCTTCTTCGAAGTGCACGAACGAAGAAAGCTACCTGATGCAGAAGCTGGCGCGCGCGGTCATCGGCACGAACAATGTCGACAACTGCAGCCGCTACTGCCAGACGCCCGCGAGCAAGGGTCTGAGCAGAACCGTAGGCTACGGCGGCGATAGCGGTTCTATTTCCGATATTGAGATTGCCGACCTCGTCCTTGTCATCGGCTCGAACACCTCGGAGAGCCACCCGGTGCTGGCGACGCGTGTCAAACGCTCGCACAAGCTGCGCGGACAGCGGCTCATCGTCAGCGACATTCGCAAGCATGAGATGGCGGAGCGGGCTGACATCTTCATCCGGCCGAATCCTTCGACAGATGAAGTCTGGTTGCAGGCGGTAACGAAGCATTTGATTGATACAGGCCGGTACGCGCCTGCATTCATCGAGAAGTGGGTAGAAAAGTACGACGAGTTCTACAAATCGCTGGAGCCTTACACGCTGGAGCACGCGGAAGAAGTCACCGGTATACCAGCGTCGATGCTGGAAGCCGTGGCTGACGAAATCGCAAACGCGAAGAACGGTGTCTGTGTGTTGTGGGCGATGGGTGTGACGCAGCACTGCGGTGGTTCCGATACCTCGACTGCAATCTGCAATATGCTGCTGGCCACGGGCAACTTCAAGAAGCCGGGCTCGGGCGCGTTTCCGCTGCGTGGTCACAACAATGTGCAGGGCGCCAGCGATTTTGGCTCGATGCCGGATGTGTTTCCCGGCTATCAGAAAGTCGACAACGCTGAGGTTCGCGGCAAGTTTGAAGCTGCGTGGGGATTGACGTTGCCGACAACGACCGGGCTCGACAATCGCCAGATGATCGACGCGATTTACGCGGGCACGCTGAAGGCGATGTACATCAAGGGCGAGGATACGATTACCTCTGACGCCAACCAGGAAGAGTGTGGCGGCGCTTTCGCCCGGCTCGATTTCATGATCGTTCAGGACATCTTCTTTACGGAAACCTGCAAGTATGCCGATCTTGTGCTTCCTGCGTCGCCGTCGCTTGAGAAAGACGGCACATTCGTCAACACGGAGCGCCGCGTTCAACGCATCTACAAGGTGTTCGAGCCGCTGGGGGATTCAAAGCCCGACTGGGAAATCATCCAGATGATCGCCAAGCGTTTTGGCGGGCGGGGCGGATGGGACTACACACATCCTTCCGAAATCATGGAAGAGGTTGCGAAGCTCACGCCGATTCTCGCGGGCGTCACCTACGAGCGGCTCGAAGGCTATAAGAGTTTGCAGTGGCCGGTGCAGAAGGACGGAACCGACACGCCCTTGCTGTACGCGGGTGAAACCACGTTTCCGCTCGCGGGCGGTAAAGCTACGTTCTACCCGCTGCAGTACGTTCCACCCAGTGAAGAAACGACGGACGAATTTGATCTTCACCTCAACAACGGCCGTCTGTTGGAGCACTTTGAACAGGGCAACATGACGTATCCATCCCCGGGCATTATGGCGATCACGCCAAGCACCTTTGTAGAGATCTCTGAGGACCTCGCTACGGAGCGCGGGATCTCTACGGGGCGGCATGTGCAGCTCGAAAGCCCCTACGGTCGCGTGCGCGTGCAGGTTCTGGTAACGGCGCGCGTGCAGGGCAAGCAGATGTACATGCCGATGAACTCTATTCTTGAGCCCGTGAACAAGATGACTAGTTCGCATCTGGACCGCGCGACCCATACGCCGGCGTATAAAGAGCTCTCGGTGAAGATGACGGTTCTACCGGAGCAGGGCGAGTCGCCGCTACCGCGCCGCAACTTCCGCTTTGGCACGCGCACGCCGACGACCGGAGTTGAAGTCGAGAAGAAGCGCGCACGCGCCGATTACCACATGCCCGGCACCAGGCCGGAAGACAAGCTGATACAGATCAAGACAATCGCCACGGTTTAGCCGCCGCGATTGCAGGGAGTTCCTATGGCAAATCCGATTGCTTTCAAACCGCTGCCGATCGATCCGCACATGGAGCTGATGCGCCGCGTGGAAGCCGCGCCACGCGATCATGCCGAGGCGTTGCTGGTGGCGTGGGACCTGTTGCAAACCGCGCACGATCAGGGAATCCTTGATCTCCTGCAGGGACTGGTTGGCGGGCGCGACGTCATCAGCGGCAAGCTGGCGGAGATGGCGAAGTCGGAAGACGGAGTGAACCTCATCCGCAACATGATCGCGGGAGGGCGCATCATCGCGTCGATAGACCCGAACATGATGCAGCGGCTCGGTAAGGTGATGGACTACAGCACGCAGGCGCAGGCTCTGGAGAAGAAGCCACCGAGTGTGTTTCGGCTGCTGGCAAGATTGTTCAGTGCGGATGCACTGCGCGGGCTCTCGTTCATGACGCATCTGCTGACGCAGTTGGGCCGCGCGATGCGTAACGCGTCGTAGCTGGCTCTCCGAGCCGTTACAAGAACTCTGGTGCAAGACGCAACGTTCCGCGTTAGACTCCTGTCAGTTTCCCAAACTGCTTTGAGGAGTCTCGCTCATGCAAGACATTCTTGTGTCTGAAGGTAAACCGCTGTCCGAAGTCGAGCGTGTCGTCGATACGTTCCTCGCACCTAGCAAAACGTTTACCGACATTCTTCGTAGCGCGAGTTGGTGGCTGCCCTTTCTGCTCGCGGTTATCGTCACCTTCGGGTCGACGTTTGCCATCAGCCAGAAGGTCGGCTTCGATGCGGTTGCGCAGCATGAGATTGAGCGCAGTCCGAAGTCCGAAGAGCGCATGGCCTCGCTCACACCTGAGCAGCGGGCGAAACAGATGCAGATCTCCGCCACTGTGACGAAGGTGATCTCGTTCTGCTTTCCGGTGCTGATTCTGTTCTTTACAGCAATTGGCGCACTGGTTTTATGGGCGAGCTTCAACTTCGGCCTGGGAGCGAAGACTACGTTTGGCCAGATGTTCGCGGTGTGGATGTACGCCAGTCTGCCGCGGCTGTTTGTCGGGTTGTTGAACATCATCTTTGTCTACGCGGGCGTGAACACGGAGAACTTCGACATCCGCAACCCTGTCGGCACCAACCTCGCCTACTACACGCCGGATGCATCTCCAGCGATCAAGTCACTGCTCACGTCGATCGACATCTTCGGGCTGTGGACGCTGGCGCTGCTGGTGATCGGCACGGCCATCATCTCGCGCAAGAGCATGGGCCAGGCGGCCGCGATTGTTGTGGGATGGTGGGTGTTGATACTTCTGGTCGGGGTTGGATTCGCGGCGGCTACAAGCTAGCTGACTTGGCCGACGAAGTAACAGCTCGATGGTCGCTGAGCCGACCGGGCGTACTTTTGTGCGCAAAGTCTTGCAGTGTTTTGGGTTAGCGGTGGACTTGCGGTGGCCCGGGTCGGCGACGGCCCGAATGGTTGGGACGCTGTTCGCCGATTCTTCCAGGAGGATGCGTTGGGCGGCCTTGAGCGCATCCTGACGCTCGAATTTCTCCAATAGTAGGGTAGCGGTGCCTTTCTTTTCTTCGGGCACGACCAGTTCGGCGTCGACGGCGAGGGTGCCGTGAGCCGGGTCGGTGGTGATTTCTTCGACGGTGGTGGCTTCCTTTTCGGGCTCGGCTCGCTTTTGGGGTGGAAGGTTGATGCTGGCGATCTGCAGGCCGTAGAGCAGGAGGCCGGCGCGGCGCGGGTCTAGCTCATTTTGCGCTAGTTTCTGGAGAACCTGGCTGATGCTGTGCTGGACGGCGCTGCGGTCTTCGAGCAGCGGGAGCGTGAAGGTGGTGGACCGGCGGCGGCTGCGCCCGATGCAGGGCGCGGGCCGGCGCGAGGTGTGGTGGTAGTAGCAGAAGTCTTCGTGGCCTTCGGGTTTGCGGAGGCATGGGCTGCCGCAGCGGCGCCCGTCGGTGAAGATGTGTCGGCATTGGAAGCGTTTGGTTGGTTCGGGCATAGTGGTTCCTTTTAATTGGGGGTGTTCTGTTTGTTTGTGGCTCGGATTGACATGGCCGGGCTTACCTCAGCGGCTAAAGCCGCGAGATTTTGCTGGCATGAATGGCATCCGTTCGACTGCGCTCAGGACAGGTTCAGAAGCCATGCCCCTTCCAAGCTTGCTCTGCAGGGTGATAAGGCTCGCCCAAGCGCCTGAAGCCGCGACGATCGCATGTCAGAACGTCATCCTTCGGCTGCGCTCAGGACAGGCTCTGAAGCCGTGACCCTAATAAGGCGAGTCTGGGGTGAAGGCTGAAGCCTCGGCACCCTCTGAGCAAAGGTCGGGCCTTCAGCCCTCAGTCATCTGTGGGCTGTCTACATGGGGCTTCGCCCCATGCTGGTATAGGCCGCGCCGTTGGCGCTGTCCCATGCGGTGATGAGTACCCACGGCTGCAATGCGTTTCGCCCTGGGCTGAAATGAGTCGCGCCTTTGGCGCTCAGATGCGACAGCATTAGGCCAAAGTAAAAAGCTGCCGGGCGATGTTGCGCCAACGGCAGCCTGAATTTGCGTCTATTTCTATTCTACGGAACAGGAGCGAATAACTATGTCAACTTTTTTGAAGTTTTATCTCGTGCGTTTTGTTGGGGTTGCGTGGTTTTGGGGATGCCAAAGGGCTTGACAAGGTTTTCGCATCCAGTTCCCCGCTCGTGCGTAACGGGTCTATTCATGGATGAGCCATCACCTTTCATGGAAATCCTGCAAACCCACATCTCAAAAACGAGATGTGGGGCACCCGGCTTGACAAGGTTTTCACACCCTCTCCTGATTGGCACCTGACATTCCCACTCATGCACGATGAGGCTGCGCATGAATGGGGCACCCGGCGTTGGTGCGGGCTAGCATCGTCATCCCACTCATGATGATCGTGTTGTCATGAACCGAGCACCCGGGTTCCCCGCTCTCGCGCGCAGCTGGGTTTATTCATGGATGAGCTACCGCCTTCCGTGGACATCCTGCGAACCCACATCTCAGAAGCGAGATGTGGGGCACCTGGCCGGAATGGCCTACCCCCGAAAATAAATCAAATTCGTCATTGACAATGCGCGAGCTAAACGGCTACGTTTTCGCCACAACAAATTACGCATTACGACACAACTCAAAAATTGCGGTCAACAACCTAATGCTCGCCGAGCTCATTACAGGAGATTTATGCGCCTCTGTCGTACCCGTGCACCATTGCCCCTTCTCGCTTTCGCAACCTTGCTCTTTGGTCAACAATCCTTACAAGCACAGATTGGTTCTGGAAACCTGACGCTGAACATCGATAATGTAAGCGTTCAAAATGGTGGCAGCAACCAAACGGGAGCTAGCGTCACGCTGGGACAACGCTAAACGGCTCAGTGAGTGTCCGAGGAGTTACGAATATACCGCACCGACAGAATTCGATATCTACCAAGATAATGTGTACGGTACTTTTCTCTTTCATCCAGTCCGATAAACCGGTTTATCAAAATCCTCCTTAGCTCGATGTGAGCTAAGGAGGAAGGGGAGCGCTGCTATGCGAGTTGTATTCGTATGTTTTTTTATTGCACTATTCTCAGTCGCAAGAGCACAAACTACCGCTCCGGCAGCTGGAACCGATCTGCGCGTTGTTGGCGCTTTTCTACAGCATGACTGTACAGTGCTGAATGGCGAATCCATATGTGGTAAGAACCTTCACCTACGCGTAGATGACGGTAAGCAGATTCTTGAACTAGCTTCAGTTCTTGATACGAAAGATAAGGAAGGGTTCAGTATGCCAGCGCTTGGTACATACAAGGCGCTACTTATCAAGAACGATCATAAAAAGCCGTTTCATTCGGCGCGGCAGTACGAGCTGACTTATCCGGACGGATCAACGGAGCGCTTTGAAGTTATCGGTGAATTTTTGAAGAACCCATCGAGCAGTCCTGACTCGAGGTAAGTATTTCACTCATTAAAGTAAGATAGCCCGGGCCATGAAAACTACTGCATCTCCCTCGATGCTCTTATTTCGTAAAAGCAAGGAATCGTTCCTTTGCTTGTCGTTTACCTGGGTGTCTCTCTGTCTAGTGGCATGCACTACTCTCAAAGAACCGTTTAACTCTGCCATTTTGCCTATCTCCCCGCCCGCACCCACGTCCAAGCTCAGCTTTGCGTATGTCTCGAATGCATTCGGCAGTTCTATATCGATGTACAGGGTGTCATCCTCCGGAACCTGGACGCCGACAGTACCGGAGACACAACCGGCTGACTTCGATATCGAGAGCCTTGTGGTCGACCCGTCCGGGCGATATGTCTATGTGCCGAATGCACGGGATAACACCGTTTCCATGTTCGCCATTAATCTGGCGAATGGATTACTCACGCCCACGTCGCCGGCAACTGTCCCTTCGGGCGAACTTCCCCAATTTATTGCGGCAGACCCTAAAGGGCGGTTCGTTTACACAGCCAACACGAACGACAATAGCGTGTCGATGTTCACTATCGATAGCAGTGGCCTTTTGCACCCGACTAGTCCAGCTTCCGTTCACGCAGGCACGTTTCCAGGTTCGGGTCCCGGCGGAGTGACCGTCGATCCCACAGGCCGGTTCGTCTATACCAGCAACTACGAGGGTTCGCTCTCGATGTTTACCATCGAGCAGAATACGGGGGTCCTGACTCCGATTGGAGCAGGCGAGATTCGCAGTTTTGGCTTTCCTTTTACGCTGGCCATTGACCCGAGTGGCCGTTTCGCCTATGTCCCCGATGAGGCCGATAGCTTGGTTTTTGTTCTTGCGATCAATCAGACAACAGGTCTTCTCAGTCCAACAAGCCAATTCTTCCTAGGTTCAGATCGGTCGCCTACATCTGTAGCTATCGATACGCAGTCGCGCTTCGCCTACGTGGTAAATCGAAGGTCGGGAACGATTGCCCAGTTCAACATCAATCCGGCTGACGGTAGCCTGACTCCAATGGGGGTGCCGACGATTTCCGACCCTGGTCAACCCTGGCAAATCCTGATGGACCCATCCGGACAGCTTGCCTATGTGTCGAATGAGCAGACGAACATGGTCGATATTTACGCCATTGGCACTGACGGGGCTTTGAAGCCATATAGCTCTGCCCCTACCGGGAGCGTTCCAGGTGGCATGGGTATTGCGGTGAAGCGCTGAGATGAGAGACCTTACCAAACGTTTCGCGCAGGCGAGCGCAGGCAAGCCAAGGGAGAGGACACAGGACTCAGTGTTTCAACGGCTCCTGGTTCTGGTTCTTGCATTAGCCTTTGCATCCCACATGTATGCGCAGGCTGACCCCACGGCGACGCAGCGTCTTCATGCGTCAGCTTTTGGCGGCGTCACGGGTACCTACACCGGGCTGGACTCTGGGCGCAATCTAGGGATTACGGCCGGAGCTGATCTTGGCTCCGGTTCGTACTTCTCGCTGCAGCCGTCGTTTGAGCTGCGAGGGACGTACGCGTTCGACAAGGGTGGAGTGGACAGCCAGAAGAACATCCTGGCAGGTTTGAAGCTGGTGAGGGCCTATCGCCGCTTTGAGCCCTATGGGGACGTTCTCTTTGGGCGCGGCGAGATCAACTACAACCATGGCCGGCTCAATCCCGCTGGAGACTTTTTGTATTTCCAGACTTATTCCAACATCCTGTCCCTGGGTGGAGGGCTGGACATTCCCTTTTCCGAACACCTGCGGCTGAAGGTTGACGGCCAGCTTCAGCGTTACTCGACGCCTGTGACTGAATCAGGCCATCTTTACTCGAAGCCTTTTACGCTTGGGGTTGTGTACAGGTTTGGATCGGACCGCGTCATGGTTCGTTGAGCGAAGCCCCAGGGCTGGGTTCACAACATACTGGCCGTGGTCAGGACACGCTCGTGCTTCAGCACTCGCGACCGCAAATACGGGGGTCTCTCCACTTCGGCTTCGCCTTCGGTCGAGATGACGGGGTGGTGGTACGCGGTGGTGGCGTCACTTGACTAGAAGCAGATCCTCCCGCTACGCGGAAGGATGACAACGAAGAATTCGGAAGGTTGACAATCAAGAATTCGGGAGGATGACAACTAAGAAAGTGGGAGTCGCGCGGCGATTCATGGACCGCAAGGCAGAAATTCACCTAATCTATCAGCTCGCGCGGTGCCTGCGTCTCTGTGTGCCCGGAACGGTTTTCGGGTGGCAGCGCGTCGCCTGTCAAAGTTCATGGGTGGAATGTTCCTGCCTGCGAACCCACATCTCAGAAGCGAGATGTGGGCACCCGGCGAGATCTGGCGCACCCGGGACCCGGCTTTGGGTCATTCAGATATGGGTCACCCGGCACTCGGCGCGCTCAGAACATCTGGAAGTTGACGTCGATGTAGAGATCGACCTTTACTGGCTTGCCATCCTGAGTGGCCGGTCGAAATTTGTATTGCGCGACGGCCGCCAGTGCTTGTTCGTCCAGTCCTAAGCCTGCGGGCTTTGCGATTTGGAAGTGCGAAGGAGCGCCATCCTCGTTGACCCACAGGTAGATAGTTACAAATCCGGAGAAATGCTCCGCGCGCGCTGCGGGCGAAAACGCCGGATCAACCTGGGAGATGACAACCGGCGGTTTGACAGTAGCACCAATATGCTTGGGAGCTTGGCTTATCACCGTTGCAGGAGGTTTAGCGGCGTTAGGGTTTGCAGGCGTCTGAGGATCAGAGATTAAAAGATGTTGTTTGACATACGGTCTCCAATAGCTGGGAAGCTGTGGGTAGAGCTCCGATAGATCATTGGCGAAAATGTGTTCGCGCGCCTGAGTCAGGTCACTTCCTGGAGGAGCGATTACCTCGATCTTCAGACCATTCAGCGCTATGCGTTTCATGAGACCTTTGGCGTCGAAAGTCAGACCAACGCGCTCGCAGCTGATTTCGATACGGTCCTTCTTCTGCTTCACGCTGCGTACATTCACGCCAGATTCTGTGAACGGGGCCTGCGTGTAGGTCTGCGTTAGGGTTCCGTCGGCGGCGAAGGTCAGTTTCCGCTCTGCCCACATCCCGCGGAGGAACAACGGCTTGTCTTTCAGGGCGGTCTGAAGCTCGGCTGGGGTGCTTTGCGCCGGAGTGGTGGACGAGCACACAAGCGAAAGCGCTACAATGCCGACCGAGGAGGCGAGATTTCGAATCATCGCGAAAGCATAGCGTTTCTTTCTATCTTGCGGGCGTCAATTCTTGACCCAGGTTCTAAGTTTGCACTATTCTATGAACTCGCGCAGTTTTGCGCCTGCGTCTCTGTGTGCCCGGAACGGTTTTCGGGTGGCAGCGGAGAAGGCGGGGCAGAACACCGAGGCGGGTTCCCGGGTAGTGGCATCGACACGCCAAACCTGAAGCGCTCCGCTCCCCAGCCGGGAAAGCTTGGAAACTCAAGCCAGTTCAGGCTCTGTGCGCTTCATCAGCAACTGCGACTTTGTTGCGCATTTTGCGGGCAATCCTGCCTGCGCGCTGCGAGCCGCCACTGGGCAGGGGCTTCATTGGCTCCTCTTCGCGCTTCAAGCCGTGCAGTTTTCGCAACGAAGACGGCAGAACCAAGGAGTAAAGAAGATGTCGACTACGATCCCCAGCGGAAAGAACATTGCCCGTAAGTGGTTTGTTCTGGACGCCTCCGGCCAAACGCTCGGCCGCCTCGCCTCGCATGCCGCGAACGTTCTTGCCGGCAAGCTGAACCCGCTTTACACGCCGTACATCGATATGGGCGATCACGTCATCGTGATTAACGCCGAGAAGATCCACGTGACCGGCATGAAGGCTGACCAGAAAATGTATCGCCGCTACACCGGCTTTCCGGGTGGTCTGCGCGAAGAAGGCTTTACCAAGCTGCTTGCCCGCCGCCCCGAAGTGATTGTGGAGCAGGCCATCAAGGGCATGCTGCCGAAGAGCAAGCTCGGCCGCCAGATGGCGACGAAGCTCAAGGTGTACAAGGGTGCCGACCATCCTCACCACGCACAGCAGCCCGCGGCTTACACGCTCAGCGCGAAAGAATCCTAGCGATAGGTCAGGGCTTCAGTTCTGACGATCGCGGCAAAGATCAGACGGTAGGTCAGGGCTTCATCCCTGACACGGACGGCACAAATTCGATGGGGCTTTAGCCCCTGAGGGCAGAGAGCAAAATGGCAGAATTTATTCAGTACTACGGCACCGGTCGACGCAAGAGCGCGATCGCTCGTGTGTTCCTTCGCCCCGGTTCGGGCGAGTTCAAAGTCAACGGCAAGCAGTTTGAAGAGTACTTCGTGACCCCGGCGCAGCGCGCGGCGGCGAAGCAGCCCTTCGGCATTGCCGACATCAACGAGACGTTCGACGTCTTTTCGACGGTCAAGGGCGGCGGCGTCAACGGACAGGCCGACGCGGTCAAGCTCGGCATCGCCCGCGCGCTGATGGAGTTCAATATCGAGCTGCGCAAGACGCTGAAGGCTGCAGGCTTCGTGACGCGCGATTCGCGCGGCAAGGAACGCAAGAAGTACGGCCAGAAGGGCGCTCGCGCGAGATTCCAGTTCAGCAAGCGCTAGTTAGACAGTAGACCGGTAGACGGTAGACAGCTTTGTTCGCTGTCTTCCTGTCTACTGTCTACCGGTCTTGGATCTTCACCATAGCTGCACCCGCGAACAACGTGTTCGTGGCAAGGAACTCAAATCTCCCAACCCAGGGAATCAATCGCCTCAAACAAGAGAGTCGCTTCTCGGGAATACCGAGGCGATGCCCAGAAAGTGAGCCAACATGGCTAGCATCACAATGAAGGAACTGCTCGAAGCAGGCGTCCACTTTGGACATCAGACCAAGCGCTGGAACCCGAAGATGAAGGAATACATCTTTGGCGAGCGCAACGGCATTTACATCATCGACCTGCAGAAGACGCTGAAGATGTTCAAGGACGCGTCGAAGTTCGTGACCGATTTGACGTCGACCGGCAAGCTGATCCTGTTCGTCGGCACCAAGCGCCAGGCGCAGGATGCGGTGGCGGAAGAAGCGACGCGCGCGGGCATGCCGTACATCAACAGCCGCTGGCTGGGCGGACTGCTGACGAACTGGGTCACGGTGCAGAAGTCGGTAAAGCGGTTGCAGGAACTCGACGACATGTCGACCGACGGCCGCTATGAGCTGCTGACGAAGAAGGAAGTCATCAAGCTCGAGCGCGAGCGCAAGGCCCTTTCGACTTCGCTCTCCGGTATCAAGAGCATGAAGCGGTTGCCCGATGCGATCTTCGTCATTGACTCGAACAATGAAGCGATCGCTGTTGCGGAAGCTCGCAAGCTGGGCATTCCGATTGTTGCGGTGGTGGATACGAACTGCGATCCGACCGTGGTTGACTATGTCATCCCCGGCAACGACGACGCTCTTCGCGCGATTCGCCTCTTCACCATGAAAATTGCTGACTCGGCATTTGAAGGCGTGCAGATGATCTCGGACAAGGCGTTCTCGAACGAGTACACCGACGTTGTTCCTGTGGCGCAGGATTCGCATTTCATCGGTGAAGAGGATGATGCCGCTCTCAGTGAGATTCATGTCTCGGCCGGCGTTGGCGAGGCTTCTGCTGTTGAGGACGAAGATGAAGTGATCGATCTCAACGCAGCCCTCGGCGGTGGCATCCGCAAGGCTCCGGCAGCAGAGATCGAGCCCGAACCGGAAGCTGCTGAAGCGACCGCGTAACCGGAAGCGCACCGCAACTTCGGAAGGCGCGGGCTTCGGCTCGCGCCTTTGTATAATTTGTTAGCGGGCGAAAGGAAATGCCAATGACAAATGTGCAGTTGTATTTTGCATTCGGTGTTCCTACGTTCACCGTGCTGGTTGGCATTGTGGTTGGCGTTCTACAGAGCAACCACGTTCTTAACCAGCTCAACCTGCGATTCACTTCGTTGGAAAGCACGATGAATGGCAGGTTCTCGATTCTCGAAGGCCGCATGAATCTTTTCGAGCAAGACATGAAGACGCTGGTGAGAGTCACCAACGACCTCGATGTTCGTCTTGCACGTCTGGAAGAGCGTTCGGCTCGTTAATAGACCACATTTCGAACTACTGAAACATCTGCCGCGCACCCCTGCGTGCCGCGAGTCATGGAAGGAAAGATTCATCATGTCTGACGTAAAGATTGACGCGAAACTGGTTAAGGAACTGCGCGATAAGTCCGGCGCGCCCATGGGCGACTGCCTGAAGGCCCTGCAGGAATCGAAGGGCGACATGGAGGGCGCATTCGTTGTTCTGCGCAAGCGCGGCATGGCGTCGGCTGCGAAGAAGGCTTCACGCACAACGAACGAAGGCGCGGTCGGCACGTACATTCATGCCGGCGGCAAGATCGGTGTTCTGCTTGAGCTGAACTGCGAGTCCGACTTCGTTGCGCGTACGTAAGACTTTCAGGAGCTGCTGAAGGACGTTGCGATGCACATCGCCGCGGTTGATCCGCGCTATGTGGGCAAGGACGAAGTCACGCCCGAGGACATCGAGAAGGAAAAGGAAATCTATCGTGCGCAGGCCGCTGCCACAGGAAAGCCCGCGAACATCATCGAGAGAATGCTCGAAGGCAAGATGTCGAAATTCTACGAGGAAGTCTGCCTGCTCGAACAGCCCTTCATCAAGGACCAGGGCCAGACGATCGCGCAGATCATCGCGACGAAGGTTGGCAAGCTCGGTGAGAACATCAGCGTCCGTCGTTTTGCGCGGTTCAAGATCGGTGAGCCGAGTTACACAATTGCGCAGGCGAAGGTTGTGGCGAGCGAAGAAGCTGCTTCGTAGTTTGCTGCGGTTGAAGTTGAACAATGAAGCTCAGGCGTATGCCTGGGCTTTTTGTTGCGACGGAGAGCAGAAATCTGCACCTAGCAGGTAAAGTTCCGCATCTCTTACCTGAACGCGGAGAACTTTTATCTACGCGCTGCGGAAAGGCCGGCACATGCAACTTGCCCAACCCATTCTTCAAGGTCTTCACGAGCTTACCGTCGTCCTCGCGGTGACTCTCGGTTTCGTTATTGCGGGCACTATCGGCTATTTCTATTACGCTGCGAATATGAAGCTCGAACCGTAACTTCTTGGTGACGGCAGACGGTACAAGAAACATGCAGTATTCGTAGGGTCCGCGACACTCCACACGCAATGCGTTCTTTGTCCGAGTCGTTGTCCGCTTCGGCGTCTGGAGCGCCACCGAGGAACAACGCCTCTATCATTCGCCGGTCATCGCGCAGACGAATCGCCGAGCGGCAGTAGAGATTGCGTGGGCGCAATGTTCTTCACTCCGAGCAGTTGGGATACAGCGGGCGCGATCTGCCGCATATCGATGACGCCAAGATCGCGGCCTTTTGCTGCTCCCCCACCCAAAACGAAAAAGGAGGCGCGCATTTCCGGCGTAGTTCTTGGGTCGAAACCGTGCGTTCCGCGGTGGCCGGGCACGGGAATGACGAGTTCGCCGGTGGTCATCCCTGTTGCGGTGAACCCTTTTCGCAGCGTGACCACGTAGGCTGCCTCAGCGGGGCCTCCGGCGGCAGCCACTTGCGCGGGGTCCATCACGGCTTCGATACCGTTGGCCGGGTCGGCGGCGAGACCATCGAGCAGCGCCTTCACTTTCTGTCTCAGCGCCGCATCCGTGGGATCTTTGAGCATGATGGCGTACATGCAGCCCAGGGGCCACGGCTGTGCCTGCCAGGGTCCGCCCTTTGCTGCTCCCGACATCAGCCCCGCCTTCACAAACGCAACACCAAGATTGAAGGCATGGTCGATGTCTGCGAAGCCGTGGTCGGAAACGACAATCACCACTGCCTTCGGGTCGTTGGCGCGTTGCTGTGCGATCAAGCGGGCCACCATGCCATCCAGCTTTTCCAGATCCTCATTCGCTTCAGCGCTGAATGGCCCGTGCAGGTGCTCTTCTTCGTCGAGAGAGCTCAGATGGATCGTCATGAAGTTGGGCTTGTCTGCTTTCAGAATCTCCAGTGAATAGCGCGTCTTGATTTCGTCGCCTTCGATGGTAGTTTCGTTGCCTTCCATGTAGGGCACACCGATGCGCGCGGCGATTGCCGCAACCTCGTTCGCGGGGCGCGATATGGCGTTCATCAGAAAGCGGTCGTCGGGGTTGTTTGTCTCGCCCAGCTTGCCGCGCCAGTACTCCGGGATCAGGACGTCGATGCCTTTCGAGTCCACGGTAACGGGCCAGCCAACACTCGCTGTACGCAGTCCGGCCGCGTGCGCCAGACTCCACAAGGTCGGCACCTTGATCTGCTCTGCGTACCAGTACCACGCATCTGCCATCACTCGCTCGGGGTCGAAGCGCTGGTTGTTCGCGATGCCGTGCTCGGACGGCCACACGCCAGTCACCAGTGTGGTGTGGCTCGGGTAAGTCACCGTGGGAAATACACCGACTACACCGTCGGCGTACGTTCCATCGACGAGGAACGAACGCAGCGTTGGTATGTGTAGCCCATGCTTGTCTGCTTGCGTTACGTAGTCGGGGCGCATGCCATCGATGGAAATCATGAGTACGTGTGGTTTCTGGGCAGACAGAGAAGCAGCGTAAAGCAAGGCAGCGAACGAGAGCAGGAGACGGCGCATCGAGGTTCCTCTAAGTTTTACGAAAGAAAACAGGCAGCCCGCATTTGCAGGCTGCCTGTGATTTTGGTCAGCCGTTAGAAGATTGCTTTCAACGCAAACTGCACAACGCGTGGCGTGAACGTGCTGGTGATGATTCCGCCGCCGTTCGGTGTACCGGTGGCAAGGTTGGGTGCTCCGCCGGCATATGCCTGTAGCGTTCCGGAAAGTCCGCTCGAAGGCAGATACATGTTGGTGTGATTGAACAGGTTGTAGAGCTCGGAGCGGAACTCCACTTTTACGCGTTCGATCGGTGTCGAGAAGCGCTTGTTCACATCGAGATCCAGCTCGTTGAAGCTCGGCGTGCGCGCCGGGTTTCGGCCCAGGTTGCCGAAGGGTGCGAGGTATTGGCCGGTCGGTCCCTGCGTAGCGGGTAGCTGGAGCGCTGCGTAATTCACGTACTGGATGTAGCCAGTGTTCGCTTGTTTCACGCTGCGCCCGAGCGTAAGCGGCTGCCCGGCTACGCGGTTCGGGCGATACAGATTCACACCGCGGTAGTTGGCTGTGATCTGTGTAGAAGCGAGCGATGATGCGTTCGGCGTGTACGTCAGATTGAACGGCGTACCAGACTGCGCGGTGTTGATCGCCGTCAACTGCCATCCGCCTGCCACGGCATCCAGGACCGGGTTCCAGTCGTGGCCAAAGTGCCGTCCGCGCCCGAAGGGCAGGTCATACACCAGGCTGGTCACGTTGGCGATGGGCAGGTTGTAGTCCGACTGCGAATACTCCGCGCGTAGATTGGTGGCGTCCTGCGGCGAAGGTGTATTGCCTTCCAATGATGCACTCGCATTGTCCAGCGAGTGCTCCCATGTGAAGCTGTTCAGCAGCGTCAGGCCGCCCACCATGCGCTGTTCGTAGCGCACCTGCAGCGAGTTGTAGTTCGACATGGCCTCATTCAGCGCTTCGGTAATGTCAGAGGGCCAGTTGCCGAACGGACGCGCGTACACCGGTGTCGCTGTCGCCCCGGCGAATGTTGTGCCGACGATGTTGCGCTGGTTGCCGTTGATGATCTGCTGCAGCTTGAGGCCGTGGCTACCAACGTAGGCGACGTCGAGCAGCGTGTTCTTGAAGAGCTGGCGCTGGATGGCGAGGTAGTAGTTCTCCACGTAGCTGTCACGCGTGCCGCGCGGCAACCAGGTGATGTTGTCCGTCGCGGGATTGAAGCTTGTCACAAGGCCGCTTGGAAAACCTTGATCGATGGTGGCGTAGCAGCTGGGCGCGGTCGCGCCAGTCGCGATGATTTGTGCGGGCAACGGCGTCGCGCAGTGATGTGCGGCTGTCGGGGTATTGGTGGCTGCGTTCGTCGCCTGCGTTACCGCGGCGAATTGTGCCTGCGGTGCGTTGATGGCCAGGATGTCGCCCGAACCCGCACGCGTGTAATGCACATAGCTGGTGCCAAAGCCACCACGGATCGAGGTTTTTGGAGTTGGCGCAAAGGCAAATCCGACGCGCGGCGCGAAGTCATTCAGATCCGGGTCGACCAGCGTCTTGCCGTACGTGCCGCCCGCTTGTGTGGGTGTGATTCCATTTCCGGCAACAGCGCCCGGCGAAAGCGTCAGCACGGTTTGGGTAGTTGGATCGAAGTTCGAGATGTAGTTGTTCTGCTCGGAGTATGGCGAGCCGTATTCCCAGCGCAGTCCAAGGCTCAGGGTGAGGTTCGTTGTGGGTTTCCAGTCATCCTGCGCGTAGGCACTTTGCAAGGTCTGGCGGAGATGCGCTTCAAAGTAGTTCGAAAGAGCGTAGCTACTAGAAAGGCCGAAGAGGAAGTCTGCGAAGTAGGTGTCGGCTACCTTCGTGGTTCCGGCAGGAGCGCTGTAGCCGCCGCCGATCGCATACTGGCCGTAAAGTGGGTTGTTGTCCAGCACGCCCATCCACACCTTCTCCCACTCATAGCCGAACTTGAGCGAGTGGTTGCCCTTGACCCAGGTGTAGTTGATCTTCGGGTCGAGCAGCGATGGGTTCTGGAACTGTGGGTTCGTTGTCTGGCGTCCGAAACCAGTAAAGCCGCCGGATATTCCGAACGCGGGCAGCCCGCCTGCGATATTTGAGGCCGTCGGCAGACCGGGAATGTTGAAGTTAGTCGAGCCAACGCTCAAGGGCGTCTTGCCGGCCTTCGTCTTCGAAAGTCCGAGACGGACATCCAGCACGCGGTTCGCGCCGAAGGTTCCGGTGTAGCCGATGGCCACCTGCTGATCCAGAATGCGCTGCGGTCCCGAACTTTGCCCGTCCAGCGGCAAGGGGATGGTGTTGAAGTTGGTGCCGGTTTCCTTGCGGTGGCTCACACGGATGAAGTATCGCTGTGTGGGGCTCTGAACATAATCCAAGCGAAGATCGCCCTTGTCGGAGTAGTCGCGAAACGGAACCTGCACGGAATAGTCGTTGACGTTTACGCCGGTGCTTGCCGAACCGGAGACAGGCAGGCCTGGAACAGTCTTGAAGGCGTTCACAATCTGCAGCGAAAGCGGATTGATTGCGCTGGTTGGAATCGTCGTGCCGGCGGCATAGCTGACGCCGGTGAGTGGGTTTGTGACGGGTACGACGAGGATTCCGTTGAGTTCATTCAACGTGGGAAGCGTGAGAGCGAAGAGCGGCTTGGTGATCGCGCGCAGACCTTCGTAGTCGAGGAAAAAGAAAAGCTTGTCCTTGATGATGGGGCCATCGAAGTTGCCGCCGAACTGGTTGCGGTTGGTTGTCGGTTTGCGGAAGCCCACGTTCCCGGTTGTGCCGACGAGGAGCGGCTTGAAGTACCCTGTCGCGTTCAGATCTGTGTTGCGGAGAAACTCATAGACGGTGCCGTGAAACTGATTGCCGCCACCCTGCGACGCCACATTGATCGTCGCACCTGAGGCGCGGCCGTACTCAGCACTCTCGTTGTTGGTCACTACGCTGAACTGGGCCACCGAATCAGGAGGCACGGAGATGATCTGGTTATCGAAGCCCTGGTTCGATTCGCCGTAGGAGTTGTTGTCCATACCGTCGAGCAGGAAGTTGTTGAACACCGAGCGCTGTCCGTTTACGTTGTAGGCGCCCTGCCGCACAAGTGCATTCAGGTTGCTCGAAGTGGTCGCCGCCGTGGGTGCCTGGCGCACGCCTGTTACGGTTGCGAGCAAGTCGGTGTAGTTACGATTTACCAGCGGCAGGCCTTCGGTCTGCTGGTTGGTGATCGTCTGGTCGCGCTGGCTGCTTTCCGTTTGAATCTGAAGCGCGACGTCGCTGACTTCGACAGTGGTTTCATTTCCGCCCACCTTCAGCTCGAGGTCGATACGCTGACGGTTCCCAACAGACACGGTGATGTTTTTGGCCACGCCGCTGGAGAAGCCTGGAGCTGAGGCAGTCACGGTGTACACACCTACGCGCAGCTGAGGCACATCGTAGTTACCACTGCCGTCTGTCTTTGCCGTGTTGCTGGTGCCCATCGCGGTATTTACGACAGAGACTTCTGCATTCGGGATAGGCGCGCCACTCGCATCGCGAATGGTCCCCAGGAGACTTCCATTCTCATACTGAGCATGGGCGGAGAGGAACACCGTGCTGAAGGCGCAGAGGGCCAACAGAAATAGACAGCGGAAGATTGTTCGCATGTGTACGAGTCAATGCGAGCTTTGTAAAGGGTGTGTAAAGGTCAGATGAACGTTCCGCTACGAGAAAGTCTCCGGGACTAGAGCGCTGCCGAGTTCGATCCATCAGCAGATCGCTCTTGTGCGCGGCCATGCCTGCTGCAAGGTTGTACGTCTTTCGCGCCACGAAAACGTTCGTTTGAGAAGAAACTTTTGAACGGAATCGGGCAGCTAATCTTTAAGCATGAACGATACCGCACCCATGGGCCGAATCAATACTGGCGTTACCGGATTGGACGACATTCTTTCCGGCGGTTTGCCAGGCGGGCAGATGTACTTACTGGAAGGGACTCCGGGCACAGGCAAGACAACAATCGCGCTACAGTTTATTCGAACTGCAATCCTGGCCGGCGAAAAAGCGCTTTACATCACCCTGTCTGAGTCGAAGCGGGAGCTGGAAGCCTCTGCACGCTCGCATGGCTGGAAGAACGAAGAGCTCGAAATAGCGGAGTTTGTTCCGGAAGAGGCTAGTCTCAGCCTCGAACAGCAGTACTCTGTCTTTCACCCGAGTGAAGTGGAACTGGCGAGCACCATCACGAAGCTCACCGACCTCATTGAGAAGGTTAAGCCTGTTCGGCTTGTGATCGACTCCCTATCAGAGCTTCGACTTCTCGCAGCGGACACGATGCGTTATCGCAGGCAGCTCCTTGCACTGAAGCAATTCTTTGCGGGGCGCGAAACTACTGTGTTGCTGCTCGACGATCGCTCGGCCGAAGGCAGCGACATGCAATTACAGAGCATCGCTCACGGTGTCCTCCGGCTCGACAAGGTAGCGCGCAGCTATGGGACAAACCGGCGGCAGATCGAGATCCTCAAGCTGCGAGGAAGCTCGTTCCGCGAAGGTTCTCACGATTACACCATCGAGACAGGCGGCATCCGCATCTATCCACGGCTCATTGCCAACGAACACGAGAGCAGTTTTGAAAATGACCGGGTGAAAAGCGGGATCTCCGGACTCGACGAAATGTTTGGCGGGGGACTCAATCGAGGCTCATCGACGCTATTGATCGGCCCGACCGGCGCAGGCAAGTCAACGCTTGCCATTCAATACGCACATGCGGCGGCCAAGCGCGGCGACCGGGCAATTGTTTATTCGTTTGATGAAGTTCTGCGCACGGCCGTTGAACGAGCTGAAGCGCTCGGGATACGCGTTCGTGAAGAGATGGAGAAGGGCACGCTCGCGATGTCGCAGATCGATCCCGCGGAACTTTCGCCAGGTGAATTTATTTGGCAGATTCGCAAAGACGTCGAGGAGAGAGATACGCGCGTCGTTGTCATCGACAGCCTCAATGGATTCCTGAATGCGATGCCCGGCGAGAAGGATCTGATCCTTCAGCTGCACGAGTTGATTGCGTTCCTCAATCAGAAAGGCGTCATCACTTTCCTGATCCTCACGCAGCATGGTCTGGTAGGTAGTATGCACGCGGAGATAGATGTCAGCTACCTTGCCGACACGGTTTTGCTGCTTCGTTATTTTGAAGCAAGAGGAGAGATTCGGCAGGTCGTGTCCGTGCTCAAGCAAAGGGTGGGTCGCCATGAACGTACGCTGCGGGAGTTTTACCTGGGGGAAGATGGCATTTCCGTCGGCGAGCCTCTAACAAACTTCAAGGGAATTCTTACCGGCGTTCCGGATATCGAGTCCACCCCACAAGCACCGAAGAACGAGGGTTGAAAGTGAGCTTGTCCGTCCACGTGATCGCGCCTTTCGGGCGGGACGCCGAGCTTATTACGACAGTCCTGCGGCAAAGCGGGCTTGCAGCTACCGGGGTCACCCTTGAGTCCGTCGTGCAATCGCAAGCTGACAGCCTTGGCCCGCTGCTCATCGCTGAAGAAGCGCTAACGCCAGCCGCAATACAGGACCTGGGTAAGTTCCTCCACGAGCAGCCATCCTGGTCTGATCTCCCGGTGCTTATCCTGACTGGAAGCGGACGCGAGACACTGCGAACGTCACGACAGCAGACCGAACGGCTTCCACTGGGTTCGCCTGTGCTGCTGGAGCGTCCTATCCGGACGGCGACGCTTGTCAGCAGTGTTCAAGCCGCCCTTCGGGCGCGTGCGCGGCAGTATGAGATTCGCGATGTTGTTGCGGAGTTGAAAGAGGAGCGAGAACTTTTGCAGGCCATGCTCGACAGCCTGCCCGTCGGAGTCGTTTTTGCAAAGCCCTCCGGGCAAATCGTCCGAGCGAATCGCCGGCTGGAGTCGATCGTCAGGCACCCGCTCGTTTCTACACCAGACCTGGAAAGCCATGCGCAACGGCCGGCTCTCCATACGGACGGCCGAAGCGTCGCAGAGCATGAATTCCCACTAGCTCGCTCGATCAAGACAGGCCGATCGGTGCCGCCGGAAGAGTACCTCTATGAACGAGGAGACGGCACGAAAGCGTGGGTCAGCATGGCGGCGTCTCCCGTTGTCAATGAAAGCGGCGAAGTGACTGGAGGAGTGATCTCGCTGTCTGACATCGACCAGCAGAAGCGCTCAGAGATAGCCCTGATTCAGAACGAGAAGCTTGCCGCTGTAGGCCGCCTGGCAGCGTCCATCTCTCACGAGATCAACAATCCGCTGGAAGCGGTGACAAACCTGCTTTATCTCGCCAGGCAAAATGATCGCCTTCCCAGTGATGTGAAAGGTTTTCTTGAAACGGCTGATGGCGAGCTTGCGCGTGTGTCGCAAATCGTGAGCAACACACTTCAGTTTCACCGGCAATCGACGAAGCCTCGCGCTATCTCGGCTGAGCAGCTTCTGCAACCAACGCTTGGACTCTATTCCGGAAGGCTCACCAATGCCAACATCAAGCTTGTGCTCCAGCATAAGCCCGCTGCCCCAATCACCTGCTCTGAAGGGGAAATCCGGCAAGTTCTGAATAACCTCATAGGAAACGCCATCGAGTCTATGAAACTCGGCGGCCGCCTTGTCATACGATCGAAGGCTTCGAAGTCCTGGAAGACGGGGCTCAGCGGCGTGCGGATCACCATCGCCGACACCGGACACGGTATGGACGCCCGCGTCGCGTCGCGAATCTTTGAGGCGTTCTACACAACAAAGGGCATCAATGGCACGGGGCTGGGCCTTTGGATTTCCAAAGGCATCGTGGACAAACACGGGGGAAGTCTGCAGGTAAGGTCTTCCACCGAAGCCAACAGAAGCGGCACGGTATTCAGCCTATTCCTGCCGAGCGATCCTTTCTAGCGTCCCTTTCCAGCGGCGGGGCGGTTCAGCATTCCTCTATCCGCCAGGGGACGAACACCAGCTACCGGGGTGACGTGTTTGTGGCTTCCAGCATCAGGCAAGGGACTCGCCATGGCAGCCGCAGGTCACTCGCTGCACGTCGCTCTCCCGTAAAATGACGGACACACATGAACCTGTACGCGATTGTTCTAGGCACTATCGTCGTGACGTTGCTTGGCGTGTCGCTGGCGCGGCTCGGCAAGGTGAAGACGAAGGCCGACTACCTGGTGGCGGGGCGGTCGCTGCCGGCATTTGTGCTGGTGTTTACGCTGCTCTCCAGTTGGATCGGGTCGGGTTCGCTGCTGGGCGGAGCGGAGAATGCGTACAAGCATGGCTTCGCCGCGCTCTGGCAGGGAGGCGGCGGCTGGGCGGGCCTCGCCCTCATTTACTTCATTGCGCCGCGCGCGCGGAAGTTTGCGCAGTTCACCATTCCGGACCTGCTGGAGTCGCGCTACAACCAGACGGCGCGCGTGCTGGGCGTGATTGCCGTGCTGTTTACCTACACCGCGATTACGAGCTATCAGTTCATCGGCGGCGGCGATATTCTTCATCTCATTTTTCCGCAAGTAACCGCGGTGCACGGCGCGTACATTCTTGCCGCGTTTGTGATTGTGTTTACCGCGATCGCGGGTATGGGTTCTGTAGCGTACATGGATGTGGTGATCGGCATGCTCGCGACGGGAACGATGATCGCGGCGCTGCCCGTGCTGATTCACACGGCTGGCGGATGGTCGAATGTGAAGGCTACGCTACCTGCCACGCACTTCCAGGCGCTTGGCGACCTCAGCTTCGTTCAGGCGCTTGAGCTGTTTCTGCCGACATGCCTGCTGATGCTCGGCAACCAGAGTATGTACCAGAAGTTCTTCTCGGCGAAGAGCGAGAAGGACGCGACGCGGGCCACGGTTGGCTGGATCATCGGCACAGTGATTCTGGAGACCGTGATCGTTGCCATCGCGGTGGTGGGCTCGGCGATCTTTCGTACCGGTGAAGTGGCTGCCCGGCCGCGGGAGATACTTGCTTACTCAGCCATACACGCCTTTACGAGCACCCCGCTGGTAACGCTGCTCGGAGCGCTGCTTGTCGGCGCCATTTTCGCCAAAGTCGTGTCGACAGCGAACAACTATCTTTTCTCACCCGCCACCAACCTCGTCAACGACATCTTCGTTCGCTACCTGCGTCCTGAAGCGTCAAACAGCAAGATTCTTCTCGTCTCGCGCGTTATGGTTGTGGCCCTGGGTTGCTGGGCGCTGATTCAGGCGCTCCGTATTACATCCGTGCTGAAGATGTCGCTCTACGCGTACACGATCTATTCCGCGGCGCTGACGCCCGTGATTCTAGCTGCCTTCTTCTGGAAGCGAGCCACCGCGAAGGCTGCGGTGGCGAGCATTGCTGCCGGCACCGCCGTCACCGTCGGGTGGGATTTTGTGACGCCACACATGCCCCCTGCCATTGCGGCACGGGACGCGATCCTGCCCGCGCTGCTGGCGTCGCTGATCTGCTTGTTCGTCGTCAGCCTGTTCACGAAGCCGCCGACCACGAGCCAGCTAGCGCCGTTTGAAGGTTAGGGCGCGGACAATTCATCCGGTGGAAATCTACCGGGCAATGTGCAAGCCCACGCCCGAAGACTTCGTGCATCCAACTGTGGGCGAGGCGGCTTCGTCTGCCTCCGCAAAGGAGAAACTGATGCCTGCCAGCAAAGACTTTCCAGCAACCGACAGCGCGAACGACCTGCGCCGCATCCTTGGTGATGATGCCACGGCCACTTTCGAAGACGACCCAAATTTCGTCGAGTCGAACCCAACTGGCACTGCTTCAAGCGAGAACGTCGAAGAGCAGCGTTCCGCAGCGAGCAGCTCCCCGGCGGCCCGCGACACAGATGATGCGGAAGATGATGATGAAGACGACGTAGACGAGGACGAAGATCTCGACGACGAAGAGGATGATGACGAGGACGACCTCGACGACGAAAGCGAAGAAGATGAAGACGATCTCGACGACGATGAGGACGAAGATGACGACGAGGACGAGGATGAGGATGATGCGGACGAGGTGAAAGCCTCGTCCGTCCTTCTTGCGGACGGCCTGCTCGGCTACGAAGATGAGGCCGAGGATGTGAAGAATGGTGTCGATCGCAAAACGGGTGATGCACAGCGTGCCGAAGCTGAGGAAAGACTGAACGACGGTGAAAGAGACTTTGATCCCAACAGTCACGAAGATGGTAAGTGGCTTCCGGTAGAGCGCGGGAGCACTACAGAAGCCGCACATGCGATGTAGAACAGGGACGACATTCCCGCCGCCGGTACGTGGTAAAGGCCTTCGCAGGCGATGAGTGCCGGAGCAGCGCGGTCTTGATGGATGTCGCGGCCAAATCGAGCAGCCTCAAAGCCCGACGCGAGCATCTGAGCTTGCGTGGACACCGAAGTTAAAGATTTCCGAAAGTCGCTACTGAAGGGCCTGCTCGCAGGCGCGATCGCCGGCATTGTTGCTACCGCAGCAAAATCAGCCGCCGAGAAGATGTATCCGCCGCGCACGCACGGCGAACCCGAGCCACCTGAGGTGCTTGCTGAGAAGTTAGCCGGGCACCCGCTCGACGCGGAGACCAAGCAGCTCGCGACGGAGTCTATACATTGGGCCTTTGGCGCGGTTGCCGGCGCGGCCTATGGGGCATTGGCCGAGTTCTATCCAGCGGCGACCGGCAAGCAGGGTGCGACGTTTGGTTTAGCGCTGATGAGTCTTACTCACGAAGGTGCGTTACCCGCGATGGGCTTGAGCGCGCCACCGGAGGAGCAGACATTTCGGGAGCATTCGAGCGAAGCTGCGTCGCACGTGCTTTATGGTGTCGTGACGGAGAAGGTTCGTGTTCTCGTACGAGGTCTGCTGGGGTAAGAAAACGTGTTTGCGTCGGACTATCGCCGCAGCAGCAATTCTTGACAAAACCGTTTGGCCGGCTGAGTTGATTGCAATTCGGCTTCGGTTCGCAAGCTACACTGTGGCCACACGGGTTGAACGCGTGGCCCGCAACAAAATCGAAAGCTGGGCCAGCAGTTGAAGGAAAGCCGAAAGACGAAACAGGTGGTGATTGCAGGTGCGGGGCCGGGCGGTCTCGCTGCCGCCATGATGCTGGCTCGCTCGGGTGTAAAGGTCACGGTGCTCGAAAAGCACAACCGCCCCGGCGGCCGCACAGCAACGCTGCAGCAGGATGGATACAAGTTTGACATTGGACCCACATTTTTTCTGTATCCGCGCGTGCTGAAAGAGATTTTCGCTGCGGCCGGATACGACCTTGACGCTGAGGTCCCGATGAAGCGTCTCGATCCGCAGTATAGGTTGGTCTTCGGCGCTGGCGGCGAGCTGCTGGCTACACCAGACATCGAGCGCATGGAGCAGGCGATCGCCAAACTCTCGCCGCATGATGCGGGTGAGTTTCGGAAGTTCCTCGTTCGCAATCGCGCGAAGCTCGCGAACTTCCAGCCTTTCCTTGAACAGCCCTTCGAGAGCTGGCGCGATCTGATGAAGCCGGGCATGCTCAAGATGCTTCCTCTGTTGAAGCCCTGGCTGTCTCTGGACGGTGACCTGCGCACACACTTTACGGATGAGCGCATCCGGCTTGGCTTCAGTTTTCAATCAAAATATCTGGGCATGAGTCCGTTCCGCTGTCCGTCATTGTTTTCTATCCTTTCCTTCCTCGAATACGAGCACGGAGTCTTTCATCCGATCGGCGGATGTGGCGCGGTCACAGCGGCGATGGCGCGTCTCGCGCAGGAGATGGGCGTGGAGATCGCGTACGAAGAGCCGGTCGAAGAAGTCCTCGTCGAGAACGGAAATGCGGTCGGTGTGCGGACAGCGAAGCGCCGCATCCAGGCGGACTCCGTAGTCGTCAATGCAGACTTTGCGGAGGCCATGACCAAGCTGGTCCCGCAAAAGCACCGGCGAAAGTGGACGAACCGGAACATCGAGAGCAAGCGGTTTTCGTGTTCAACGTTCATGATGTATCTCGGCATCGAGGGGCGGTACGATGACGTTTCACACCACACCATCTATTTGTCGAAGAACTATCGCCAGAACCTCCACGACATTGAGGACCTGCATCAGCTTTCGGCGGATCCTTCTTTCTACGTGCAGAATGCATCAGTGACAGATCCGACGCTGGCGCCGAAAGACCACTCCACACTCTACGTCTTGCTCCCGGTAACGCACGAAAGCAAGAGTGTGGATTGGAAAGCGGAGACGCCGCGCTATCGTGAACTTGCGTTGGAGCAGATCGAGCGCATCGGGATCACGGATGTTCGTAGTCGCATCCGTACAGAGCGCACGCTTACACCTGCTGGTTGGCAGCAGGAGTTCGCGCTGCACAAGGGCGCGACGTTCTCCATGGCGCATTCGCTGGGCCAAATGCTGCACCGCAGGCCGCATAACCGCTTCGAAGATATAGGGCGCATGTACCTGGTGGGTGGCGGCACACACCCTGGGTCGGGCCTGCCGGTAATTTTCGAGTCAGCTCGAATCAGCTCGCGCTTGCTGCTCGAGGACCTCGGCCTGGAACCGCAGTGGAATCACGCTCCGGCTTCGCAGGTCAATGAAGACGATCTGATGCAGGTCGCTTCGTGAGTAGCCCGGCGCAGGATGCGAGTAGCGCGGTTTCCAGCTGCGCCGGCATCTGCTCTTTTCACCAAACATCGGACGTTGAACGACTGAACGAAGCGAGTTGGTCGAGTGTGTCGCTTCGCCAACGGCTGCTCATCCTGCGCGGTGCGCGGCATCGCATGGCTGCCCAAGCTGAAGCTTTTGCTGCGGAAATCTCGCCGAATCTGCCGCGCAGCAAAGCCGACACGATTGTCAGCGAGCTGATGCCGCTGCTGGACGGCTGCAAATTCCTCGAGCGCAATGCAGCAAGGATTCTTGCGCCACGTAAGCTGGGCCGGTCAGGTCGACCGATTTGGCTGGGCGGTGTGCAAGCTGAGATCTACCGAGAGCCGCTCGGTCATGTGTTGATCATTGGCCCGGCAAACTTCCCCCTGTTTCTTCCGGGAGCACAAGTGCTACAAGCGCTCGCCGCGGGTAATTCGGTCACCTGGAAGCCGGGCAAAGATGGCCTGGCGGTCGCCGGTCTTATGGGTGATGCCCTGCGTGCTGCCGGTCTTCCAGAGGGCGCTCTTCGCATTACGGACGATTCGGTTGAAGCTGCACATGAAGCGCTGGCGAAGCGGCCGGATAAGGTTGTGTTTACAGGTTCGGCGTCTTCTGGACGCGAGGTACTACGTACTTTGGCGGATTCAGGAACGCCCGCGGTCGTCGAGCTTTCCGGAGCCGACGCGGTGATTGTGATGCCGGGCGCCGATCTCGCAAAGACTGCCAAAGCTATCGCATTCGGCTTGCGCCTGAATGGCGGCCAGGTGTGCATGTCGCCGCGTCGCGTGTTCGCCAAGCAATCCACGATCGACGCACTCAAGCCGCTACTCCTTCGTGAGTTCGCAAAGATGCAGCCGGTGGCTATTAGCAACAGAACTGCGGAACAACTGCAGGACTTGTGTGCACAGGCGCGATCAAGTGGGGCCGAAGTAAGTGGCAACGTCAACGCGGCGGCGCAGGCGCCTATCGTGATCGATAAGGCGACGCCGCAGATGGATGTGACTCGATCGGACGTGTTCGCTCCTGTGCTTTCGCTCATTGCACTCAGATCAGTGCTCGAGTTACCCGAGGCCTATGCGGCTTGTCCGTATGCGCTGACTGCAGCAATTTTCTGTGGACGCGAGGAAGAGCCGCAGGCAAGAGGCTTCGCAAAATTATTGCGTGCAGGCACCGTGCTGATCAACGACCTCATCGCACCCACAGCCGATCCGCGTGTGCCGTTTGGTGGCCGCGGTGCGAGTGGCTATGGAAGTACACGGGGCGCAGAAGGCCTGCTGGAGATGACGGCGGTAAAGGCCGTGTTGGTGCGGCGTGGCGGAAACATGCGGCACCTGGAGCCTACGAGCGATGCCGATGCGCCGATGCTGGCAGGCATGCTGCGCGCGGTGCATGGTGGAACGTGGCGGGAGCGTTGGCGCGGCTTTCGGACGCTGGTGGCTGGTTCGCGGAAA
>CAJCIP010000026.1 GCA_903970445.1 Verrucomicrobia bacterium Tous-C9LFEB | reverse complement strand
CTTCTTCACCGCCGCACCGTCAGCCGCTTCTCCAGCAACCCCAGCAGACCGTCAGCGCAAAGCGCCAATAGCGCCGCTGGCACAGCGCCCGCCAGAACCAGCCCGTTGTCCACGCTCGCCACGCCGCGAAAAATCAACTCGCCCAGTCCGCCCACACCAATCGCCGCTGCAATCGTCGCCACGCCCACGCAAGTCACCGTCGCCGTCCTTAAGCCCGCGAGAATCACGCTCGCCGCTAGCGGCAGTTCCACCTTGCGCAATCTCTGCATCGACGTCATTCCCAGCGCGTTTGCCACATCGATCAACGCAGCATCCACGTTTCCAATGCCCGCATAGGTATTCCGCACAATGGGTAACAACGCATATCCAATCAGCGCCACAATCGCCAACCGCGCCGCCCGCTCACCGAGCCACGGCACCGGCAGCAGCAGCCCAAAGAGCGCAAGACTCGGAATCGTCTGCAGAATATTCGCCACGGCAAGCACCGGCTTCGCAAGAAACCGCTTCCGGGTCAGAACAATCCCCAACGGCAGCCCAATCGCCATCGCGAACAGCATTGCGCTTGCCGTCAACCATACGTGCTCAAACGTCAGCCGCGCGATCTCAGACCCGTGATGTCGCAGAAACTCACTCACGCTGCGTCCTCGCGCTTCGTCGCCGCAACATACGCCTTCACCGCAGGATTGGCCGAGGCCCGAACCTCGTCCTTCGCCAGATCGGCCACAACAGACCCGGCTTCCAGCAGCACGATGCGGTCGGCGAGATACAGCGCCTCTTCCAGATCATGCGTGACAATCAGCGTCGTCTTCCCCACGCGCCTCAACAAATCCCGCAGCATCGTCTGCATCTCCGCACGGGTCAACGGATCGAGCGCACCAAACGGCTCGTCCATCAGCAGCACCGAAGGCTCACCCGCCAGCGCTCGCGCCAGACCGACACGCTGCCGTTGACCGCCGCTTAGTTGCCACGGGTACCGCTTGCCCATATCCGCAGGCAGTCCAACCAGCGCCAGCATCTCCGCCGCTCGCTTGGCGATCTCCGCCTTCGGCTTATCGCCTAACTCCAGCGACATGCCGATGTTCCGCTCGACGCTCATATGCGGAAACAGCCCGGTTTCCTGGATCACGTAACCAATTCCGCGACGCAGCGCCAGCAGCTCACTGCGGCCAACTTCTTCGTCGCCAACCAGCACGCGCCCCGCAGTGGGTCGCACCAGCCCGTTCACGGTGCGCATCAGCGTGGTCTTGCCGGAGCCGCTGCGACCAAGCAACGCCGTCGTCGTTCCCGCCGCAACCTGCAACGAGATGTTCTGCAAAAGCGAACGGCCGTCCGGCAGCGTAAAGCTCACATCTGCGAACTTCACTTCCCGGGCGGCCATGCGCGTTCCTAAATGCTGTGGTTAGCCTTCGACTGCGGCCTCTGGTGCGCTGTCGAGCCCGTGCTGCTCGCCCGTTGCCGCATCTTGCGCGGGCGCAGCGGCATTCGGTGTCGCGCCCTTTACGCGTACAACGGTGATCTTGTCGAAGCCCTCTTTGAAGGCGGGCGGCCTTAGCCGTTCAGCCATCTTGTGCATCACTTCGTCCGTCACCTGGCGATCACGCTTCGAGTTTCGTTCGAGACACACCTCAAGCGGCACGTCGAAAAACACGGCCTGCACCTGATACCCAAAGCTCTTCGCCATCTTGATCCATTGGCGACGCTCATGCGGACTCAAATTTGTGGCGTCCACATAGTTCCACGGCATCTTCGCAATCAACCGCGCCCGCAGCAGGCTGCGCAACGTGCTGAACACCAGCCCTTGATACCGCTGCTCGGTGATGTCATCGAAAAGAATATTTCGCAGCATGTCGCTTGAAAGCGGCGTTACGCCCCGGCGCTTGTACCAGGTCGTCTTGCCGGAGCCCGGCAGCCCGATGGTCAGCACCACGTATCCACGCGGCGAACGCGCGGGAACAGCCTGCGGTTCGGCAGGAGGTGTACCGAGAGACTCAGGTTGCGTTTCATGCACCATCGTCGGCGCGGCTTCCGTACCCTCAGGCACGCTAACAGGCGTTTCCGGCACAGCGTCGTCCGAGCCCACAGCTTCTCCGGGTTCAAAGCCATGCATCTCTGCGGTCAGTTCCGTGTCAGGTTGTAGTGAGCGGGCAACGGGTTCCGGATAGGAAGGCCGCAGCGGCGCCGGTTGGTCCGTGGGTAATTCCTGTCCAATTCTTCCCGTGGACTCGGACTCGTTAGGCCCACGCTTGGAACGTCTCTTCATGAGTTTCTCGCGCATCCAGTCGCGCATACTCTGGGTTGTAACACACGCGTTCCCTGTGCAGCAAAAACGGTGCAGCTCGATGTGCAACGAAACATGCTCAAGTTTGCTCCGCATCTGACCCTTTGATAGCCTCTGGGGTTGGAGCCTGTGTTCGCGTGAATCACCGTGCGCACCCGCACATCATTCTTCCAAGAGGGAATTTCAGCAATGGCAGTTAAGGTCGGCATCAACGGCTTCGGCCGTATTGGACGCAATGTATTTCGTACCGCGCTCGGCAACCCGGACATCGAATTTGTCGCAGTGAACGACCTCACCACGCCGGCCACGTTGGCGCATCTGCTGAAGTACGACTCTATCCTCGGCAACCTGAAGAATGAAATCACGGCCACGGAAGATTCCGTCGTCGTCGACGGCAAAGCGATCAAGGTCTTCGCGGAACGCGACCCAGCGAAGCTCGATTGGGCCTCCGTCGGTGCCGAAATAGTTATCGAGTCCACCGGTTTTTTCACAGATGCCGACAAAGCGAAGGCTCACCTTGGCACGACCGTCAAAAAGGTCATCATTTCCGCGCCGGCAACCAACGAAGACCTCACCGTCGTGCTCGGCGTCAACGATTCCAAGTACGACCCCGCAAGACACCACATCATTTCAAACGCGAGCTGCACCACCAACTGCCTTGCGCCTGTTGTCAAAGTGCTCCACGAGGCATTCACGATTCAGAGCGGCATCATGACGACGATCCACTCCTACACCAACGATCAGGTCGTGCTCGACGCCCCTCACAAAGACCTCCGCCGCGCACGAGCTGCCGCTCTCAGCATGATTCCCAGCTCCACCGGCGCAGCCAAGGCCCTGAAGCTCGTCATTCCGGAGATGGACGGCAAGCTCGACGGCTTCGCCATCCGAGTGCCGACACCAAACGTCTCCGTGGTCGATTTGACCTTCGTCGCCGAGAAGCCCATCGACGCAAAGAGCATCAACGCCGCGCTCAAAGCCGCCTCGGAAGGCCCCCTCAAAGGCATTCTCGGCTACACCACAGAAGAACTCGTCAGCTCCGACTTCAAGGGCAATCCCCTGTCTTCGATTGTCGACTCCAAGCTCACCAAAGTCGTCGGCAACACCGGGAAAGTGATCTCCTGGTACGACAACGAGTGGGGATACTCCAGCCGTGTGAAGGACTTGATCCAATTCCTCACCACAAAAAGCCTTTAGTTTTCCATTCAGGAAGTTGGTATGAGCTTCGATCTTCGGAAGCTGCAAGCTGAAATCTCACTAGATCGCATTCCTCCGGAGCGCTTGCCTTCCGTGGCACAGAATGCGCTTGAAGCGGGATACGATGGCCCTGCGATTTTGAGGATGGCCATCCTTGAGCGGCCAAGCGGCTGGGAAACGAACCAACCTCTGCCCGCTTTCCTGAAGGAACTTGGTCTTACAATCAGATCGATCTCTTACTCGCATTCAACACGGCCCGCGACCGTCATCGGATCGCGCTGAAGGTGCGAGCTATACCAGCATAGGGCGGAGCCCTATGTTCCTCTCAAATAATGGAGCGCTGAAGGCGCGAACTATCCTGAGGCTGACCGCCTGCGCTAAATTAGCAGCCCGACAGCGACGGAATCGGCGTGGATGTATTCGCCGCGATGTCGCCAAACAGCGGCGCTGCCATTGCTGTCATCCCGGGTTTCACCTGTGCTGACGCATTCATCTTAGATTGCGGTTCGACGATCTTAGCTGGAGTTACGTTGGCGCCCATTCGCAGCCTCCTGACACTCCGCAAAATTTGCGGGCCACCACACTACTCCCGGCGAACAAGAATGCGCAATCCCTTCCGTGCGCGGGCCCGTCTCGACGTGAGAAAATCCCTGCATGAGCGACGAAACACCGAAGCCAACACAAGTACGTAAAACAGGCTTGAGCCCTAAGGAACAGAAGCTCCAGGCGCTCCGCGAGAAAATGGCGAAAACAGCCTCCGGAGCAAAACCCGTAGACGGCGTTTCAAACTCCGGCTTCAAAGCAAAAGGCTCGTTCACGAAAAAGGCTGCGTTCCAGCGTAAGGCGACCTAGCCGCAAGAACGACTCGGCCATCCCTTATCAACCATCTTTGCCGAAGGAGGAGTGATGACGATTACCCTCGCACTTACTGCGATGCTGGCCCTGTTCTCTGCCGGGTCGCAAGTACCCCAGGGAACACATACTCCCATGCGCAACACCTTCGTTGTTGCGGCGGAAACCGTCATCGACAACGCCTCACGCGTTGACCTGAAAGCCGATCTCGCTGTTTCCGACGCGCAGATGAAGCAGGTCGACACGGCAAGAGCGACGCTGAAAGCGATGGTCGAAGACGACCGCGAAAAGGAAGTTGCCGTGACCATCACCGACATGGTCTCCCAGCTTTCAGCGTGCAGGTTGCAAGCCACAAACGGCGTCAGCACCGACGCGTGCAAGGCCCAGTTTGAGCGCGCTCGGCTTCGCGCCATGGAAGCCATCGGAAAGCACAAGAGCGGCGACACATGGACAGACGGTCCGCCAGCCTACTAGCCCTTGCGCATGCCGCAGTTCAACCTTCTTGCTTGTCGTCCGCAGCGCGAGCCTCTTGGTTGTCGTCTGCTTGGTTGTCGCTCTGCGGGCAGAGCCTTCTCATTTGTCTCCGCACGCAAGCCCTCTTTTGTCATTCCGCGGCGTAGCGAAGGAATCTGCTTCCCTTGTAGCGGTACGGATCCCAACCGTTCACCAGGCCCACGCATCGGAAGACTTTTGCCGCAAAATTGCGTCTAATGATGTTGGTGTATTGATTCACATAGGAAGATCCGCTGCCCAAACTCGGAGCGCGGTCAGCACCCATAGAAGGAAAAGACGGAATGATGGATTCATCCAATTTGCCCGGACGCGGCCTCGGTCAGAAACTCCGCGCGGCTCGCCTTTCAACTACTTTTCTCGTTTTAGGCGCACTGAGCGCCGGTATTCTGGCTGGCTCTGTTGTTACGGGTAAGGTCAGCGGCAAGGAACAGCAGCGTGTCGACTCGAGCGATGCTCGCCCGCTTGTAATTCCGTCGCCCGCGAATCTCTCCAATGGCTTTTCGGCGATTGTGAAGCAGGTTGGTCCAGCCGTCGTCAACATCAACACCGAATCGCTCCCGAAAGAGTCTGCTGTTCCCAAGGGCCATCGTGGCCAAGGCAATGGCGGCGATCAGGGCGACATGCAGGACTTCTTCAACCGCTTCTTTGGCGGTCAGGGCAGCCAGGGTGGAGGCGGCGATGACGAAGACGGTGGTGGTCCCGGCCCGCGCCGCGCACTCGGCTCCGGATTTATTGTCGATCCCCGCGGCTACATCATCACGAACAATCACGTCGTGGATAAGGCTGATCACATCTACGTGAAGCTCTCTACCGATCCAGAAGGCGGCCCCGGCGATCAGGGACGTCGCGCTACCGTCATCGGCACCGACAAGGAAACCGACATCGCCGTCATCAAGATTGACGCCAACCAGCCCCTGCCAACCATCAAGCTCGGGAACTCTGACGGTGCACAGGTCGGCGACTGGGTATTGGCCATCGGCAGCCCGTTCGGTCTCTCGCAGACTGTCTCCGCCGGTATTGTTTCTGCGAAGAACCGCTCCATCGATGAGGGCCCCGGCCCCGGCGGTGTAGCCACCAATCAGTTTCAGAAGTTCATCCAGACCGATGCCGCCATCAACCCCGGTAACTCGGGCGGTCCGCTTGTTGATCTCTCCGGCCAGGTCATCGGCATGAATACGGCAATCTACACGCAGTCGATGGGTTCACAGGGTGTTGGCTTTGCCATGCCATCGAACACGCTGGCAAACGTCTACAACATGCTCATCAGCCCGGATCATAAGGTTACGCGCGGCTCAATCGGTATCCAGTTCCAGGCCGCACAGTCCTCAGCAGTGGGCCGCGTCTATGGCTTCGCCAGTACCGGTGGCGTGCTTGTCGGACAGGTGACGCCAAACGGTCCAGCTTCCAAAGCTGGCCTGCAGCCCGGCGACATCATCACCTCCGTCAATGGCACCTCAGTGAAGGACGGCGACGACCTCGTCGCCATCATCTCGGCCAAGCGCCCCGGTTCATCGGTCACGTTGACCTACATGCGTGGCGGCAAGCCAATGTCCGCGAGCGTAGGCATCGCAGACCGCGCCAAGTTGTTCAGCGACATGGCGGCAAACGGCGGGGACAACGATACGCCGGAAGACGTAGATTCCGGCCAAAACAAACTCGGCATCAAAGTGCAGGCAACAACGCCGGCGGTGGCGAAAAAACTCGGCATTAGTGGCGGCGTCACTGTCACCAGCGTTCGCCCGGGTTCCTTTGCTGACGAAATTGGCTTGGGCCAGGGCGCGGTGATCACCGAGATCAACCGTCAACGGGTCGTGGATGAGAATAGCTACCGCAGCGTCGTTGCCGGCTTGAAACCAGGAACGGACGTAGTCTTCGTGATCCACTATGCTAACGGGCCCGCGAGCGCTGGACAGTCGTATGTTGGCGGCACGCTGCCGTAGCTGTCGCTCCCCCTCGCATCAAGCGGCGCTGAACACTGCTTCAGCGCCGCCTTTTCTTGTTGCTCAAGCAGCAACGAGGAGTAGAAGCCGCTCGGCCCGCTGAATACCCGCGCAACCCACCTGCTCAGCGGGGAAGAACGAGGAGTAACAGCGAGCTTAGCTTGCTGACTGCCGCATCGGAAAAGGGGCTTCAGCCCCGGCATCGCCACATCGGCGTTTGATAGCGAGCAAAGTCTTTCGCCGGTGTCCGACGATGACGGTCGTATCGCCATGAGCGGGGTAGTGATGTCTCACCTGGGCAATGCTTGGACCCTCGTTCCTTATTGACGAGCCCGTCCAGTTGCAGCCACGACCCGCCCTGCGGTAGCCTTTCCTTCGGAACGGTACTTTGGTACCGAGCGCGATATCAATCTCAGGACTTCTCTGACGATGCAATATTCCCCTCGCTTGATTGCGACCGGTCTCCTCCTTCTCGGCCTTCCATGCACCGCCTTTGCCCGCCCGCGACACGCGTCCGCCCATAGCACGCATCATGCGTCCGCGAGGAGCCGGCACACGACAGCTGCCGTGCACCACGAAGCTCCGGCAGGGATGGACACCGAGCGCGCGACCGCAATCCAGTCGGCCCTCATCAAGCAGGGATATCTTTCCGGCCAGCCCACCGGCCATTGGGACTCTGATAGCGTGGCCGCCATGCAGAAAATGCAGAGCGACAATGGCTGGCAAACGAAGGTGACGCCTGACTCCCGCGCGCTCATTAAACTCGGTCTTGGCCCAAACCAGACCACGCCTCCGGCCAGCGCCCCGCAGCCAATGGCATCAAATTAGGTCGAATTTGCTATACTAGAAATAGAGAAATAGAAAGCCCGGCGCAAGCGCTGGGCTTTTGCTTTGTGGGGCCGCTCAAGGTACCCGGTATGGTACTTGGTTGGGACCTAAGACCCCTGTTTGGAAGACTTTGGGGCTAAAAGTATGGGGAGGGGTTGTCCGCCTGGTATGCCGATGAAAGCAACAGTCCGCAACGCTCTGCTAGCGATCACGCTCCTGCTTCTATCCGGCGCTGCCGCGGACGCGCTCGAGATCAAGGTCTCCTCGGAAGCGCTTGAGCGCACGCTGCAGAAGCAGCTCTTCACCGGCGACAAGGGCCGCTATTACATTCGCGGAAACAGCAGCTCCGCCTGCTTTGTCTACGCGGAAGACCCGAAGGTCAGCTTCGCTGCCGATCGCGTTGTTGTCCACGTCAAGACCCACGCGAAGCTCGGCACAGGCATGGTAGGTGCCTGCATCGGTCTCGGCCTCAGCCCTGAGGCAGACGTTTCCGTAGTCCCTGATGCCGAAGGCGAGAGCATCGGATTTCGCGACGCTCGGGTCGAGCGACTAAGCGAATCGAAAGAGCTCAACTTCTTCCTCGTACCATTCCTCAGTCGCAAGCTGCCGCAACAGATGAAGATCAATGCGGCAGACCTGGTAAAGCAGCTCCTTTCCGGCTCGACGCAGACGACAGGCTACGAGCTCAAGCTGGACAATCTGAAGATCCACTCCATGCTGGTGCAGGATGGCGCACTCGTGGTCGACCTGGACGGCGGCCTCACCGTGCACTAGCGCCAGCTAACCGCTAGATGCCAGCGCAGTCCCCGGTCCACCGTCTTCCGTAGCACCGTCTCATACTCGCGCAGTTCCTGCAGCACCGCATACCCTTCGCTGCCAAGCTGTTGCGGATCGTGCGTGAGCGCATCCACCAGGGCGGCCACTGTCCGTACGCCATCTTCCGCGCGATACCACTGCGCCGGCGGCAAATGCTTCATCAGTTCCGGATTGCCCGCACCCTCTTCGATCAGCAACGACATGGAGGCTTGGTCTGCTGAGAAGAATTCGATCAGTGGCTTGACACCAAGATCGAGCGCCAGTCGTTCCACCGCGTTTTCGTAACGCGCGAGGGCCCTGCCATTCACATAGATGTCGTAGCCGGGATCTTCCCCCTCGACAACGATGTACATCGACGCAGCCATTTAACGCAGTTTACTCGCTCAAGCGCCCCGGAAAAGTCCCGTTTTCCTACTCGAGCAGGCGAAAAGAGGTTGGCCGAGTTTCGCCGCCTTTGGCACGCAGCAAAACGACTGCACTCATGAGAAGCATCAGCAACCCAAGAACGCTGCGCATGTTGAGAGCTGGACGCAGAAGCGCGAGCCCATATAGCGACAGAAGAAGTGGCAGTAGGACAAAGTAGCTCGAGTACCTCACCTCTCCAATATGACTCACTGAAAGCAGAGTGCAGGAAGTCACGACCAGATCCAGAGTGAACGCGAACCACGGAAACGGGTCAGAAGGATGATGGAAGGCGACGAACAGCAGAAAGACGAGGCTCACGCCGGCCAGTGAGCATGATCCCCACCATTCGTTGGCTTCGCTTGCAGCCTCAGAAAGTAGCACGGCACCCGTGCCCGTCAGCACCGGGAGCAGAATCAGCACAGCCCCCTGATGAAGGAAGTGAATTCGCGGCTCGGTAAACAGCAGCAGCAATGCGGCGGACGCGGCTATCCCCGCCCAGAGCGTCAGCCCTGACAGACCACCGCTGCGGCTGCGCGCCGCGGCGGCGATTGCGACAACAACCGGAACCAGGCTGCCCGTAAGAAACAGATCGCTTCCTGCCAAATCGTCCGCCCGGAGCAGAAGTGCGATCTCCGGTCCGCAGATGAGGAGGACTCCGGCGATCATCGGCTTCGCGACCGCGGACTTATGCGGTACCGCTCGACGACGTGCCAACAGGAAGATCACACATGTGACGCAGAGCGCGCTACTCGCAGCGGCTAAGGAAGCGGGGGTCGGCGTAAGCTGCGGACCGCTGTCAAGCAGCGCGAAGCGCACGAAAGATGCGATGCAAAGCAGAGTGAATGCCCACCATCTCCTCACGAAGTCGTGAATGGCAGCCCTATTCACTGTGATTACCCATACCCAAAAGGGTGAAGCCGCGAAACATCGCGGCTTCACTTCCCACTCACGTGTGCTGTTAGCTGTTGCCGGCGCCGCCGGAGTTTTGTCCACCGCCATTGTTGCCGGCCGCTCCCAGACGGCGGCCACCACGGCGGCGACGACGGCGCTGACCAGCAGGACGATTGCCTGCCGGAGAGCCATTGGCTCCTGCTGTCTGCGGTGAAGCCGGATCTGAGCCCTCGCTCACCGTCTCTTCATCGCCCTCTTCCTCATCACCGTCAAGCTCATCGTCATCATCCTCGTCGAAGTCATCCCCGCCCTCGATGGTGATCGTGTCCTTGTGGCTCGGGGGCTCGGAATTGCTTTCGCGAGGCTTGCGTTCATCACGCTCGCGACGTCCACCGCCACCCTGGCCTTCATTCTCCTGCGCTGGATCAGGCAGACCGAGCTTTGCGCGCTGCTCTTTCAGAACGGCCTTGCGAGAAAGCTTGATGCGATTGCCTTCGATCGCAAGCACCTTCACCAGAACCTGATCGCCTTCACGAAGTTCGTCCTTCACTTCCTTCACGCGATGTTCTGCGATTTCGGAAACATGCAGGAGACCGTCAGTGCCCGGGAAGATTTCAACAAAGGCGCCGAACTCAGCAAGACGAACAACCTTGCCGAGGTACGTCTTTCCAATCTCAGGCACAGCGGTTAGATCGCTGATCATCTGGATCGCCTTGGCAAGGCCTTCCTGATCGCTCGACGCCACGTTTACGCGACCGGTATCGTCGACATCGATCTTCACACCGGTGGCGTCGATGATGCCGCGAATCACCTTACCGCCCGGTCCGATCAAATCGCGGATTTTGTCCGTAGGAATCTGGATGGTGTGGATGCGTGGAGCAAACTTGGACTTCTCCTCGCTTGCACCGGAGATGACGGCATCCATTTTGTCCAACAGGAACATGCGGCCTTCACGCGCCTGCGCCATCGCCTCACGCATCAGCTGCGGCGTAATGCCCATGATCTTGATGTCCATCTGCAACGCGGTAATGCCTTTGCGCGTTCCGGCTACCTTGAAGTCCATATCGCCATAATGATCTTCCGCGCCTGCGATGTCGCTCAGAATCGCATACTTATCGCCTTCCTTCACAAGACCCATTGCGACGCCCGCAACCGCACCCTTCAGCGGGATACCTGCAGCCATCAGCGAAAGCGATGCGCCGCAAACCGTCGCCATCGACGACGATCCATTTGACTCAAGAATGTCCGACACCACGCGCAGGGTGTACGGCGACTCATCCTCACCAGGAAGCACGGCTTCAATCGCGCGCCACGCCAGAGCACCGTGCCCAATCTCGCGACGGCCTACGCCGGTCATGCGGCCAACCTCACCCACCGAGAATGGGGGAAAGTTGTAATGCAGCATAAACTTGCGCTTTTGTTCTCCTTCGTAGCTTTCCATGCGCTGTGCGTCGTCCGTCGTGCCGAGCGTCGCGCTCACAAGGGCCTGAGTTTCACCGCGCGTGAACAGCGCCGAGCCATGTACACGGGGCAGAACGCCGGTCTCGATCGTGATCTCACGAATCTCGTCAAAAGCGCGATGATCCGGGCGAATGCGGTCATTCAGGACCTGCTCGCGGAAGATGCTTTCGCGCAGAGCTTCGAGGTATTTCGAGAGCTTCTTCGCTGCAGATGGATCGCCTTCCGGCAATTCCTTCTTCAGCTCGTCCTTGATCTCCTTGACCTTGGCATAGCTTTCGAACTTCGGATATTTCTTCGTATTTAGCGCATCGGCCAGCTTCTCGCCAACCTTCGCCTTCAACGCACCCGCGTACTCCGTATCGTTTTCGAGTTCCGCAACCTTGCGCTTCGGCTTGCCAGCCTTACTCACAAGCTCTTCGATACCGGCGCAGATCTTTTTGATCTCTTCGTGCGCAAACTCAATCGCGCCGACGACCACTTCTTCTTCAACTTCCTTCGCACCAGACTCCACCATCACGATGCCGTCTTTGGTGCCCACGACCATGATGTTGAGCAGGCTGCTCAAGCGCTCGGTGTAGGTCGGATTCACGATGTACTGGCCTTCGATGTAGCCGACCCGCACCGCGCCCACAGGGCCGTGGAATGGAATGTCGCTCAGGGCCAGCGCGCAGCTCGCGCCATTGATGCCGAGCACGTCCGGGTCGTTTTCCTTGTCAGCCGAATACACAAAGGCGACCACCTGCGTCTCGTTGCGGAACGCTTCCGGGAACAGCGGGCGGATCGGGCGATCGATCTGGCGGCTGGTGAGAATTTCCTTCTCACTCGGACGGCCTTCACGTTTGATGAATCCACCAGGGATGCGGCCACCTGCATAGGTAAACTCGCGATACTCCACGGTCAGCGGGAAAAAGTCGATGCCTTCTTTGGGGTCCGGCGAGGCTACTGCCGTTGCGAGCACGGCGTTATCGCCGCTCGTGGTAAACGCGGCGCCGGATGCCTGCTTGGCGATCCTGCCTGTTTCAAATTTGATGTGCTTGCCACCTGCAAGCTCAACAGTTACGTCTTGCTTCATATTGTTTTCCTCTTCGTTCTTCTCTGTTTGTCTCTAAGATTTGTGGCGCGAAGTCGCGCTAAAGCAAAAGCCCCGCCGCAGTGTTCGCGGTCGGGGCCTGCATGGAGTGGGAGTCAGCGAGTAGAACTGCCAACCTTGGAGAATGGTCGCGAACGCTAGAGAGTTCTACGGTTCCCAGGCAGGTGGGAACTTCTCGAACAGCTCCCGTCCGGTCCCTCTCGGTTGGTAGGGTCAAACTCGATACACTCCTGACGACCGCCTGTGTGCCAAAGCGGTGCCGGCTAATGGTTCTCTATTTGCGAATTCCCAGCTTGCCAATGACTTCGCGATAGCGGTCCGAGTCGGTCTTCTTAAGGTAATCCAGAAGGCCGCGACGCTTCGATACAAGCATCAACAGACCACGGCGGGAGCCATGATCCTTCTTGTGGGTTTTGAAGTGTTCAGTCAGCTCGCCAATGCGTTCGCTGAGGATCGCAATCTGCACTTCCGGACTTCCAGTGTCCGAATCGTGTGTGCGAAATTTGGTGATAATGTCGGTTTTCTTTGCGGGTGCCAGCACGGCAGTTTCTTGCTCCTGTTTCTCTATGCTCTAGTCACTTCTCTCAGTGTCTCCATTAAAAATAACACGCCAGCAGCGCGGAAACGGCTGCTGGCGTGCAGTTTCAACTTTGCCTTACGAGCCGAGATGCTGCTTCAGAAACGCCAAAGAGCGCTCGCGCGCCAGCTTTGCCGCCTCAGGCTCAAAGCTCGAACGTTGCGCGTTAGCAAACGCGTGTCCCGCGCCGTCATAGGTGAAGATCTGCACATCTGGGTGTGCACTGCGTACCGCATCTACCTGATCCTTGCCGATGTGGTCGTCATCCGCTCCGAAGTGCAGCATCACCGGGCACGTTGGCTCTTCTGTCGCCACTTTCCCGACACCGCCCGCATAATATCCTACGCAGCAGGTCGGTTCCATCCCATGCTGCTTGCCGCGCGTTGCTGAGAGCCAGCTCAAGAGTCCGCCATAGCAGAAACCAAGGACAGCGTTCTTTTCTTCTTTCGCGGCGACATACTGGAAGGCCGCAGCCACATCGATCAACGAGTGGTCTGGATTGAGCCGTGGATAAAGCTGAAACGCTTTCTGCATATCCTCCGGCCCGTAACCCAGCTCGATGCCCTTTTCAATGCGATCAAACAGCGCAGGCGCGATCGCCACGAAGCCTTCCGTTGCGTAGCTATCAACCACTTCACGGATGGACTTGTTCACTCCGAAAATTTCTTGAATGATGACGAGACCGCCAAGCGGCTTGCCGTCCGGCTCTGCTGCGTATGCGGATAGCTCTTTGCCGTCCGCTGTGTTCAGTTGAATCCAATCTCCCAAACCGTCCTCCTTTTACCTTCGCTACAAGACTACTTCGCTCCATTGGAGTATTGAAGTTGATTCCGCTGCTGCTTCAAACTTGCATGGTTCGCTTTTTATTCGCTATGCTAACGAGCATGGCGATTACGCGGCGGCAAAAAGAGGTCCTCGACTTTCTTTCGAGCTTCACCACAAGGAATGGCTACTCGCCTTCTTATGAAGAAATCGCTGCTGGGCTCGGCCTGAACTCACTTGCTACCGTGCACAAGCATGTGACCAATCTTCAAAACAAAGGCTTGCTGCAACGCGCGCATAATCGCAGCCGCTCCATCGACGTTCTGCCGGCGCGCGCCTCTAAGAAGGGCTTCGAACGGCTTCCGCTGCTTGGCAGGATCGCCGCAGGCAAACCGGTTGAAGCGATCGAGACCGCCGAGTCAATTTCCCTTGGCGACATCATCGGCAATCGCGAGGTCTACGCACTGGAGGTTCGCGGAGACTCCATGCGCGACGAACATATCGTCTCCGGGGACTACGTTCTGGTGGAGCGCACCCGCACGGCCCGCGAGGGCGAAATCATTGTGGCGCTTATTGATGGTTCCGACGCCACCCTGAAGCGCTTCTACAAGGAAGGCAATCTGATCCGCCTGCAACCGTCCAACACGGAGATGGCGCCCATCTACGCGCCTGCCGCAAATGTCAATATCCAGGGCAAGGTTTTGGGCGTTCTCAGAAAATACGCCTAACATCCCTTCGCTTTTTGGTTGTCAGTCCCGAAGGAAATCTGCTTCTTCGATCCGTCCGAGATCCTGCGCGGGAGCAGATCTGTGTCATTGCAACGGAACCGAGAGAAAACTTTCTGCGTATTGGTCTCTAGTTGTCTTGTTGTTGCTGCTCTGGAGGAATAACCGATGTCGCTTCGTAAGCCCGGCAAATCCCGCAAACGCCTCTGGATTGGGCTCGCTGTCGTTCTGGTGATACTGACGGGCGCAGCTACGTGGGGCCTTCGCGTTCTAAACGCCGCACCCAAGATCGATCCGACACAGCTCAGCAAAGTCGAAACGGGCGATGTGGCGAAGTCCGTCGTAGCTACCGGCAAGGTGCAGCCGATCACGGAAGTAGAAGTGAAGTCCAAGGCCAGCGGTATCGTCACGCGGCTCGACACCGACATCAATCGCCCTGTGCATCAGGGTGAAGTGCTCGCCCAGCTCGATCAACAAGAAATCTTGGATCAGGTTGCCGCGCAGAAAGCGCAGCTCTCCGCCGCCGAATCAAACGCCCGCTCCGCTGCTGCAGCCGTCGCTTATGACAAAGTCGCCGCGCAAGCCCCCGATCTGCCGATGCTGGAGCATACGTACCAACGCGCTCTTGAAATGCAGAGGGTCGGCGTAGTCTCCCAGCAGGCAGTCGACACCACAGAGCAGCAATATCGTGCGTCAGCGAACATGCGAGATCGTGCCGTTTCCCAGATCGCCGTTGACAATGCAAAACTGCGCCAGGCAGAAGCGCAGGTACAACAGGCGCAGGCTTCGCTCAAGCAGCTCGAAGAGCAGCTTTCCTACACGACGGTCACATCCCCCATCAATGGCGTCGTCCTCTCACGCGACGTACAGATTGGCGATGCCGTCAGCTCCATCCTTGTACTTGGCAGCACGGCCACACTCGTCATGACGCTCGGCGACACTCACGAGGTGTACGTGAAGGGCAAGGTAGACGAGTCCGACATCGGCAAGGTCTATTTGGGCCAGGGCGCGCGCATCAAAGTGCAGAGCTTTCGCGACAAGACGTTCGCCGGGCGCGTGACAAAGATTGCGCCGCTCGGTGTCGAGAAGGACAATGTCACCACATTCGAAGTGCAGATTTCGATTGACAATCCCGGCGGCGAGTTAAAAGCGAATATGACCGCCAACGCAGAAATCGTCCTCGAAGAGCACAAGAACGTAACCACTGTCGCGGAGCAGGCTGTGCTCTATGACAAGGATCGCAACGCCAGCGTGTGGGTGCCTGATGAACACGGCAAGGATGGCCACCGTGTCGTTCCAATCAAGGTCGGCCTTTCAAACGGAAGCCGCGTGGAAGTGATCTCCGGCCTGAAGCCAGGTGACACCGTGGTCCTGCAGCAGACATCGTAAAGCTTCGCCTTCGCAGTACAAGTTTCATCATCAAGGAGTGCGCCATGAAGCACCTCATCCTCACCACCGCAGCTCTGCTGCTTACGGCAACTGCCGCCCTCGCTGACTCGACATTTCAGCGCACGCTCAACGTGCCGTCGCAGCCTGACCTCTATGTCTCCACCGGCTCAGGCAACGTTCGCATTTTTCCGGGCAGCGGCGGCCAAATCAAAGTGGTCGGACACGTTCACGCGGGATGGAGCGCGTTCGGTGATGTGAATGGACGCATCCAGCGCATCGTGGAAAACCCGCCCATCACGCAGGATGGCAGCAGCATCCACGTGGGCGACAGTAATGACCACAGCTTGTTCAACAGCATCTCCATCGATTACGAAGTCACAGTGCCGGCAGAGGTCGCGTTGAACCTGCACAGCGGTTCCGGCGATATCGAAGTTGACCATGTAGGCCGCTTCCTCGCCGCAGATACAGGCTCAGGTTCAGTGCGCGCCCATGGCATCCACGGCGCAGTGCAAATGCAAAGTGGCTCCGGCGATCTTGAGTTGCAGCAAGAGGGACAAGGCGACGTGAAGGCGCGTTCCGGCTCGGGCTCCATCCGCATCAACGGTCTCAACGGCGGCTTGATGGCTCGCACCGGATCCGGAGATATCGAAGCAAATGGCCGTCTGCAGGGCGCAGCCAATCTCACCAGCGGTTCAGGCTCTGTCCGCATGCACCTCAGCAACGATGTGCACTTCAACCTGGAGGCATCCACGGGCTCCGGCTCGATCCGCGTCAATTTCCCCGGCTTGTCCTTATCCAACGGGGATTCGCGTCATCACCTGACGGCGCCTGTAAATGGAGGCGGTGCGCCGCTCGAAGTACACACAGGTTCAGGAGACATCGAAGTCGACGGCCGTAGCTGAAACCTGCTGTTCGATGCGAAGGGCCGCGCATAGCTGCGCGCCCTTCCTCTTCGTCGAACCTCTAACGTGTCCTACTGAGCGAAGTCCGGCCGGAGTCCCGGTCTGGCTTGCTCGAACAATGCAGAAGCAGAGTCGAAGGAATCCGCCAGTGTACGAATCACCGGCGATCATTTCTTTCCCACGAGTATCTGACTTTCGCCCTCTAGGCGTCCGGCGCCTGGTGCCTCCACTTGTACCTACTCTGCGTTGTCTGCCGCTTTGCCGCTACACTACGCCGATGCATCAGCCGCGCTTGCTCGTGTTCGATCTCGACGGAACCCTGATCGATTCATCGCTCGACCTCTGCAGCTCCGTCAACGCCACACTCACGCATCTTGGAAAGGCGCCGCTCACCAATCCAACGATTGCAAGCTATATCGGCGACGGTGCCGCGATGCTTGTCCGGCGTGCTTTGAGCTATCCCGGAAGTCTTGCTGACGGCACGCGAGACGAGGCAATGTTGAGCGAGGCGCTGCACTTCTTCATCACGCACTACCGCGAGCATAAGCTTGATAACACTCGCGCCTATGATGGCGTTCTCGACGCACTCCATGCCATCCGAAGCGATCATCCTGAGCTGCCCATGGCAGTTCTGACCAATAAGCCTGTAGGCCCGTCGCGCGGCATCTGCGACGCCCTCGGACTCTCGCCCTTCTTCTTCCAGAACTACGGCGGCGACTCGTTCCAAACCAAAAAGCCAGACCCGCTCGGCCTGCAAGCCCTGATTGCCGAAGCAAACCAAGTCGCCGGTACCGCCCTGCCTATCGATCCCTCGGATGTCGTGATGATCGGAGATTCGGATGTGGACGTCATTACTGCCCGCCGCGCAGGGACCCGTGTGCTTGGCTGTTCCTTTGGATTGTCGCCTCACGCGCTCGCCTCAGCGCACCCCGACGCGACTGTCGATCATCCGTTGCAGTGGCAAAAGGCTCTAGGGCTTTGATGCACGCGGCTACTTCTCCCAGACACCAAGAAGGCGCCTCAGCACGATCAGCTCACCAACATGATAAGCAATATGATCCGCAACCTGTAGCGCTTCCTTCAGCAGTGTCTGCCCACTGCCCCAGGCGAAGGGCTTCACAAGCTCCTCGGCGTCAGCATCCTGGACAAGCTTCTCGAACGACTTCCTATCCTGCTCCACCGCTTTCACAGACCTCTCCCACGCATCTTCGCTTGGCGGCTCCGCCACTTTTGGCCAATAGTCATCCGGCCACTTCATCTCTTTGTATTTGCCATCTGTGTTTTGGCTGAACGTTAGCATGTCATGCTGCGCGATGCGGATGTGCTCCAAGATCTGCCAGGCCGAGTAAGGTAAACCTCCGAGAACTTTTCCCCGAAACTCTGAAGGAAAGTCTCCCACGGCGTCTTCAAACTTCGCATGCGCGCCTCCACCATGAATCAGCGCACTTAACTCACACTTCAGGGCGGAGAGGAGGTCCTTCGAGGCATTACTTTGTTCGTTCATGAATCGTCAGATGCGTCTCGTTGCCTTTGGCTTCAGGAACAGTGTCAGCTCGTGGCGGGCCAGAGCCATGCGGCCCCGCGCACGCCACTGGAATCTCCATGCCTGGCCTTCAGAACTGGCGTGTACATGCTGCCGCCAAAGGCGTATCCGCTGATGCGTTCGGAAATACCGATATACAACTCATCCATGTTCGAAAGACCGCCGCCGATCACGATCGCATCCGGATCAAGAACGTTCGCGATCACTGCTAGACCGCGCGCGAGCCTGTCCTGCAAGCGGTCTAAGCACGCAATCGCCTCCAGGTCGCCGGTGCGAGCCTTTGCAACAATCTCCTTGCCGCGAAGCGCCTCGCCCTTGGATCGCGTGTAATCCTTCTCGAAACCAGTACCGGAGATCCACGTTTCAAGGCATCCATAACGACCGCAATAGCACGCGGGTCCAGGAAATTCGTCTGCGTTCGCCCAGGGCAACGGCATGTGCCCCCACTCCCCGGCAATACCATTACGGCCCGCGTGCACGCGCCCATGGAAGGCAATTCCTCCACCGCATCCGGTCCCCATGATCACAGCAAAAACAACAGGAACGCCGGCTACGCTGCCGTCCGTTGCCTCGCTTACAGCAAGGCAGTTCGCGTCATTTGCGCATCGCACCTCACGCGCGAGCGCCTGACACAAATCAGCTTGGAAAGGCTTGTCGTTGATCCATGTAGAGTTCGCATTCTTCACCAGGCCAGTAGATTCAACCACCGTTCCCGGAATGCCGACGCCTACAGTACCCCGCTTGCCGGTTGCCGCTTCGAGATCGCTTACCAACTTTGCGATGGCGTCGACCGTACCGTCATAATCGCCGCGAGGCGTAGAAACGCGAATGCGCTGCAGCTCGTGGCCGCTGTCGTCCAGAGCCAGCGCCTCAATCTTTGTCCCACCAAGATCCACACCAATCCGCACCAGAGCCCTCCGTGACAAGCAGCAGAGCTAGCCTACCGCGACGATTGCATCTTTGCATAAACGGCAGAAGAGCGAATCTCGGGACGGACAACCTTCCGCCAGTCCAGCTTTGCTTCTCCACCGCATTCGTGCAAGGTGGCGGTGTGCGCCTGAGCAGCGCAAACATTGCGGCGGGCGTCACTCCGGTCAGGTATCCTCGACCCAATGCCCAAGCTTTCGATCCGCGACCTAGACCTTACCGGCAAGCGTGTGTTCATTCGTGTTGACTTCAACGTTCCGCTCTCTAAGGCCGGCTCGATCACCGATGACACCCGAATTCGCGAAACCATCCCGACCATCGAGTACGCCTTGCGGCGCAAAGCCCGCGTCATCCTCGCCGCTCATCTGGGACGGCCCAAAGGCAAACCGAACGAGACGATGAGCCTTCGCCCCATCGTCGATCGACTGCGTTCCTTACTCGACCATGTCCTGGATGACGGTGAAAATGTGGCGTTCGCCCCGGACGGTGTTGGTCCGATTGCGCAGGAGCTTTCGAACAACCTCGAAAATGGTCAGACCCTGCTGCTGGAAAACCTGCGCTTTCACGCAGGGGAAGAAGCCAACGATCCTGCGTTCGCCAAAAAGCTCGCCGCACTCTGCGACGTCTATGTGAACGACGCTTTCGGCGCAGCCCATCGCGCGCACGCGTCTACCGAGGGCATCACACACTTCGTTCCACATTCCGCCGCCGGCCTTCTCATGGAAAAGGAACTCAACTATCTAGGCAAAGCCGTCACTGAACCGAATCGACCCTTCGTCGCGATCATCGGAGGCGCCAAAGTCTCCGACAAGATTGAAGTGATCAACGCTCTTCTCGACAAAGTCGATTCCCTTCTCATCGGCGGTGCGATGGCGTACACGTTCCTGAACGCACAAGGCCAGGCCACGGGCAAGTCGCTGACGGAACCCGACAAGATTGAGGTGGCCCGCGCCGCACTCGCAAAGGCGGAAGAACGCGGGGTAAAGTTCTTGCTTCCTGTGGATCACGTTCTTGCCGACAGGTTCGCTGCCGACGCAAGAACGCAGATCTTTACCGGCAAGGAATCGTTCCCATCCGACAAGATGGCGCTCGACATTGGTCCAGAAACCATCAAGCTCTTTGCATCTGAAATCGCAGATGCAGCTACTGTCGTCTGGAACGGGCCGATGGGCGTTGCCGAACTTGCGCCATTTGCAAAGGGGACCAACGCCGTGGCGCGCGCGCTCGCCAAAAATGAAGACGCGGTCGCTATCGTCGGCGGCGGCGACTCTGTTGCAGCTATCAAGAACTCTGGCGTCTCCGACAGAATCTCGCACATTTCCACAGGCGGAGGCGCCAGCCTGGAGTTCCTCGAAGGCAAGACGCTGCCTGGCGTAGCGGCACTGACCGACAAGTAAGAACATGCCTCGGTGCTTGCCAGAAGTCAATGCGCGCCCGTAATCTCCACAAACACCATTACTACTATTGGAGCCGACCCTCCCCATGCGCAAGCCCGTCATCGCCGGCAATTGGAAGATGTACAAGACGCCCAAGGAGTCTCTTGCCTTCCTTGACGCCTTTCTTCCGCTGGTCGAAGGTCACACGCGCGACGAAATCATTCTGTTCCCGACCATGAGCTCGCTCGGCTACGTCATCGACGCAGCGCAGGGCACCAACGTCCGCGCCGGCGCGCAGAACATGCACTGGCTCAACGAAGGCCCCTACACCGGCCAGACTTCACCAACGATGCTTGTCTCCATTGGTTGTCGCCACGTTCTGCTTGGCCACTCCGAGCAGCGCCTTTACTTCAACGAAACCTATGAGCGCGTCAATCTCAAGCTAAAGGCTGCGATCAATCACGGCATCACGCCGATCGTCTGCGTGGGCGAACTGCTCGGCGAGCGCGAAGACGGCAAGACCGAAGAAACTCTGCGCACTCAGGTCCGCAGCGCCCTACGCAACGTTTCCTCGAATGAGGCCCGTCGCTTGATCATCGCCTACGAACCCATTTGGGCGATAGGAACCGGCTCTACCGCTTCACCTGAGATCGCGGCCGAAGCCCACAGCATCATTCGGCACGAGCTCGCTCACTGCTGCACGCAGCAGATCGCCGACGGCACCCGCATTCTGTACGGTGGCTCCGTAAAGCCCGAAAACATCGGTTCACTGATGAAGCAGGAAGAAATCGACGGTGCGCTCGTCGGAGGCGCAAGCCTCATTCCCACGGACTTCGCCAGAATCGTCCAGTATCAGTAAGGAGTAGCAGCGAGCTTTCGCTTGCTGACGCCGATCTACCAAACAACGGGCTTCAGCCTCGGCCCGATCAGGCCAAAACAACGAAGCCGCCAGCCTCGTGGTTGCGAGCTCTAACGGCTTGAAGACTGAATTTGGGGAGGGTCTTTCGTCTGAACCAACTATCGTCGTTCCCGCGGCAGCGCTCTATCCCACTTCAGCGAACGTTGGTGACACAAGAGGGTAACCTTACCTGACCACTCCAGCCTGATCCATGGGCCAGTAGACAAACGCCGCTCTTCCGTAGATCAGGTCGCGATCCACTGGCCCAAAATCCCGACTATCGCTGGAGATCAGCCGATGGTCGCCCATCACGAAGAACTGTCCCTGCGGAATCACTTCCTCCGGCACAGATCGGTCGTCCTCGTATTTCAGAGGCACGTAGGGCTCTTTCAGCGTTCTGCCGTTCACCCATACCTGACCGTGATCGATGCGCAGATCGTCTCCCGGCAGCGCGATCACCCGCTTGATATAGCTCTTAGTGTGATCGTGCGGATACTGGAACACAACAACGTCGCCTCGATGGATGTTCTGGCCCATCAATGACCCAATCCTGGAATACGCCAGCTTATTGATAAATAGCCGGTCCTGATCTTCCAGGACGGGCAGCATGCTGGTTCCTTCCACCCGCACCGGCTGATAAAGAAACAAGATGATGCCCGCCGAGATAAGCCCTGCGATCAGCAGGTCCCAAAGCAACGACCGCACACCGCGATCTTCTTTGGGGGTCATGTGTCTCAAATGATCGGGCAAGTGCGGCAACAGTCCAACTCCTGCTGATGTTATAGACGATATGCCTGGAACTTTGGTGCAGTCCTGGTCATGGTCGATCCGGACTGCCAGGCGTAATGCTCTCCTTTGCCAGAGCTAAGCCGGGCACCAATGTTCTTCCATCAATCCCCTGCGGAGACCATGCGTTCACAATCGCCTTTGCCAGCTTTGCAATCGTAACTTCGCCTTCGTTATCGACCGTCCAACCGTGATCTATGTTGTCGTAGGTAAAAATCGACAGCACGATCGGCCCGCTCTTTCCAGCAACAATCGCCACGTCATTGCGCACCGCGTTCAGGCTTCCCGTTTTACTCGCAATGGCTGTGCCGCTCTCGCTTGAATCGACGGTTTCCAGGTAACGCGGGATCGTCTCGCGATAAAACTGGTTCCGCAGCATCTTCAAGCCAACCTCGCACACTGCGAGGTCTTGTTGATCCGGCTTTGCGAACCCATCTTCCGAGGTCGGCGGTGTAGGCGTGGTGCGTGGCGCGGATGCGTGCAGATCGCAACGCCCGATCCGCGCCATGAGCGTCCCCATCTCGTAAGGCGTCGTTTTCCCGAGACCGAACTTTGGCTGGTCGGCCGGCATAGGCCCGGTTGCCGGCTTCATCACTTTTTTGTAGAGGTGCGTGTTCGTGAGTCCCAGCGAAATCATGCGTGCATTAACGGCATCCACACCAAACCGGTCGATAGCCATATTCGTCGCGGTGTTGTCGCTCACGATCACCATGAACGTCAACACGTCTTTCAATGTCAGGTGAAGAGGCGCGTCAAAAAACAACAGAATGCCGGAGCCATTTACCGCCTCGCCTGGCGGCAGTACAAGCTTCTCGTCCCAGCGGGCCCTGCCTTCGCGCACCTGCACCATAGCCTCATACAGGATTGCCAGTTTGATGTCAGAAGCAGTTTGGACCAACTTGTCAGCGTCTACTCGAAACGTTTCCCCACTATTGAGTTGCACGGCATACAGCGCTACCTTGCCATGATGGGCAGCGATAATTTCATTCACCTTCGTCTGCAACGCTGTACCCGAAGGGGCGGCGGTCACGGCGGCGGCCTGACGGGTTTGCGCGTGTGCACAGCCGTCAGAATCATCCATGCACAGCCCACGGAACACGAACAGTACATAGACGCAAACTAAGAGCAGGTTCTGCAAACGATTGCGCGACATACACACCTCTTGCAGCGCATCTTATACTGTTACAGAAGCGTTCAAAGTGTTGCTCTTTCAGGGCTTAGGAGGCGCGGTTAGGATTCGCCTGCGGGTGGGTCTAGAATCTACGAGAACTTATGGCAACCTCACCTATGCCGGCGCCGACAGAGAAGATTCAGCGCACCTCTCCCGACCTGCAGACTCTCACCACCGAAAAGATGAACGAGGCATCCGCCGGTCTCGATACAAAATCTGCGATCGATATGGCGCGCATCATCAATCAGGAAGACGCGAAGGTAGCGAACGCAGTTAAGAAGGCGCTTCCTGAGGTGGCTGCCGTCATCGACACCGTAGCGAGATGTCTCCGTGATGGAGGCCGACTGATCTACGTTGGCGCAGGCTCGTCGGGCCGTATCGCAGCGCTTGACGCGTCGGAATGCCCACCAACGTTCTCGACCGCGCCTTCGCAGGTGCAATACATCATGGCGGGCGGACCCAAAGCGCTCGCCAGTGCTTCCGACGTCAATGAAGATTCGCCCGAACTAGGCCAGCGCGACATCGCCCGTCGTCGTCCCACACGCAAGGACATCGTGATCGGTGTTTCTGCTTCAGGACGCACACCCTACGTCGTCGGAGCCACGGAATATGCTCGCTCCCGCGGCGCAAAGACTGCGGCAATCACCTGCAATCCCAACTCGGATTTATCTCAGGTCGCGGATGTCACGATCTGCGCGGAAGTCGGCCCCGAAGTTGTTTCTGGTTCCACGCGCATGAAAGCGTCTTCTGCCCAGAAGATGATTCTGAACATGATCACCACAGCCGCGATGACACGGCTCGGCTATGTGTATGACAACCTGATGGTCAACGTACACATGAAGAACGCCAAGCTGGTAGAGCGCGGCATCCGCGTGCTCATGCAGCTTTGTGGAATCGACCGCGAAACAGCCATTCGCACCATCAAGGCGGCGGGTAAATCTATTCCCATTGCGGTCGTGATGCTCAAGGCTGGTGTCGATAAGATGGATGCCGTGCGGCGCCTGCAAAAATCGGATGGCAACGTTCGCCTCGCCATCGACGACTCCCGCCTCGAACTATAAACTGCTTCTCCTCCGATATCATTCGTACTCGCGCGTAATAGATTGTGGAACACGCCGTGAGTTGTGCCCGTATCTGCTTTAGGCAGCCTCGTGCAGGCGGCGGTGTATTTACTTCAGCGCAATCTGGAAAGGACGCGCCGTGACTCAACGTGCAGAAGCAAGACTGGCGGGGATCTCCTACCTCAGCTACATCGTGTTCGCAATGTCAAGCAGCATACTTTTCGACAAGGCGACCGCCGGAGCTGATATTCCACAAACGCTTTCCGCGCTTGCTCGCATGATGGGAACAGCCCGCGTCACTGTCCTCCTGGACTTGTTGCAGATCGTTTGCGCTCTCGTGCTGTCTGTTACCTTGTACCGCTTGGTCAAGGCAGTTGATCCCACGATCGCTCTGCTCGCCATGCTCTTCCGCGTCGGCGAAGGACTTCTCGGCTGCCTTCCGCTACTGAGTAAACTGGAGCTTGTGCAATTGGCGACGAGTCGGACGGTTGGTTCTGCGAGCGAGCCGAGCTTTGTGGCACGCGGAAGCCAGTTGCTGCACCGGCCAGATCAAGTCTTCAGCGAGTTCTGCTTTGTCGTCGGCGGCTTCCTCTTCGCCTATCTTTTCCTTCGCGGGCGGCTGATTCCGCGCAGGCTGGCGTGGATCGGAGTGATCACGATCGGGGCGCAAATGCTTATCGTCCCTTTGCACATCGCCAGCATCGTTCCAGGGTCAGTCGTGAACTGGCTTTGGTTCCCAATCCTGCTCTATGAGGTACCCCTGGGACTCTGGCTTATTGCTAAGGGGACGGCAAAGCTGGATTCTCGGACACCCCAACCGGAAAAGCATCCGCGAGTATGCCAGTGATTTCACGCACGTTGCGAGGGAAGCTGCTAAGTGCGCCGCTCAACAAGATAGAGGTCATCTGTCTCATAGCTCGAAACGAAGTGGCCGGCGAATTTTAGCTCGTAACCGTCAGCAGCAAGCTTCCTTAAAAGCCAGACCTCTGGCCTCCCGTACTCCCCGACAACATAGAAATGTTCATGCGTCTGCAGAAATACCTGAAGCGGCTCGCTTTGTGCGGGCAGGTTCAGCAGCCGCACGATCTTGTCCTCATTCTCAAAAAGCGTGTAGCGGGCATAGCGCAATGCCGCCTCGCGATCCGTAAGGTAATAGACCCTATTTGCGATATCTGCAGGCTCACGGTCGGCCATTTCAACAAAGGTCATCGGACTTTCCGCCACAATCGGCAAACCTTGGTCCAACGAGGCAAGCGGTATCAAGTGCCCGGCCTGAGCAGCCGTGAGGGCGTTCGTTTGTGGGTGATGATCCGCGATGATGCGTTCCGCGACATATGCCACACCGGCACACAGTAGGAGGGTCGCGGACACTCGAGCGAGATGGGTCTTTGCAGATAAGGCCCACGCGATCATCACGCCTAGAGCTGGCATGCTCACTGCACCGTAGCGTGTCCAGAACTGCACATGGAACGCCCACGCGGGCAAGAACAAGAACACCGGAAATAATACGAAGGCGAGCATCGTTAGGCGATCGCTCAGCGTGAACGCAACGATTCCTGCTTCACGAACATTTGAAACCGTCACCCTGTCGAAAGCTCGCCGGTTACAGCAGATGGCCGCAAGGGCGACGCAAGTGGGAACAACGACAAGGACATTATTCGTGATGAGGTAATACGTCAGGCGTAGCAGTTTCCACGAAGCCAGCTGCGGTGGTGGAAACGCGTTCTGTGCCAACGCGTGAAACTGATAACAGAACCAAAGTGCGAGAAGGCAGGGTAAAGACAGGGCCACCGCGATAATCGCATTGTGTCTCCTGCCACACCTCCTATCGAAGACTTGCGCAAGCGCAAGAATCACCAAGCACACGCAACCCAAGAGGTGGGTCATCACGAGTGCCGTTGCGAGGGACAGCACGAGCAGGACGCCGGACCACGTGCGTCTTTCCCCAGCCCAGTCCAGACCAAGAAGAAGAAACCATAGGATCGCCAGCCAGATTGCATACGGGCGATCACTCCAGGAATATTCGATCGCAGGCGTGCAGAAGGTAACGCAAACCGCAACGGTCCCAGGCAAAGGCCCAAATCGATTTGAAGTGTAAAGCCATAGCGCAAGGCACAAGGCGAAGCCCGCAGCCATGCTCGGCAGGCGCGCCGTCAGCCAGCGCGGACCGCGAAGGCGTGTAGCCTCACGAACAGCGATATAGTGCACAGGCGGATGGAGGTCGATTTCCCGCGCGACCGCAAGCATCTGGCGCACGGTCGGCTGCTGGGCAATGTGCACGGTATAAATCTCGTCATTGCTGAGCAGGGTACTGCGTGCCTCTACAATTACCAGCGGAACGAAGCAAACCGTGATGAGCAAAATAGACGGCCAGTAACGCTTGTTCCACCACTCTGCCGAACGCAGTAGATAGAGCTTCAATCCAGACAGAAACACCAACACCCCAGGCGACTTCGAGGGACAGATCGCGAGCAATCTGACCCCTCACTTCATCATCGCATTCAGGATACGAGCGGCTCAATACAGACCGATCCTCCGAAAGTTTTCTGGCCCACGAAGCGTGAACTCGCGTGGGTGTGTTCATAGACTAGTTTTCATCGCTAGAACTCGACTACTGCATGGATCAAACGACGAAGCCGATGGAAGAGTTGGACAGTTCTCGCCTCTTACGGATCGTCCGCGTTTGGACCATGATCTTCATCGTCGGCCTCGTTCTTAGTGGCGTCACGGCGTTCCCACTTCAAACAGAAACCGCCATGCTCGTCGCACATCAGAACACTTTGGCATCTCGCAACGCGCCCCCTCGCTGTACGCCTGGTTGTCTCGGGTCGCTGACGCGCTCCGTAATACAAATCAACGTTACCCGTTCCTTGCGTATGGAACGGATTGGCTTGCCTTCGGCCATCTCGTCATCGCGGTTGCCTTCATCGGTTTGTACCTCGACCCTGTGCGCAACAAGTGGCTTGTCTCGTTCGGCCTCATCGCGTGCGCCGGAGTTCTTCCACTCGCTGTCTTTGCCGGAGCAATCCGGGGCATCCCACTGTACTGGCGCACCGTCGACTGCAGCTTCGGTGTCTTGGGATGCATTCCGCTGCTGATCTGCCGCAACCGGATTCGGCAGGTAGAAGATAACCTGAGATCATCACCGACGCGTTCCTCATTTGAGAGGCACACATTCGGTCTGTCTGTTTGCGAAGCAAGACTTGCGCCCCAACGATCTTGACAGTGCTTGTAAACTTAAGAGTGCGGAAGTTCAGAAGAGCGCTTGGGACGCGTCTCCACCCTGAGGAGTGCCTTTGTCGTGCGTCGTGCGTGACAAATTTTGGATACGTCCAGGTCCGAGCCTAACTGCTCTGATGACAATACTTTAGCAACAAAATGGCGGGTAGGGCGCAAGTACCCCGTCACACATTTCTTTCTGTAGCACGCCTAGTCCCCCGTCATGGTTCGGCAGCAATGGCCAACAGCAGAGCGCACTCGCATCGCACAACGAACAGGGCCTCCATCAACACGCGTGATGACAAGCAGCCACCTCAGCAAGGGGGGTGGCTGCTTGCTTTCGACTGCACCATGGTCGGCACCCATATCCACTGCCCTTTTCCCTAAACTGGAACGATGGATAAGTTCGTTGTACGCGGCGGCAATCCGCTGCTGGGTACCATTAGAGTTTCAGGCGCAAAGAACTCCGCTCTCCCCTGCATGGCCGCCGCCATCCTCACCGAGGAAGAAGTTGTTCTTGAAAATGTGCCGCAAGTGCAGGACATCGAGACCGAACGCAAGCTGCTGGAAAGCATGGGCGCGGAGGTGGAGCTAGGCTACGGTCGCGCGCAGCACCGGACGTCCATCAAGTGCGCTGTACTTTCCGACCCCGTCGCCAAATACGAAATCGTAAAAACAATGCGCGCGAGTTCGCTTGTGCTTGGTCCTCTCGTTGCTCGCACCGGCATGGCCCGTGTGGCGATGCCTGGTGGTTGCGCCATTGGAGGCCGCCCAATCGATCTCCACATCAAAGGCCTCGAATCAATGGGCGCAAAGATTACACAGGAGCATGGCTACCTTGAAGCGCGCGCGGATCGTCTGAAAGGCGCGCACATTGTCTTCGACAAGATCACCGTAACCGGCACTGAAGACTTGCTGATGGCGGCTGCGCTCGCTGATGGTGAAAGCCTGTTCGAGAACTGCGCGCGCGAGCCCGAAGTCACAGATCTTGCTGCGCTATTGAACGCAATGGGCGCGAGCATCGAAGGTGCCGGTACTTCGACGATCAAGATCAAAGGTGTGGCAAAGCTCCACGGCGCTCGTCACCGGATCAACCCTGATCGCATAGAAGCTGGAACCTTCCTTACGGCCGGCGCCATTACGGGCGGCGATCTGAATGTCGAGTGCTGCAACCCGGCACAGATGGGTTCTCTGCTCGGAAAGTTGCAGGAGTCCGGCGTGAAGCTGGAAATCGGAACAGATAACGTTCGCGTCCACTCCGGCGGCAAGCTGACAGCCGTGGATGTCTCCACCGAGGAGTACCCGGGCTTTCCCACAGATATGCAAGCACAGTTCATGGCGTTACTAACCCAGTGCGAAGGAACATCAGTGGTCACGGAGAACATCTTTGAGAATCGCTTCATGCACGTCAGCGAGCTCAACCGCATGGGAGCACATATCTCCGTGAGCGGGCGCTCTGCCACGATCCGAGGCGGAGCGAAACTTCAGTCTGCAGCCGTCATGTGCTCGGACCTGCGCGCGAGTGCGTCGCTCGTCCTGGCCGCTCTGGTTGCCGATGGCGAAAGCATCCTCGATCGCGTCTACCACATGGACCGCGGATACGAGCGCATCGAGGAAAAGCTGCGTGGTGTCGGAGCACAGATTCGCCGTATGGGCGACGTGTTTGGCAAGAAGTAGGTGGTCCCTGCTTCAAACCAACATAGTGACTGCTTGCAAACCTATAATCTTTGTCATGCGTTTTCTGCTGAAGCTGGCCATAACACTACTTACGCTCACGGCTGGTCTTTCTAATTCCGTCGCACATTCGCAGAATGCCCCGAACGGCGGACGCGTTGTATTAGTGCTTCCGTTCGAGAATCGTTCCGGAAACTCCTCTCTGAGTTGGATTGGCGATTCCTTTCCCGATACGCTTGATAAGCGTTTGGACTCAGCGGGTTTTCTCACGATCTCCCATGACGATCGCGATTACGCGTTTGACCACCTCGGGCTGCCAGTGCAGTTTCGACCGTCCCGCGCGACAACAATTCGCATTGCCCAGCAACTTGATGCCAATTTCGTTGTCATTGGGAGCTTCACAACCAACGCCGACAAAATAGCCATCCAGGCGCGTGTCCTCTCCGTCGATGGATTCCACTTGTCGGCGCCACTTGAGGATGGCGCTGAACTTAGTCGGCTCTTCGATGCAGAGAATGCGGTGGCGTGGAAAGTAGCGCGAGAGATGAACCCGCAACTCAGCATCGCAGAAGGCACATTTCTAGCTGCTGCAGGCTCAGTGCCTTTATCAGCATTTGAGGACTACATTCGTGGCACGAATGCGCCCACCGCGGACGAACGTCTCACCAAGCTCAAAGCTGCCGTCGCAATAACGCCTGCTTATGCAGCGGCGCTTCTTGCGCTTGGAAAGGATCAATTTGCGGCGCACGACTATGATGCAGCCGCAGCGACGCTTATGAAAGTGCCGAGCGGAGACCGCCTCGCACTCGAAGCAAACTTCTACCTCGGCTTAGCAAGTTTCAACTCGGCGAAGTATGCGGGTGCGGAAACGGCCTTCTCCTTCGTGGGCACTCAGCTTCCGCTTCCCGAAGTGATCAACAATCAGGCTGTAGCACTTAGCCGACAAGGCAAGGATGCAGTCGCGCTTTTCCAGCGCGCCTCAGCCGCTGATCCATCGAACGAGGACTATCACTACAATCTCGCCATCGCTTTGTTCCGCCGCGGCGACACGGCGCAAGCGCTACAGGAAGCCGACGCGGCCTTGAAGCTGAAGCCCAGTGACAATGAGGCAGGTGCACTCCGCGCGAGAATCTCTGTCGTTCCTCTAGGAACGCGCCTTTCCGATAGCGCTACCGGGGGATTCAGTCCTGTGGAGCGTATCAATCGGAACTATTCTGAAACGAGCTTTCGTCAGGCTGCGTTCCAGCTAGCGCAGGTTCGCGCCATGCGCATGGCTTCACTGCCACCGGCTCAACAGGCATTGGAGTACACCCAGCTTGGAAATGAATATCTTGCGCAAGGACTGTTGCCAGAGGCGGAAGAGCAGTTCGAGGCGGCCCTTGGCGCCGACCGGAACAGCGCCGACGCGCACGCTGGACTGGCGCGCGTACGCGAAGGCAGTGGAAACAGGACCGATGCTCGCTCGGAAGCACAGACCTCACTCAAGCTGAAACAGAATGTCAACGCTTTGCTTGTCTTAGCTCGCCTGGATCTCGCAAGCAACGATCTTGCTGCAAGCGTGGATGATGTTACCGAGGCCCTCCAATTAGAGCCCTCGAACAGCGCTGCCATCGGGATGCGCGAGAACCTTCGACAGCGGGGCCAAGTTTTTCCTTGAAACTCTCCTACGCCTTGCACATCTCACCCGATGGAGCTGCGCTGCTGGCGACTCTGGGTATTCTGCTCATCTACATCGAGTTGAATCGACCCGGGTTGATTTTGCCCGGTGCAACAGGTCTCCTGATCGTACTGCTTTCCAGTGCAGCACTCACTTCCTTCGCGCTGAACGCAACTGGAGTCGTTCTCATCACCGTAGCTGCCTGCCTGCAAGTGTTGGGATCGCGCTACCGATTCTATTGGGTTCTGGGATTGGCGACTGGCGTCATCTTCTTCGTCGGCTGCAGCACCCTCCTGGCGAGAACCCAGGCTGCTCGAATCCACCTGCCGGAGGCCGCTGCTGTGGGCTTATTGTTGGGTCCCGGAACCTCGGTGCTCACTACTATCGCCAGGCGCGCCCACGCAAACAAAGGTTTAGACTCGTAACATGAGCGCGTAAACCGCGCGCGGGAGTTTTTTAGCTTGATCCGTTTTGCTTCGTTCGTTTCCGCGGCAGCTTTTTTCTGCTGTGTTGGTGCGGCATCCGCCCAAGTCACACCGTTGGATAAGCAGCTGGCTCGTATCGACCTCGGCGTATCAGCCACGGGCGAATTTACGCGCACGGTCTCCGGCACGGTATACCCCACTGGAGCGCCGAACTTAGGTACCACTCTTTCCGACGACACCTCAACCACGGTAGGTGTCAGCGCGAACCTTCGCTATGTCGCGAAACCGTTTGTCGGCTTTGAATTGAACTATGGCTATGCGCGGTATACGGAAAACTTCTCCTATCCGCCACCAAGCTTAGGCGTGCAGACGAACGCCGAGGAATACACCGTCGGCTACCTCGTCACTCCAGGACATCAGATCCACGGTTTGCAACCGTTTGTTTCGGTTGGCGCAGGCACAACCGAGTTCAAGCCGACGCCGGACGGCGGAGAAGGTCTCCGGACTCAGGCTCGCATGACGTACTACTACTCCTTAGGCGTGCAACAGGAAGTATTCGGGCACCTGGGAATCCGTGCTGGATTCCGACAGAAATTCTTTCTCGCACCTGATTTCGGCCAAAACTACTTCACGATCAAACAGCACACGTTCACTTCAGAACCCACCGTGGGCTTTTACGTTCGCTTCTAAGATTCGACACCCTATGAGCCATCTTCTCGACGACGATGATGACCTGCCGCGGCGCCGCGGCGACCGCGAGGTAACCCTTAGTACAGGGGCAATCCTCGGCATCTTCTTCGGATTGACTCTAGTATGCGGCTTCTTTTTCGCCTTCGGGTACAACATGGGCCACAAGGCTTCGCCTGCCTTGGTTGCTACATCGGCTGATAGTACCGACAATTACACTTCTGCTTCCGCTGCATATTCATCATCGAAGCCGTCTGCAGGCTCACCAGTATCGCAGCCAGTCGCAAGTTCTACCGCCGGCTCGACAGACAATGTAGTGGGACCACCGCACTCTGCAGTACAACTGAAACCTGAGGCCTTTCCTGTAGCCACACCGGTCCCCCCGGAAACGGCCATCGAACAAACAACGCCTACAGCCCAAGAGCCAAGCATCGCTTTGCCAGCACATAACACTCCAGGGGTAGCTCCGGGCGGCACATTTGTCGTCCAGGTGGCAGCCGTTTCCCATCAAGAAGACGCGGACTTGCTGGTGAGCTCGCTGCAGAAAAAGGGGTACGCGGTGGCCGCCCGCAACGAGGCCGGAGACAAGCTGGTTCATGTGCAGGTGGGCCCGTTCAATAATCACAGTGACGCCGATGCCATGAAGCTGCGCCTGCAGGGTGATGGCTTTCACGCCATGATCAAACAGCTGTAGTGCTCTCCAAGCCGAGATCTTGTTCCATCTCTTTGCGCACTGCCTGCATCAATTCCTCGCGCGAGGCAAATGAAGACGGCTGTAGGGGCTGCAGGAAGCGCACCTCCGCCGGGCCAGGGATGATCCTCAGGCTTCCCTTTTTCATCATCTTCGCCGTTCCCCGAATGATGACGGGAACAATCGGCGCATCAGTCTGATCCGCTAGAAAAAACGCGCCCTTCTTGAAGGGCAATAGCTTTCCGTCAGGTGAGCGCGTTCCCTCGGGAAACACTGTGATGTGCAATCCGCACTTGAGCGCATGTGCGCCGGCTTCAACGCTCTTCGCAGCATCTTCCCGGGAATGAGATCGCGAAACCGGCACGAACTTTCCCATGCGCATGGCTGTGCCGAGCAGAGGGATGTTCATCAAAGTCTTCTTAAGAAACACGCTCGTTATGCCCGGGATCGCTGGCAGCAGAACGGTCGGATCGAGGTTTGACTGGTGGTTGCTCATGAAGATGCACTGCCGTCCTGCGGGTATGTTCTCCAGACCTACGATGGTGACTCGTAGACCAGCAGCGCGTACACCGAGGCGAATGATCTTCATGCCCCAGCGGTACATCGGGCGAAAGTCCTTTCGCAGCGCGGACCAGGTGATCCCAACGATGGCGGCAGGCACGCCGAGCACCACGAAGACCACCAACATGCTGAGGGCCGGGAACATACTCGATCAGGATACCTGCAACGTCTGCGCGCGCCTCGTTACGCGAACGTTGCTTCCAGCGAGCGCGGAAGTTTCTCATAGATTCCGCCGAAGCCGCCATTCGACAAAATCGCGATCACGTCGCCGCTGCGAATTTGTGGTGTGATGTGCGCCACGATCTCGTCCGCACTTTGGTACAACGCCGCGGGCGTTCCGCGCACCTTTAGCGCCTCAACCACGTGCTCGGGCTCAAGGCGTTCGAGCACAGGAATAGCGTCACTCTTGAAGACGCCCGCGAGAACGACCTGGTCCGCGAGCGACAAGCTCTCTACGAGTTCGCGCTCGAACACATTTCGTCGCAGCGTGTTTGAGCGTGGCTCAAGAATGGCCCACAGCTTACGTCCGGCGTAAGAACTGCGCAGCGCCCGAAGCGTTTCTCGAATCGCTGTTGGATGATGCGCAAAGTCGTCAATGACGGTGACACCTGCGATCTCTGCTCGAACTTCTAGCCGCCGTTTGACGCTCTTGAAGCTGTTGATAGCAGCCGTGATGGCTTCGGCCGAGATGCCTTCACCAGCGGCGAGCGCGGCTGCGGCCGTAGCGTTCAGTGCGTTGTGTTCTCCCGCCATCGGCAGGCGCAGGCGCGCAAATTCGACGCCTCCACGCAAAAGCGTCCATGACGTTGTGCCACCTTCGTGCCGAAGATTGTCGGCCTGCCAGTATGAGTCCTTGTCAAAGCCGTAGCGCTCCACAGTGCAGAACGCTTTCGCTGCACACTCTGTGACATTCTCACTTCCATCAAAGGCGATCAAGCGCCCTCGCCGGGGGATGAGATTCACCATGCGTTTGAACGCTGTTTTTACGGCATTCAGATCGACGTAGATATCAGCGTGATCAAACTCAACGTGAGTGAGAATCGCTGCGTCTGGAAAATAGTGCAGGAACTTCGGTCCCTTATCGAAGAAGGCTGTGTCGTACTCGTCTCCTTCCAGAATGAAAGGGCGGGTATCTTCCTGCACGTGGAAGCTCGTTCCGAAGTTCTCAGCGACGCCACCAATCAGAAATGAAGGCTTCCACTCTGAACTGTCACCATGCTGCGACGCAGTCTCAAAGATCCACGCCAACATACTGGTGGTCGTTGTCTTACCGTGCGTTCCACAAACCACAAACCGTTCGCGATCGAGTAAGAACTCGTCATGAACAAGCTGCGCCATCGATGTCATCGGTATGCGTTCCTCAAGCACCCGCTCGAGCTCCGGATTTCCTCTGGAGATCGCATTGCCGACGACAATGAGATCAGGCTGCGGCTCCAGGTTCGCTTCTGCATATGGCTCCATGATGGCGATGCCCATTGCATGGAGTTGATCGCTCATCGGAGGATACGCAGCCATGTCCGAGCCCGTGACGTGATGGCCTTGCGCGCGGAGCATGCCCGCCAGCGAAGCCATCGCCGTTCCGCAAATGCCGATGAGATGAATGTGCTTGCCCATAGTTATTTGCTCTTTCAGCTTCCGCTTAGGCTCGAACCATGAGTCGAGCGTTTTCCTCACAGTTGAGGGTCACCTGTGCTCCAAGGACTAACGTCCGGTTCTGGGAAGCAACGTGTCCACACCGCAAGCCTGCTGATACCGGCCCCTGAAAATCACTGAGGGCATGCAGAATCGCCTCATGTAGGAACGCCATATCTTTTTCTTCAACGTTCGCACTCATGTCACCTAAGACTATTCCCGTTACGTTCTTGAGCAGTCCCGCAAAGCGAAGGTGTTGCAACATGCGGTCCCACTGATACGGCTTGACCCCGGTGTCTTCCAGAAAAAGCACGCACGGTTCATCGATGCGGAGCGCCCACGGGGTTCCGAGACCTTCTGCCAAAATCGACAGACATCCGCCGAGCACTCTGCCCTCAGCAACGCCTTGCCGCAAAACAGACATGCCATCAGTTGCATCCAGCTGCCAGGGTTGACTGCTATCAGGCTGGATCGCAGCCCTCCAAGTGCGCGCATCGACACCATCCGGCTTCGCCCAATCCGCCGCAACCATCGGCCCGTAGAACGTTTGCAGCTTGCACTCATTCCAGAACCAGGCATGAAGCGAGGTGTGATCGGAATACCCAACAAAGACCTTCGGGTTCGCACAAATAAGATCCCTACGAAGCAGGGGCAAGAGTTCCGCAGAGCCCCACCCTCCACGCGTGCAAAGGATGCCGCGAATAGTCTGGTCCGCGAAAGCAGCGTGCAGGTCATCCGCTCGCTCCTGCGATGAACCCGCATAGTACAAGGGTCCGCGAGAGAGCGCGTGCTGCATCACAACCGGTTCGTAGCCGAAATCACGTAGCCTCGCGCAACCTGCTCCCACCCGAGCAGGATCGGCATAGGACGCTGGCGAAACGACAGCGACGCAGTCACCCGAGCTGAGCGAAGGCGCCACCACTGCATCAGCCAAACGCCACCTCGCCGCGACAAATGATTTCTGCCGGCCCAGTGAGGGTGAGTTCTTCTTCATCTGAAGGCCAATGAACCGTCTGAAGGCCGCCTTCAGCAAGCGCCGTCAAGGAACGCGACACACCCATCAGGCGGATCGCTGCTGCCGATGACGCGCACGTTCCGGTACCCGACGACGTCGTAGGCCC
>CAJCIP010000025.1 GCA_903970445.1 Verrucomicrobia bacterium Tous-C9LFEB | reverse complement strand
GGCGTCGACTTTGTCTGTGGAGATTTCGAAGATGGGCTCGTCACGCTGGACGGTGTCTCCAACCTTCTTGAGCCACTTGGTGATGGTGCCCTCGGTGATGGACTCACCCATTTGCGGCATGAGGATCTCAGTCGCCGGACCGGAAGAGGCGGGAGCGGACGCACCCTGGGAACCTGCGGGCGCGGTGGCCTCCTTGGCTTGGGCAACATCCTTCGCCCCGGTGGCTGCGGCTGCGGGAGTCACGGCGTCTTCTTTGGCCGGCGCGGCCTGTGGAGCCGATGTGGAAGCTGTGGAAGAGCCTGCCTCGTTGATCGTGCATACAACCGTGTTGATGGTGGCTGTTGTGCCTTCCTGGAGCTTGATGTCGCCCAGCACCCCGGCTACCGGCGAAGGGATCTCGGCATCGACCTTGTCGGTAGAAATCTCGAAGAGCGGTTCATCACGGGCAACGGTGTCGCCGGGCTTTTTGAGCCACTTGGTAAGGGTGCCTTCGGTGATGGATTCGCCCATCTGGGGCATGACTACTTCGGTCGGCATGTGATCAGTGTTCTCCCTGCGCGCAAAAGCGTGTGGCAACTAGGGATTATACGAGCGTGGAATGAGGGTTGGTGCGGTTCGGTGCGGTAAGCGGCGGCGTGCGGGGGCTCACGACTCAGCGGCCGTTGTCAGACTTCCATGCGCGCAGGGCTCTCGCTTCGCCGGACATGCGGTCGATATCGACCTGCTTGGTCTGGCGATTGGCCGAGCTGCCCATGTTGCCTGGAACCGGAAGGGAATGCGAGCCGGAGTCTCCGCCGCGGAACGAAAGGACTACCTGCCAGGTAATGCCGAGGGAGTTCAGCGCAACTTCTTCGAGGCGGATATCACGTGCGCTCTCGTACAGGCTATTGAGAAAACTTGTGGCTGTGGAGACAGACTCTTTTGCATCGACCATGGGAATTCAGCAATTCTATCGAGGTGTTATTACGAAAGGCGGGTACAGTCGTAACACAAAAGGGTGATATTACGAGTGATATTACCCGTGGTTACAAGCGAGCAGAGTTTCCAATGAGTGCGTCGCGAGAACCTGAAGGTTAAAGACCCGCCCGAAGTTGCGCGCAGCGCTGTTCGCTGCTTCTTCCAACGTTGGCGCGGGGTTCCTGGGAGATTCGAGTTCTAAGGAAGTAACGCCACGGTCGGCGATGCCACAGGGCACGATCCAATCGAAATCGCGGAGATCGGTGTTTACGTTGAGGGCGAACCCGTGCGATGTGATGGCCTGGGACACATGCACCCCGATGGCGGCAATCTTCTTTTCCGGGACGCTGCCCCCCGCGTAGGTCCAGACGCCGGTACGCTTGCAGATGCGCTGCGCCGGCGCGCCGAAGTCTTTGCAGGTGAGAATGAGTGCTTCTTCCATCAGACGCACGAAGTCAACCGGGCCCAGATGCGGGCCTTTTTTGCCGGGCAGGGCGCCGCGGAGGTCGAATATTGGGTAGCCGACGAGTTGACCCGGGCCGTGGTACGTTACGTCGCCGCCACGGTTGATCTCGTGAATCTCCACACCCTTGTTCGCTAACGCGTGGTCGGTAGCCAGGATGTTCGCGCGCGTGCTGTTGCGGCCGAGGGTGAGGACAGGAGGATGTTCGAGCAGCAGAAGCGTGTCGCCAACGCGGCCTGCTTTGCGGGCCCTGACTACTTCGTTCATGATGCGGAGGCCTTCGGGGTAGGAGATGCGGCCGAGTTGGAGGAGGTGAATGAGCTTAGACATTGGCAGCTAGCGGATTGGTCCAGCGCAAGCCTGGGAAGCGGGCGAAGTCGCGATCTGTCGTGTAGAGAGTCCCGCCGTTTTCCATGGTGATCGCGGCAAGATGTGCGTCGCTGCTCATATCGCCTAGTGCTTGTCCCTTGATGAGCATTTTTCGAAGGATCGGCCAATGTTGCTCCGCGGGATAAAGCAAGTTCACATTCGGCTCGGCTAGCCAGGAGTCCACAGCGGAAAGTGCAGTGGTCAGATCGACCGCGCCAATCGAAAAACGCGGATGCGTCGTGATCCTGATGAATCCACTTACCGAATGAAGTGGAATGCCAACCTGCTCCGAACCAGAGAGCACTGATTCAAACCATCTGCTCGCAACGCGGTGAAACGGCGAAGCGCGCAGGTACGAGTACATCAGGAGGTTGACGTCGAGAACAATCACCGGTGCATCGGCCCGTCGAGCTCTTCAATGATCGTCCAGGGCTTATCAAAATTGAAATGCTTTGAAAGGGGCATATCGAACGGCTTCACCTTGAAGGGTTTCCGTTTTGGCGGCACGGTCTGTGTAGTGAGCCCTTTGCGAAGGCATCGATTCACCGTCTCTTTCAACGGTTCGCCCGCGCGTCGATTCTCCTTTTTGAGAAGCAACGCTACATCTTCATCCAAAGTCAGTGTCGTTCGCACATCATGATGCTTTCACTCAGACATCACGATGTCAAACCGAAGCTACAGACCGAGTTCGAAGAGTCCCGGATGGTCGTTGGGGCGAACGCCTTGCGGCCAGTGGAAGAAACGCTCAGTTTCGCTGATCGCGATGTCGTTGATGCTGGCATGTCGCACAGTCATCAGGCCGTCTGCGTTGAACTGCCAGAGCTCGTTGCCGAACGAGCGAAACCACTGGCCTGATGCGTCGTGCGATTCGTAGACAAAGCGCACGGCCATGCGGTTTTCGCGAAAGCCCCAAAGCTCTTTGCAGAGGCGGTAGTCGAGTTCCTTCGCCCACTTGCGTGTGAGGAACGCGACGATTTGTTCGCGACCGTTGATGAACTCTGTGCGGTTGCGCCAGCGGCTGTCAGCGGAATACGCGAGTGACACTTTCTGCGGATCACGCGTGTTCCATGCGTCTTCGGCTTTGCGGACTTTCTCTGCCGCCGTTTCAGCGTTGAAGGGCGGGAGGGGAGGGCGTTGTTCGTTCATATAGGAAACACGGCTACGTTGGACAAAAATCTCGAAAAAATGATCGTTACCACTGCTTTAAGCGCGATCTCCACGAGCCGGGCTGCATACGAAATTTTTGGAGACTGCGCCAAAGCTCATTCCGGACGTTCGGTATGGAATAGCCTCCCATTTTTGTCCAACTCTTCGTCTGCAAATAATTGCCGCAAAGTTTCAAATGTTCGAGAGCTTCGGAATACGTCATTGCGTATATCTCCACGTCAGTGCTGGAACGAACATGCCATACATAAACGAGGAGAAGGCCTGTAACATTAGCGTACTTCTGATGGACTCCCCATCGCGATGACTCGGCTACTTTGAGTTGAATTGGGCGAGCAATCATTCCCGTAGCGCTTTGATAGTAAGCAATAAGATCAACCCCTTGGTCCCACAAAGGCAAAGCTGCGTGAATGCCATCACCGACTAACTGCGCAATAAGGTGATTGCGCCCAAGCACCTCGATAATGTTGGCGTGGTTGGGATCTTTCATGTGTACAGGTAGTCGGTCTAAAGCAATTTGCGAAATTCGCTTACAGATAGGCCCGAGTCTTTGACAATTGCATACATTGTGTATGCATCAATCGGATTGTTGCGCGGAACAATGATTTCAAGAGTTCCTTTGCCAAGAACAACATGGCCGCTCTGCCGTTTGATTACAAAACCTGCACGCTGAAACGCACGAATCGCGCGTTCGTGGTTGATGCCGGGAAGCTTCCCCAAACCTAAGCCACCTTGATGAGCTGTTGTTGGTGCTCACTTGTCATTTCTCTTGCGACTTCGAGGTAGTCTTCTATGGCTTCTTTAATGTTTGAGACAGCCTCTTGCTCACTCGCACCCTGTGACCAGCATCCGGGTAGATCGGTGCAGCCGATCGCGAAGCCTTCAGAGGAATGAATCATCCGAATGGCGTATGGTCGCAGACCCTCTGCATCCAGTGTGAACGTCTTTATGGTGAGGATAGATTCATTCTCCTGAAGCGCCGTTAGCGCAGCTTCAGCGACATTTGCTGCACAGCCCTCCAGCGTTTGCGCAAAGCCGCAGGCCGCGGGGACTTCACAGCAAATTCCCTTGAAGCCCTGAGGCGTATTTTCAATCTCGAAAGTGTATCTGTCCGGCATATAGACCTTCCTCTCCCCTACACGTTGATGGGCATGCCTTCCACCGCAGAGAAGCCATCAAGCAGCGCCTCGTACAGTGTGGGGTGGGCATGAATGGTGAACATCATCTCTTCGACCGTGGCTTCAAGTTCGATTGCCGTGACGCATTCGCTGATGAGTTCTGTCGCCTGCGGGCCGATGATGTGCACGCCGAGGATTTCGCCGTACTTGGCGTCGGAGACAACCTTTACGAAGCCGTCATGGCTATCGAGGATGGTGGCTTTTGAGTTGCCGACGAAGGGGAACTTGCCGACCTTGACCTGGTAGCCCTTTTCCTTGGCCTGCGCTTCAGTGAGGCCGACGCTGCCGATCTGCGGATCGCAGTAGGTGCAGCCTGGGACGCGATCTTTGCGGACGGGGCGAGCGTACTTGCCGGCGGCCTTCGACGCGACGACGATACCGGCCATCGCGCCAACATGCGCGAGTTGCGGCAGGCCCGCAACGATGTCGCCGATCGCGTATACGCCGGGTTCGGTGGTTTCCATCCACTCGTTAACGGGAACAAAGCCGCGGTCAAGCTGGATGTTGAGCTTGTCGATCGCGCTATCGTACGTCCGCGGCGCGCGGCCGACCGCAACAAGAACTTTCTCGACCTGCTTGGATTGCGCCTTGCCCGCGCCGTCGGTCCAGCTTACGAGCGCGCCGTCTTTGTTCTTCTCGATTTTCTCCACCTTGGATCCGGTGTTGATATCAATGCCGCGCTTCTTGTATTGGCGCGCAAGTTCTTTCGATATTTCTTCGTCCTCCACGTTCACGATGCGTGGAAGAGCTTCGAGGATCGTTACATCAGCACCGAAGCTGTTGAACACCGAGGCGAACTCAACGCCTACAGCGCCGGAGCCGATGACCGCAAGCGACTTCGGCATCGCTGGCAGCGTGAGGACCTGCATGTTCGTCAGGATCGTATCGTCGGGCTCATAGCCGGGCAGCATTCGGGCGTCAGAACCCATGGCAAGAACAAGCTTCTTTGCCTTGACCTGCGTCTTGGTCTGTGCAGTAAAGCCTTCTGCCTGCAAGTCGCGGCCCTTACCCTTGTCCTCGTCGCTCACGTCGACAGACAGGACGCCGTCCTTTGCAGGGCCTGTGAGGCGGCCATGTCCGCGTACCACAGTGATCTTGTTCTTCTTCATCAGGAAGTCGAGACCCTTAGTGTGCTTCATGATGATGTCGTTCTTGCGCTGGAGCAGGTTGTCCCAATTGAGCTGCGGCGCGGTCACGCCATCGATGCCATAGCTTGCGGCGTGCTTCAGGTGGTCCCAAACTTCAGCTGAAAACAGCATGGATTTTGTCGGAATGCAGCCCCAGTGCAGGCAGGTGCCGCCAAGCTTGTCGGTCTTTTCGATCAGCGCGACCTTCAGGCCGAGTTGTGCGGCGCGAATGGCGCAGGTGTAACCGGCGGGACCGCCGCCAAGGATCGCTAAATCGTAAATCGTGTCTGCCAAGAGAAAAGTGCTCCGTTCGTGAATGCTGCCGCAACGCTGAGTGCTGCCGCGCAGAAATGCTGACAACCCAAGTTTACGCCGTTCTGCGACCCGGCCAACCGTATCGGATGCCGGGCGCGGCGGTGTCGATTCAGTTCAACCAGGAGAACAAGTAGATGACACAACAACGGAGAATGAGCGGAGCGGGCCGAGCGATGACCAAGAGCTTTGAAGGGCTTCGCCTCAACGCGTACGAAGATTGCGCGGGCGTGTGGACGATCGGCTACGGACATACAGGAGCAGACGTTATTCCGAACCGCACCATCACCGAAGCGGAAGCTGAGGCGCTGCTCACAGACGACCTGGGAGCGGCAGAAGCTTGCGTGTGCAAGGCTGTGACGGTCGAGATCACGCAAGGGCAGTTCGATGCGCTGGTGGACTTCTGTTTCAACCTGGGAGAACGCCGGCTGCTGAGCTCTACACTGCTGCGCTATGTAAATGCCGGCAACTTCATTGCCGCGGCGAATCAATTCGGTATGTGGGTCCATGCGGCAGGAAGAGTCCAACCCGGTCTGGTGAAGCGAAGGCAGGCGGAAGCAGAGATGTTCACGCGTTCGATCGCTTCATGCGCGGGCGGAAATGCCGCAGGCGGTTAGCATGAGGCTTAGTCACCAGACGAGGAGAGACATGCGGCGCGTAGTCCTGATCGACACAGATACGGCTTCCGACGATGCCGTGGCATTGATCATGGCGCTGCGGTCGCCGTTGGTGGAAGTCGCCGCGATTACGGTCGTGGCCGGTAACGTTCCGCTGGAGCAGGCCACGCGGAACGCTTTGTTTACCGCGGAACTCTGTGGGTCGAAAGTTCCGGTATTTGCCGGAGCGGCGAAGCCTTTGCAACGCGAGCTGGAACCAGCGACCTGGTTTCACGGCCTGGATGGACTCGGTGACTGCGGATACGCGCCCGTTCGCCGCATTGCCGAGAAGACCCATGCCGCGGAAGCGATTGTGGCCTGCGTGCACGAGAATCCCGGCCTGGAAGTGATCACGCTTGGTCCGCTGACGAACCTTGCGTTGGCGCTGGCGCTTGATCCAAGCATTGTTGGCAAAATCGGCCGTTGCGTAGTGATGGGTGGCGCGCCTTGCTGCGAGGGCAACGTCACGCCGGCAGCCGAGTTCAACATTTGGGTCGATCCGGAGGCAGCACGTGCCGTCCTGCTTTCAGGGCTCGGCATCGAACTCGTCGGCTGGCAGCTTTCACGATGGGATGCCGTGGTTTCCGCCCCGGAAATCGAAGCCATCCTTGCCTTGGGCACGCCCTTTGCAGAATTCGCCATACGGTGCAACGGGCGCGCACGCGAAGCTTACCTCGTTCAAACTGCGGAGCACGGTATTTCGCTGCCAGATCCGGTTGCGATGTCCGTGCTGCTGCAGCCGCAATTGGTGCTCGAGGCAAGTAAGCATTTTGTCGAGATCGAAACCGCGAGTGCGCTCACGCGTGGGATGACTGTCGTGGATCGCCTGAACAACAGTGGAGACTCGCGGAACACCAAACTTTGGCAACCTGCCCGGGCACAGATGCAGCCTGCGAGCGTGGTTTGGAAGCTGGATGTGGCGGGCTGGAAGCAGCTTTTGCTTAACTCACTCGCCTAGCGACCGCGTAAGATTCTTCTACGAGGTTTGTCATGGCGACGGCAGCGATCATTCCGCTTAGCGAGTATCTCAACACCGCGTACAGGCCGGATCGCGACTACATCGACGGTGAATTGAAGAAGCGGAACGTGGGCGAACAGCCGCATGGCGATTTGCAAATGATTCTCGGAACAATCTTCCGGAACAATCGCTTGACCTGGGGTGTGCGGCCTCTCGGAGATTCGCGGCTTCAGGTAACTTCCACTCGCTACCGCATTCCGGATGTGATGGTTGTTAGAAATGCCGATCCAAAGGATCCCATTGTTTCGTTCATACCTCTGCTTTGTATTGAGATCTTGTCGAAGGAAGACCGGCTCAACGAAATTCAAGAGCGAGTGGATGATTATGCGCAGATGGGTGTTCGCGACATCTGGGTAATCAATCCCTGGAAGCGCATCGGCTACCACGCGGGAGCATCCGGGTTTTTCAGGCCAGAAGATGGTGTGCTACGTGTTGCAGAAACGTCTATTGCAATCGCGCTTGCCGATATTTTCAGCCAGCTTGATGAGTTTTAGCGGCCCAGCCATCACAATATTTTCGCTGCATTCATCGCAAAATACGTCACGATGAAGTCCGCTCCGGCCCTGCGAATGCTCAGCAGGCTTTCAAGCATGGCACGCTCCGGCTCCAGCCAGCCGCGCTGGAAAGCGGCGTGCAGCATGGAGTATTCGCCGGACACCTGGTAGGCACCCATCGGCAGATCAAAACGGTCGCGGGCCTCGCGAATGATGTCGAGGTAGGGCATCGCGGGCTTCATCAGCAGCATGTCCGCGCCTTCGGCGATGTCCTGCTCGATTTCGCGCATAGCTTCGCGGCGGTTCGCTCCATCCATTTGATAGGTTCGGCGATCGCCGAATTGTGGCGTCGATCCGGCTGCCTCGCGGAAGGGACCGTAGAAGGCGGAGGCAAACTTGCTGGCGTAACTCATGATCGGCGTATCAGCCTTGCCTGCTGCGTCGAGCACAGCACGCATCGCGGCGATGCGGCCATCCATCATGTCGCTGGGCGCGACGATGTCCGCACCGGCCTCAGCGAGCGAGGCTGCGGTCTTCGCGAGCAGGGCAACACTGCTGTCGTTTTCGATCGCATAATGCTCGCCGTCGCGTTGAACAATCCCGCAGTGTCCGTGCGAGGTGTATTCGCAGAGGCAAACATCTGCAATCGTCACGAGTGACTTGGACGCGCTTGAGGCTTTGATCGCGCGCAGTCCGCGCTGCGTGATGCCGTCCGCCGCCCAGGCTCCGCTGCCCTGGTCATCTTTCTCGTCAGGGACGCCGAACAGCAACACGCCGCCGATGCCAAGTTCTGCGCACTCTTCGACTTCCTTCACTGCCTCGTCGATCGAGAGATTGAAGACACCCGGCATGGAAGCAACTTCACGGCGCACACCTTCGCCCTCGCACAAAAAGAGCGGGTAAACGAGCGCGGCCGGATGGAGATGTGTTTCGCGGACCAGCGAGCGCATGGCTGCTGTAGAACGAAGACGGCGCAGCCGTGTGGCGGGAAATTCCATGGCGCTTCCAGTTTACGTCGGTCAACGCGGCATCCCTCGACTCCTCCCGCGGAGGTGTACTTGTCAGAGACGGGTAGACTTCGGCTACACTTCCCCGCAAGCATTCCATTAAGCAGAGAACCATTCTGACGAGGTGCAGAGATTACGTTGCGATTGCGCGGTGGTGTGTCCAGTTTCAGGGTTCTTTTGTTGGGCTGCGTTGGGCTGATGTTCGTTGCTCGCCTCTGCGCGCAGGATGCTGCGCAAGCCGCAAAGCCAAATGTGCACGCTCGGCCTCTGGACAACTCCTTCACTGCAGTATGGCACCCGATTGGTCCGAACACCGTCTCTTCGCTCTCCTTCGGTTCACTGAGCGGACGCGTGCTGTCTCTCGCAGTCGACCCGAACGACACAACCGGAAACACGGTGTACTTAGGCACCGCCGGCGGAGGTGTCTGGAAGTCGCTCAATGCAGCAGGCGCAGCTCCTTCCGTGACCTTCGCTCCGCTGACGGACACGCTAGGCGTCTTCGGCTCAGGCTACAAGGCAATACCGTCGTTGTTCATTGGCGCGCTTGCAGTACAGCCTGCGGTGAATCCGGTTGTGCTCGCAGGCACCGGTGACCCCAACAACAACACTGACTCGTACTACGGCGAAGGCATCCTGCGTTCAACCGACGGCGGCGTCACGTGGTCGCTTATCCAACTAGCGAATGACCTCCCCAATGCCATCGAAGCCTTCAACGGGCTTTCCGCAGCCGGCTTTGCCTGGAGCACGGGGACACCGTCGCTGGTGGTCGCAGCGTTCACTACGTCTCCACTGGCAGACGCCGTGCAAGCCACGCAAAGCTCGTCGGTGCCGGGCCTTTATTACTCCACCGATGCAGGTGCGACGTGGCACATGGGCACGGTGTATGACGGCGCAAGCATTGTGCAGCAGCCACAGCCTCTCGGCACGGCGAGCGGCAATGCAGCGACCTCTGTCGTGTGGAACCCGAAGCGCAAGATGTTCTTCGCCGTGCTTCGTGCGCATGGCTACTACTCGTCCACGGACGGCATGACCTGGAAGCGGCTAGGCGTGCAACCTGGATCAGCGATCACCACAGCAAACTGCCCGGTCGGCACAAATGGCATGGGTAAGTCGACTTGCCCGGTCTATCGAGGAACGCTCGCGGTTCAGCCGGTCACAGGCGATACCTATGCGTGGACCGTTGATAGCAGTTCGAGGGATCAAGGACTGTGGCAGGACCTCTGCGCGCTGAACTCTTCCGGCGCATGCGCCAACGTCGCGCCCGCTTTCGCGAACCGCGTGGATCACGGTGATTTCGACACGAGCAGTACTACCATCGCCGGTGGCATCGGCACGCTTTCGCTGCTGGCGAATCCACAACCGGGCAACGGCACGGCTCTGTTCGCCGGTGCAGGTGACTTGTACCGCTGCACCCTTGCGTTCGGAGAAACGGCATGCATCTTCCGCAACACGACAAATGCTCTAAGCAGTTGCACAACGCCTGCACAGGTTGCACCCGGACAGCACGCGCTTGCTGCTTTCGTGCAGGCAAGCGGCGCGACGGGATTGTTGCTCGGCAACGATGGCGGCCTGTGGCGCTCGCTTGATGATGTGAACGTCAGCGGCACGACCTGCAGTGCGAGTGACGCGAGCCACTTTGATAACCTGAACGCTGCTGTCGGATCCGGTGGTTCGATTGCGGACGTCGTCGGCTTCGCGCAGGATCCGTCTGCTCCACCGATCGTGATTGCCGGGCTGGGAAGCAATGGAACTGCGGCCACGAGTTCAGCGTCGGCCGCGACGTGGCTTCAACTCTCTGCGGGCGAAGGCGGCTTTCCCCACATCGATCAGATCACTCCAACGAACTGGTATGCCGCCATAGGAAGCGGCGTCAATCTGAAGCAGTGCAGCGCAGGTTCAGCGTGTGCAGCCACTGACTTCGTACCTCTCGCAACGATCAGTGCCGCGCAGGTTGGTAACGATGCGAGCCTGATTCACGCGCCGTCGCTGCTCGATCCGGCGCAGACGAGCAATGTGCTTTTCGGAACGTGCCGCGTCTGGCGCGGGCCCGCGGGTTCAGGAGACCTTTGGACTGGGGCCAATGCAATCAGTACTCCAATGGCCGGAACGGCACTGTGCAGTCCCACGAGTCCGCTGATCCGCTCCGTAGCGGCAGGCGGACCATCTGCTGCGTCCGCTGACACGCAGCACAGCGGCTCGACCGTCATCTACGCGGGCATGGCGGGGCTGCTCGATGGAGGTGGCACCCTCGGCGGT
>CAJCIP010000024.1 GCA_903970445.1 Verrucomicrobia bacterium Tous-C9LFEB | reverse complement strand
CGTCGCGTTCACGGTCGCCGCCGGTGCGGTGGAAGTTGCGGTGTCCGTAGCCGCACGCGTATGCAGGAAGTGCGGCGCGGCGAAGGCTATGCCAACAAGCGCCAGCACTCCGGCTACAGCGCCGGTTGCGATCCACAATCCTTTGCCACCGGACCGTTTGGACGGGGGCGGCGGCGGAGCACCATACTGGGGCTGAGCGTAGGCAGGCTGAGGATTGGGAGGAGGTGCTTGAGCCGTGGGGACCGTTTGGTAGGCGGCCTGCGGTTCGGCGGCAGGTACTGGCACAGGCGGAGACATCACCTGAGTCTGAGGCGCCATCACTTCATGCCCGCTGGGCGATGTGACAAAAGGCTTCAATGCCGAGCGGAACTCCTCTGCCGTCTGGAAACGTCGTGCAGGATCTTTTTCCAGGGAGCGAAGGATGACATCGTTCAGCGGCTTGGGAAGCGATGGATTGACCTCAATCGGAGGTTGGGGAGGAGTATTGATTTGCTGATTCAGGATGCTGAACGTTGTGTCGGCTTCAAATGGTCGACGGCCGGCGAGCAGCTCGTACAAGACGATGCCTACGGAGTAAATGTCGGAGCGCGCATCAACACCCGTGCCGCGCACCTGTTCGGGTGACATGTAGTACAGCGAACCCATTGTTGTTCCGGGCTTCGTTTGCGCGTGGTTTTCGCCACTTGATTTCGCAATGCCGAAGTCCATCAGCTTGAGCACGCCGTGACTTGTGACCATCAGGTTTGCCGGCTTGATGTCGCGGTGCACGACGCCGTGTTCGTGGGCGTAGCCAAGTGCGGAAAGCGCTTGCGAAACAAATCCCGACACTTCCTGGATGGAGAGCTTGCGTTGCCGCGCCATCTCTTCCAGCGTGTAGCCTTCCACGTACTCCATGATCATGATGAGTTGATTGTCGGCCTGCAGCGCGGTATGGAGCAGCGCGATGTTGGGATGATCGAAGCTCGCGAGGGTACGGATTTCCGAGATGAAGCGCATGGCCAGATCGGGCTCTGCCGTGAGGTCAGGCAGCAGCACTTTCATCGCTTCGCTTCGGTTGGAGATGATGTTGCGCACGCGGTACACGTGGCCCATGCCACCTGCGCCGAGCAGTTTGACGACTTCGTAGTCACCTACGCGTTGGCCCGTTTGAAACGGCATGGGCGCACCTCATAGAAAGGGGATTTCAGGAAAGCGAGAGCGGGGCCCAAGGACTAGCGCCGAAAGTCTAGCACGCTGGACCGGTGCTTTCGGCAGGAGATTTGCTGGTATTTGGAAGGTTTGATTCGTCAGCCGACATTTCAGGCTGCGTGCGGTGCTAGCTCGCCAGCCATCGCTCGTACATCGCCGCAAACGCTTCCTGCAGAGCGCGTGCAAGACCCTGGGCGTCGCACAGATCGGAAGCAGCCATCCCGTCGCGCTGGGTCGCGCGGAGGTGGCGGCGAAGTTCTACGTTGCGCGCCAGCGAACAAACGATGGCAGCGTACTCGTCCCGCGTTCTTGCTATCCATTCAGGGCGGCCAAGCGAGGAGAGGATCGATGCACCCATGCGTCCGCCTACGGTGCTGCCCTCCAGCGCGACCAGAGGCACGCCCATCCAGAGCGCGTCGAAGGCCGTGGTGCCGCTGTTGAAGGGAACGGTGTCGAGGGCGATATCAAGCCGGTTGTAGAGCGACATGTGCCGCTCGTGGCCAGGCGCGTAAGGGATGAACTCTACGCGGTCACCGGCGACTCCGTGCGCAGCAAGACCGCTCAAAACTCGGCTATGCGATTCTTCATCGGCTGCGCAGCGGTCTTCAAGCAGCAGGTTTGCTTCGGGCAGCGCGTGCAGCACTTTTGCCCACAGCACGAAGGTGTCCTCGCGCATTTTGCCGAACTTGTTGAAGGATCCGAGCCGGATTTTTCCTGTCGGGTCGGGTCGCCAAGCGGTATGGTTCAGCGCGCGATCGCCGCGATAGCTGACCGCGATACGCGGCAGACGCCACAGGCCTTCGCTGAAGCCTGTCTGCACGGCGGCAGGCGCGTGCGGGTCGGAGATGAACCAGTCCATCTCGGTCAGGCCGGTGGTGCTCCAGTAGCCGATGTACGTGCACTGCACGGGCGCCGCGCGGCGGGCGAAGACGCCCAGGCGGTTCGACGCGGTGTGACCTGAGGTGTCCATCAGCACATCGATGCCGTGCTGACGGATCAGTTCTGTTGCTGCAGCATCGGGCAGGCCCTTGAGCGACACAACGTCATCGCACAGCGAGCGCAGATGTTCGGCGCGAGCGTCGCAGCGGTGCACCGTAGAGAAGAGGGTGAGATGAAAGCGTCCGCGATCGAGGGTTTCCATCAGCGGCTGTAGAAACTCCGCGACGGCATGTGTACCGATTTCGGCGGAGACGATCCCGATCCGCAGCTTGCGGCTCGTCAGCGGTGAGGGAACAAAGACGCCGCCGCGCGGACTGGATGCTTCACGCGCTTTCTGGCGCTCTTCTATGCTCAGTGCCGACTCTTCCCATCCACGTGCGACGGCCAATTCTTCTTCCGGCGTGACATCGCGCGCGAACGCATGCAGATACAGCAGATTGCTGTACGCAATCGTGAATGACGGACAGACCTCCAACGCTTTGCGGTACATTCTTGCTGCTTGCGCGATGTTCGCGAGGTCGCGCAAGGTGTCGCCAAGGTTGGAATAAGCGCGTGGCTCGTTCGGATGCAGCCTGATCGCTTCTTCGTAGACGGCGATTGCCGGACGCAGTTCTCCATTTTCCTTGAATGCATTTCCGAGATTGATGATCGCTTCGAGATTTGCAGGCTGCAGGACAAGTGCACGCTTCGAGATTTTTTTTGCTTCTTCGAAGCGGCCGATGCGATTCAGAACGGCGCCGAGGTTGACCATCGCGTCGGCGAAGTTCGGGTCGAGAACAAGAGCGCACTCCAGGCTTTGCGCGGCATCCTGCAGTTGGCCCATCGACATCAGCGAGCGGCCAAGATTGCTGTGCGCGGGCGCGAACATCGGGTCGAGCACGATTGCTTTGCGGTAGCAGACGATGGCGCGCTCGTGGCTTCCCTGCCGCATGATGCACACGCCGAGTGTGTTGATGGCTTCCGCGGATTGGGGACGCAGGCGAATCGCCTCGACGAGGCTTCCCATGGCTTCCTGCGCCTGTCCTATTTGTGCGAGCACCGTGCCGAGATTGAAGTGCGCGTCGTACTGGGTGGGGTCAAGTTGAATGGAATGCCGGAGCAGCGGAATGGCGCGCTGCAGGTCACACGAGTCCTTTAGAACCAGCCCAAGATTCGCGAAGTAGGTTGCGTTGTTCGGCGCAGCCAGAATGGAGCGCTCCAGCAGCGAAAGCGCTGTGGGTAGATCGCCCTGTCGATGTGCGACGAGGCCGAGGAAGTGAAGCGCGTCCGCGTTATTGGCGTCGAAGCGGAGGGCAAGTTGCAGCAGCTCGCTCGCGCGTCCGAAGCGCTCGGCAACGAGGTTGCGCCGGGCTTCTTCAATCAGTGCGAAAACAGAATGAGCGGAAAGGACAGGGGCAGCGGCTTGCGCGAGGCAGCAGTGCTTGTACTTCTTTCCGCTGCCACAGAGGCACGCCTCGTTCCGGCCAGGAAGCGCTGGGGCGGTGCGCGTCTGCGGACTCGTGGTCTGGATCATGCCGTCGGGACCCACGGACGGCATGGGTTCCATCCAGACTCAACGGGTCACGTGACCACGGCAATCGCACGGAAGTGTCACACCGCGAGCTTCCTGAGTTCTAGGCCAGAAGCTCTTCGAACGAAACGGCCGGAGCTTCTTGAGGAGCGTTGTAGCGGAGCAGAATGCAGGTCACGTTGTCCGCGCCGCCGGCGTCTTTGGCTGCATTGATGAGCTTCTGGCACGACCCTTCCAGATCGGCCGGTTCAATCAGTTCGGGAAGAATGCTGACATCGATATAGCGAGTAAGGCCGTCGCTGGCGAGCAGGACCGCATCGCCGTCTTTCATGTCCACGTAGAAGAAGTCCGGTTCGACGTCATGCGAAGCGCCAATGGCTCGTGTGATGACCGACTCGTAGCCCTTGAGGTCCAGGTGAGGAAGATCTTCCACCTTCACCGAACCCATGCGCACGAGTTCGTTGATGTAGGAATGGTCCACCGTGAGCTGCATACACGCGCCGTTCTGCAGCATGTAGGCACGGCTATCGCCAACGTTGCCGACCAGCAGCTTGTTGCCTTCCACCGCCGCTGAGACCAGCGTGGTGCCCATGCCCTTGCGTTCCGCATCTTGCGCGGAGCGAACGACGGCATCATTGGCGGCGCGGATGGACAAGGCGAGCCGCGTCTCCAGCGGGGTGTGGGAAGGCTGGGCCGCGAAGGTCTGGATGACCGTGCTGCAGGCGATGGAACTGGCGACTTCACCGGCAGCCATGCCGCCCATGCCGTCGCAGACAACATACAAGCCATTGACCTGGTCGTAACCGAAATTGTCCTCGTTGTTGGTGCGGACGCACCCCACGTCGCTAAGCGCCGCTACCGAGATGTTGGATTGCATGGCGAAGCCTCCGTGGAGTTGCGATGGGAACGCAGATTCGGCGCGAGCGTCTGACTCACGCAGTGCAAAGAGTTGAAATGAGTGGCGTTCATCATTGTGCCACCTTTGAGACGCAACGCAAGCTGCGCATATACGCGGGGTTCAACAATTGTGCATTCGGGCCGCTGACGTCGAACTTGTAATCCAGCGGAACACCCTTGTCGTTTGTGGTGGTGTGGCCATTCACCTGGAAGATGAACTCCAGCTTGTTTGGCGCTGGATGCTTCGCGAAGTCATACGTGAAGTGGAACAGCGACCATGGGCCGCTGGCCGGCATGTTCGATCCGCCGGACGCGTTGAGATGAATCTGGCTCGCGGGTGAGGACACCCAGGAGAACGACTTCGTGGTGCCTGCCGAGGCCAGCGTGCTGCCGTCGATAGTGAGTGTTGCAGGCGGCAGGTTGGGTGTGGCTTCCTGAATGATCGAAAACTCTACCTTGGGGGTTCCGGTGGCAGGGAAGAACGCTGCACCGAAGGCCGCCGCGCGATTGAGGAATGCAAGGAAACCGGGACTGACGGTGACTGTAGAGCCGGGCGTTTGGATGTACTGGTTGCCCACCAGCGTCACGAGCTTGTTCTGCGACTGCGCATATTGCGCGACTGCTCCCTGCGGACCGAAGGCGGCCTGCAGTTCGGCCAGCGTGGCGTCTTCGCGTGAGTCGGGATTGAGCGGGAACTTGCTGAAGATGGGCGCGAGCTGCGAACAGAGTGTCTTGGCTCCGCCGCCTGCTGCCGCGGCTGGCGCTGCCTTTGCAAGCGACTCCGTGGTGCGGATGGGTGCAAGCAACAACGACTCGGACGTCGAATCCATGCCGCCGACGGGGTCGGGTGGCGTGAAGCCTCCGCGCACAGTGTTCACGGCATTTTCAGCGGCGCTCGCTGCCGTGATGACGGGGCCTGCGGCGGCCGGATCGGTGAGGCTGCCGGGAGTGAGGAGCAGGTTGCCGATGGCACCTTCCAAAGCAGACAGGCCGCCGACATAGGCGTCGGGCAGCGTCGTCTTTGCAGGGGGAACGACAGTTTGGGGCGCCTGGAAGGCTGTCTTGATCGCGGGATTATCAACGTCTGTATTTTGCGAGATCAGCGTGAAGAGCTGACCGAGCGCGGATGCTGGACTGTCGAGCTGATGAAGCTTCTCTTTCGACTCGGCCCAGCCGCCGCCGGGAACAACGTGCGCCGTCTTCAGGTAGGTGCGCCAGACCGCGAGGAAGTCAGCCAGATAACGAGGCGGCAGTTGCGCCTTGATGGTGTCGATGTCGACGGCGTGGCCGGTCTGCGGACCGAGCACCCATTCTTCGCCGCTGGTGTACTCGCGCGGATCGGCGAAGGCCTTCTGCATGAAGTCGTAGCCGCCCTTGGTGAAGGCGCCTTCTACTTCGTAGTTGTCGACCACGTAGCGGACACTGCCGGGGAAGTGGTCATTGAAGCGGATGCTGGCGAACTTCTTGTTCGCCGCCGCTTTCATGCTCAGATAAACCTGCTCGATGCCCTGGAAGTGACTGAGATAGCCGCGCGCCTGACCGACGGGAACCATATGCGGCGCGCCGCCAAGCGTGCCCATGCAGGAGCCAGGCTCGGTGAGCGTTTGCGCGTAGGTTACGAACTGGTCATGCGTCAGTTCGCTTACCTCAGAGGGAACAGTGCGCGTGCCGCTCCACGCAGTTTGCATGGCGTCCGGGAGGAAGTCAGTCGTGCTCTTTTCCGGGTTGGATGTTGTGATCAGGTACGCGCGCAAGGGACGGTAGGTCGCGGTGTATTCGTCGGTCGGCGCAGGCGCTGAAGGCAAGGCGGAAAGCCGGGCGAGAATGTTCGCCTGCGTCGGGGAAAGCAGCAACGTGCGGAAGTGCGAGCCATAGGCCTGGCAGGCTGTTTGATAAAGCTTGTCTCCGGGATAGAGACCCCAGCGGTAGCTGAGTGGCGCACCGTCTTTGCGATAGCCTGCAATTTGCTCGAACACCACTCGAAGCTGTTCGAGATTTTGCAAGTCACCGAGTGAGGCAGGCTGTCCACCCGCAACGGATTGCGTCGGCAGAGCCGCTGCGGCTTTCAGCCGGTCCTCGAGCGCGGAGTTGTGCAGGTAGGAGATCGACAGTAGAACGAAATAGAGGAACAGGCACGTCGCCAGTGCGCCGATGAGGTAGCGCTTGACGTGGTTCACCTTCGTGCTGGCGCGGCTGGTATCGAGTGCTGTGCGGTCGCTCAGGATGACGCTTGGAAACAGGTAAGGAAGGAAGCACCACTGCGGAACGCGGCGCGATGTGCGCACTGCGGGCGCGGCTGCTGCAGCCTGCTGCTGCATCGCGTTGAACGAGAAGATACGTGTTGCCCCAGCGTCTGCCGGGGGAGCAACTGCGGCGGCTTGTGCTGGTGCGCCAGTATCTTCAACAACACGGGCGCGCATACCGACGAAATAGAAGCCGCGCAGAAATGGATTGACGGCGAGCTGGCTCGGACGGCCAACGTCAACCAGCATGTCGACGACGGTCTGGCGCAGTTTGCGCAGCTCACGCGGAAACTCATAAGCCTTGGCGAGCTTATCTGCCTGTCCACCGCGGCTCAGTACTTCCAAGCGGTATTCCGATAGCGAGTAGCAAAGTTCATCGAACCGCGCAGCCGCCTGTGAAGCAGCCTGTTCGGCGTACCTTCCGGTGTTCGCTTCCACGGGGACGAGCAAGGCGCCGAGTGGCTGGCGAACTTCTTCTTCCGTCAGGTTTGCCACATAATCGGTGAACGAAGGAATGCTGTCGAGCTTGGTAAAGAGAACGTAGACCGGCAAGGAAATGCCGAGCGTCATAGGGAGTAAGCGCAGGCGCTCATTCAGCATCTGTGCCAGCGCCTTTACGCTTTCCGGCGAGTTGGTCGCAAGGATGCGCTCGACGCTGACGCACAGCACGGCGGCGCGCGTCGGCTGCAATGCACCTTTGGAAACGGCAGTGCTGTACTTGTTCGGCTGCGTTGAGCGAACAAGACGCTGCCACAGTCCGGGCTGCTTCAACATCGTGCCGCCGGCTTCCACAAACGCGGCCTTCGACGTGAACCACAGATTAGCGAGCGGCGTCGGCGCGACCATGCCATCGCGATGCACTTCGCCGGCAAGTAGTTCAGCTTCCAGGCCGGACTGCAACACGGTCTGTGTCTTGCCGGAGTTATCGTCGCCGAGCAGGTAGACCAGCGGCATGGCGGCAAGCGTCTTCGCCGCGCCTGGTGAGGACTTCAGGCGCGCGTCAGCAGCCTTTACGAGCTGTGCCAACGCGTCGGACTCAATCGCGCTGGCGTCGAGAGTCTCTCCGCGCGCGGCAATCTGCCGTTTCTTGTAGATCAGGAAGATGGCAAATATGGCTCCACCAATCAGTCCGAAAATGATGCAGAACAGAATCAGGTGCTTGCCGGTGAGGTGCACAAGGAACCCTACACAGACAATCAGCGCAAGATACAGCACCAGGAAGAGGATGGAGAGCCAGACAATCTTTTTCATCTTCATCGCACGAGACTCCCGGCAAATGTAATCAGAGTGCTCGCGGCATGCGAGATAGAAGAGGACGGAAGGAACAAGGCAGCGGAGTGTACGGCACTCAGTGTTCCACTCAGCAGCACCGAATAGCCCGCATAGCCGAGCAGCACGAGCAGCAGTATCGCCGCCGTGATCATCACCAACCGCCGCACCCAGGCATCACCGCTCTTGCCTGGCGCGACTGCGGGTGCAAGCGCGACACGGCAAAGAACATGCTGGCCGCGAATGCGACCGATCTTTTCGCGAATGCGGCGAATGATCTGTGCGATTTCGCCGTTGTCGCCAAACGCGTACTTGCCTCGATAGCCAAGCAGCAGGCAAACCGCGTGCAACTCGAGCGCATCGGCCACTTCAGCCGAGTCGGCCTGGTTCAGCAGATCTTCGGTGTGCTTGAAGAAGTATTCGCCGGCGAAGTGGCCACCGAACATTTCTTCCTGCAGCGGGCGGCGCGCCCACTCCTGGAACACCGGATCGCCGGAGTTCAGCACGCTTTCATCGAGGAAGCCGACGATGGCGTATAGCGCCATCTGCGTGGTGGCGTCGCTGTAGCCGAGGCGGCGGCCCTCCCCTGCGGCGGCGGCAATCATCTTGCGAATACTGTCGCGGAAACCGGCAGCGTCAGACACGCGCTGCGTGCGGAAGCGCACGCGAAGAACAACGGTGATGACATCTTGAAACGCGAGCGAAAGATTGTTGGCGCGCAGGGGCGGAGGAGCCGCTTGGGCAATCATGAGGTGGCCTCAGTAATGACGATAATTTCGAAAACTGCCTGACCAAGCTCGCCGGGCACATAGATGCCCACTTGCTTGGTCGCGAGAATATGTTCCCAGCAGGGCCCGGCCATACCTATGGCGAAGTACTGCGTATCAGCTTGAGGATCGATCACCGCAGGCGGCTGCGGCATGTGTACCAATTCGAGGCCAGGGAGCGCACGCTTCAGCAGGCTCGCCACGCCCTGCGCTGAACAAACCTTCACGAGGTTCGGCGTCGCGCGCATGATGTTCGAAGCAGCGATGTTCGATCGCATGCTCAACACCCACACAGACCGGCGCAGCGCGCGCTCGTCCTTCACCTGCGCGTAGTGCACGTACTGGATATCCGTTGCGGGAGCGAACTGCAGGACGACGGTGTTGGTCGGGATGATGAGTTCAAGATGGCGCAGGATGTGCGCTTCCAGATCGCCGAACACGCGGTTTAGTTCAAGGTGGTCGTATTCGGGAAGCGTCGCGGGCGTGGAATCCATGATGAACGTGCAAAGGGAGCCGCCGAGTTCAGACAGCACCTGATAGATCTCTTCCGGATGGCCGTTGCGCGTGGAAAGCTGGTGGCGCATGGCAGGCAGAGCCGAGCAAAGTGCATGCAGAAACCAGTGTTCGCGCACCTGCAGCGGGCTGATGCTGACTTCCATGCCTGTGGAGGCGCGTTTGCCCTGGCGCGTTACCGTGATCTTTTCTTCCACGGTGTCGGCGAGCCGCTTCATGCGTAGCAGCAGGTCTTCGCTGACACCAATGCGCAGCATTGGCGGAAGAAAGGTCGGATCGGAAACGAAGGCGCCTTTGCCATCGCGCCGAATCCTCGCGACAGGAAATGAGGTGTGGTTCGCCTTCAGTTGAGCTGTGCTGCAGAGGATGATGTTCTTTCTTCCCAGCGACACCGGATACTCATCTTCGGAAATCGTTTCGTCTTTCAGCACGCGTTCAAATGTGCCGAAACGCGCTGAGCCGCCGTTGGTCAGGTCGGTGTCGCTGCCCTGGTCGCCACGTGCCGGCACGGCAAGATGCAGGAGGATTTCGCTGTCAGTCGCGGCAAACAGGTCGCGCAGATGGAGCGGTGCGGGCGCGGGATCGCTGTCGGGAATCTCAAAGGCCAGACCATCGGGAAAAATTCCCGAGGCAAATCGCAATACCGCCAGCCCATTGCGGACGGCGTCCGCGTCGATGGAAAGGCTGAGCAGCCCCCACGGATGATTCCGCAGGCCGCCATTCAAAAACCACAGCGAATCTTCGAAATACCGGCTCTGCATCTGGAAATGCTGAGGGCTCAGGTGCATGCCCTCTGACCAGACAACACGAGACAGGAATTTCATACAGTCGACCTAACTGACGCGGCTATACATCCTGGCTGTGGATGTGAGTTGGAGTTTGTGAAGGTGGTGCGGCTGTTGCGTCTGGGCCAATAATACTGTTCAGTCACGGCAAAGCACGCGAAAACAAACAACAGAGAGAACTTTGCGTTGACTGATAGCGGCTATGCTAGGAACAATACGGGCGGCTGTCAAGCAAATGCGGAGCGCATTTCCCCGCATAGTTTGCATCAATCCAGCAACGGTTTTGTGGGGCGAAGCGATGAGCAATTTCGATAAAGACGACCGCAGTTGGGGCGGTCCTGAGGCCGGTAAGGGAGCAGACAGCAGCAGTGGTGGAGCGACGGGGATCTTCGGCACCGTTCCCGAAGAGAAGCCGCCATCTTCTCCGTTCTCCGGCGCACCGGGCGCGCCTCCCGTAACTCCCGTGGTTCCGGCGATTCCGGATGCGTCGCGCGCGCCGAACGTACATGAGGTGGTTTTTCATGCTCCTGGCAGTGGGACCCCGGGATATACCGATTCGCTGCAGCGCATTCTCCAGTCGCAGCCGCCGCCTGCGCAGGCACCGGAAGTACCTCTTCCTTCGGCTGCGCCCGGGGGCTCGGGGTTCACGCAGTTACTGCGCGCGCTGAACCCGGCCGACTTTGCGCCTCAGCCTCCTACACCTGCTGCCGCGCCAGCAGCTGCTCCGCCTGCTCCGGTGGCCGCGGCTCAGCCCGAGCCAGCTGTTCCTTTTGCTCCGGCAACCCCAGCGCCGAGCCCGTCGGCAACGCCGTCCTTTACTCAGGTCTTTGCCGCGATTGACACATCACCGGCTCAATCGCAGTCTGCGCAGCCACAGTCTTTTGCGCCACCGTCGCCTCCAGCCGTCGCTCCGCCATCAGCCGCACCGGTCGCCGCCGGCTCCGGTTCTTCTTTTACGCAGATGTTTGCGGCAATCAGCGAGCCCGCTAAGCCGGCACCCGCGCCTGTGTCTCCGCCGGTAGCAGCGCAAACGCCCTCGCCCACCGCGGCTCCTGCCAGCGGCGGCGGTTTTACGCAGATGTTCGCGAGCCTGGCAACCGAGCCGGAGTCCAAGCCGGCGTATCCCGCAGCTCCTCAGGTCGCGCCTCCCGCTGCAGCAGCACCGCCAGCTTCCGGTGGTGGGTTTACTCAAATGTTTCAGGCGTTGGAACCGAAGCCTGTAGCGCCTCAGAGTCCACCACCGGAACCGGCAGCGGTGGTGGATCCTTTTGGCGGGCCCACACAGGTCTTTCAGCCACTCGGCAATACGCCTACACCACAAGTCGCTGCTCCTGCTCCGATAATGTCGCAGCCGGTCGCTGCGCAGCCGATCGCTCCCCCACCTTCTGCACCGCTATCCGCCGCGGCGCCGGGCGGCATTACGCAGTTACTTCGCGCTTTTGACGCGGATGCCTTTGCCCCTCCCGCGCCTCCGCCGTCGCCCACCATCCCGGCCGTAACACTCGACCTGAATGAAAACAAGACCGCGCCGACCGTCGTGAAGGAACCGGTCCCCGCACCCCCGGCTCCCAAGATGCCGTCGGCTCCTGAACCCAGCTCCTTCACGCAAATCTTCCAGGCGGCCCCGCCTGCGCCGAGACCTGCGGCTGCTGCACCAGCTGCCTCTGCGCCGCCTGCGCCTGTAAGCAACACACCGGCGTCCGGCGGCGGTTCTTTCACGCAGCTCTTTGCCACCCTGGATAAGGGGTACTCGCCGACTGCTCCAGCGAACCAGATGCCGGATGACGTGAACCCATTCGGACGGAATGCGTCACCTGTGCCACTTCAGAATTCGTTGACGCCGTCGTCACCGTCCGCGCCGGGTGGCAATGCCGGAAGCTTCACGCAGATCTTCTCGAGTTCCGGATCGCAGCCTAAGGGGCCGACGAGCCAGGCGGATTACTTTCCACCGGTGGCATCGGGAAGCACTGCTCCAGGCTCATTCAACCCTGATGGGATGCCACCAGGGCTGGGTAGCCCGCAGATGCCGCTTGGGTCCAGTTTTGGATCGTCGCCGTCCTTCAGCTCTCCGGCGCCGCCTCCACCGCCAGCATCAGGGTCCGGTGGTGGTGGCCTCACGCAACTTTTGAGGACGCTCGACGGTCCGGGGAGCTCGTTGGCTTCGCCTGCAAAGCCCGCCGAAATGCCCACAGCCTTCAGCGGCAGTGGATCACCGGCGATGCCGTACCCTCCGGGCGCAGTCACGCCTGCGGTTTCCGGTCCATCCAGCGCACCGCAATCCCTGACGCAGCAATTCAGCGCCATGAATGCACCTCCGCCGCCCGCTGCCGCAGCTCCCGCGAATCCGTTTGGTGCGCCGGGCGGAGCCCCTGCCGGCGCAACAACGGCCTTCAAAATACCTCAAGGGGCATTGGCGCCTGCGCCACCACCTGCCCAGTCCGGTCCCGGCGAATACACGCGCATCATTCAGGCTTCGCAGTTCCGCGAGAACGCCGCGCAGGGTGGACAACCGGGCGCTATGCCGCCTGGAGGCGTCGCGCCAGTAGGCATCGGAGGTGGCGGAAACATGCCCATCCAGTTCACGCCCGGCTCGGTCAACATGCCGCAGATGGGCGGCGTCAGAGTCGGCGGAGGCATGGTTGGCGGTGGACACATGGGTGGCGGCATGGTCGGTGGAGGAATGATGGGCGGCGGAGGCATGGGCGGAGCACACATGGGTGGAATGTCCGGCCCGTCGATGGGTATTCCCAGTGCCGGTCTGCCTTCCATAGGAATGCCTTCCGCCTCACTGCCGTCGGCGCAATTGAAGATTCCCCCGATAGGCGGAGGGGGCGGCAAAGCTGCACCAAGCGGAGCGCCTCCCGCACCGAAGAGTTCCATGACGCTGATCATCGTCATCATAGCTCTGGTGCTTGTTGTTGCGATTCTGGCTGCGGTTCTGCTGCTGAGGAAGTAAGTCGAGGCGCTTACAGCGCGTCACAGACTAGGGCTACTGCTGGGCATTCGGAAGCAGTATCACGAGTTCCATTGTCGGGTTGATGAAGTCCGATGGGGCATAGACCGCGAAGTTGCGTGCACGCACGACGGAATCCCACGCCTGACCGTTCTGCTCGAGAGCGAAGTAGTGGTATTTCAGCTTGACCGGCAGAGCACGCGGCGGGTTGGGCACGTGGGCTAATCGCATGCCCGGGAGCGCATGGCGGATGAGGTTTTCGATGTGCGTCGCCGAGCAGACTTTCATCAGCTTTGGCGCCTTATCAATGACATCCGGATCGCGCATATCAGCGGACACAGCAAGGTAAAAGCGCGTGTTCTCGAGATAAGAATCCTTGTCGATCGAGGCCGCGTAGATGGTGTCGCGCACTTGCTTCAAAGCCAACGAGACAAAGTTGCTCGGAACCACTGTTTCCAGCATGATTCGAATCAACTCATCCAGCTTCTTGAAGCATGGGCCGGGGTCTTCGTGCGTGTATTGCGGCAAATCGCGCGGGTCGATTTTGAATGAAAATGACGTCAGCGAACCAGCCAGATCCGACATCTCGTCGAAGAGGCGCTGCGGCGATACATTCGGCGACTGCAGCAGATGGCGCAGGCCCGGCAGCCGCGTGTTGATGGTGTACAGCAGCCAGAAACTCGCCACGTCCGACGCTGTGAAATCAGCCAACGATTGGTTCTTCTGGCGGCGCGTTCCTGCCAGCTCGTTGCCACGCGTGACCAGCATCTCTACAAGTGAGCGCAACATGCTGACGATGACATCGGTGGAGTGGATGTTCAGCAGCGGCGGCACGAAGCTGGGGTCCGACAGGAAGGTACCGGCTTCCGTGCGCAGAATTCTTGCGCATGCCAGCAGAACGGAGCCTTCCATGTTCTCGTTTTCGGAAAGGATCTGCACGTTCTTCTGCGCAACCTGTACAGGTTTTTCGCGGTTGCCGCCATTTTCATCGCGGGCGAGCTGAAGGTTTGCGGTGAAGCGCGTGCTCACCCTGCCGCGGCCGATGGAAACGTTTACGCCGCCGCGGCGGTATTCCGGAATCGCGAGATAAAACGTGCAGCTTGCCTGGTCCGGCTCAAAGCATTCGTCGAGGGCCCGGCTCCGTGGCGGAGCATCCGAAAGCGGAATGTCGAAGGGGAGCGAATCTGGAAACACGCCGATCGCCGACGATAGGGAAAGTTGCCCTTCGGCGAGCGCCTGCGCGTCAAGCTGCAGTTTTAGAAACCCCGATGCGTTCGTTACCAGCGACTCGAGATAGAAGCGGACCGAATCTTCGACGAAACGTTCCTGCGCCTGCATGTGCTGCGGCGATAAAAACGTGCCTTTCGACCAAATAACGGGCTGCAGTTGACGCATGGCTGATGGAAACTCCGGGAGCGTAGGGGCGGATACGCACAAACACCCACTCGGGTGATGGTACTGCACGCCAAACTGTGACCCATGTTCGTTTCAGGAATTTTCAAGCACAGCAGAGAAACTTGCAAGACTAGTAAAACACTGGTGATCTTTACAGCAGCACGACAAAGAGCTGTAAGTTGTAGCCAATAACACAAGCGTTGCACAAGATTAAGTGCACATTCTAAGCAACCTGTTTTTTCCCCTTGCCATCGTGTTTCGGCGTGTGGTCTCTTGGGTTCAGATTTTCCGGGGCGAAAAACAAAACTCTATTTGAAGGGTATTTATGGCAAGGGAAAGCACGCAGCACAAGCTGGATCGTGTCCGTTCACCGCGAGTTCAGATCACATATGACGTCGAAATCGGCAACGCGATCGAAAAGAAGGATCTGCCCTTTGTGATGGGTGTCCTGGGCGACCTTACCGGGCAGCCGGACAAACCGCTGGCAGCACTGAAGGACCGGAAGTTCGTCGAGATCAACCCGGACAACTTCGACACCGTTCTCAAGGGCATGCAGCCACACCTCGCGTACTCGGTTGCGAACAAACTCAGCGACGATCCAAACGCCGGACAGGTGAAGGTCGACCTTCATTTCGAGAGCATGGACGACTTCTCGCCTGAAAACGTCGCCAAACAGGTAAAGCCGCTCAAGGAGCTTCTCGACCTGCGCACCCGCCTGTCGGATTTGCGTGGCTCGCTCCAGGGCAATGACAAGTTGGACGAGATGTTGTTCGACGCGGTTTCCAATACTGAGGCTCGCGAGAAGCTGAAGTCAGAAATCGGAACGAAAGGAGACAGCTAATCATGAGCAGCTCAACCAGCCCACTCGGCGCAGCAGCAACAACGACTACGGAAGAAGCACAGGAAGGTTCTCTTCTTGACTCCATTATTGGCGCGGGGCGTTTTGACCGCGACGCCAACAGCATGGAGCGCGGCCGTGACATGGTCAAGGAGTTCGTCAGCCAGGTGCTCGATGGCCAGATGACCCTGAGCAAGGATGCCGAAGCCACCATTACGGCACGCCTCGCACAGATTGACCGCCTCATCTCGCTGCAGTTGAACGAGGTCCTGCATCATCCCGCATTCCAGAAGCTGGAAGGCACATGGCGCGGCATTAAGTACCTGATGGATCAGAGCGAAACCAACGACTCGCTGAAGATCAAGGTGTTGAATGTTTCGAAGAAAGAACTGCTTCGCGACCTGCAGCGCGCACCCGAGTTCGATCAGAGCCAGCTTTTCAAGAAGGCTTATGAAGAAGAGTTTGGTGTTTTCGGCGGCGCTCCTTTCGCGGCAATGGTTGGCGACTACGAATTTGGCCGCGGACCGGAAGATATGGAACTGCTGGAACGCGTGAGCCAGGTAGCTTCTGCCGCGCACGCTCCATTCCTTTCCGCAGCTTCGCCGGAGCTGATGAACCTCAGCGACTACACTCAGCTGGGCGCTCCGCGCGACATGTCGAAGATCTTCGACAGCACGGAATACGCCAAGTGGAAGAGCTTCCGGCAATCGGACGACTCACGCTATGTCGCGCTCACGCTTCCGCACGTGTTGATGCGTGAGCCGTACGGTCGCGAGACCAAGCAGATTGAAGCCTTCGACTATGAAGAAGGTGTGGATGGACGCGACCACTCCAAATATCTCTGGGGCAACGCGGCTTACGCGCTGGCAGCCCGCATGACGAACTCGCATGCGAAATACGGCTGGTGCGCGTCGATCCGCGGCGTGGAGAACGGCGGCCTTGTTGAGGGCCTGACCGCTCACAACTTCAAGACGGACGAGGGCGATGTTGCTCTGAAGTGTCCCACTGAGGTTTCCATCACGGACCGCCGTGAAAAAGAGCTTGCCGATCAGGGGTTTGTTCCTCTGGTGCATTGCAAGGGCACGGACTACGCTGCGTTTTTCAGCGTGCAGACGTGCAACAAACCAAAGACCTACGATCAGGATGCTGCGAACGCCAACGCACGGCTCTCGTCGCAACTGCCGTACATCATGGCGATGTCCCGCTTTGCTCATTATCTGAAGGCGATGATGCGCGACAAGCTGGGCAGCACCATGAGCCGGTCTCAGGCAGAGTCTTACCTGAACCGTTGGGTGTCGCAGTACGTTATCGCGGACGACAATGCATCGGCGGCCTCCAAAGCATCGAAGCCGTTGCGTGAAGCACGCATTGAAGTCATGGAAGTACCAGGAAAAGCAGGCGCTTTGCGGGCTGTCGCTTTCCTGAAGCCGCACTTCCAGTTGGATGAGCTGACGGTTTCGCTGCGTCTCGTGGCCGATCTGCCGGCACCGGCCAAGTAAGAAACAAATCTGCATTTCAGTCACGACACACCTCTCGCTGTTCGCGAGAACAGCGGAGGTGTGCCTGAAACCCAGCCGCGGCTTTAGCCGCAATCACACGATGTCAATGGCTCTAAGGGAGAAACAACATGGCAACTGCTTTTTATTTGAAGCTCACGGATATACCGGGCGAATGCAAGGACAAAGGATTTGAGGATCAGATCAAGCTGCACTCCTGGTCCTTTGGCATGAGCAACCCGGCAAACATCGGTGGATCGTCCGGTGCTTCCGGCGGCAAAGTTCAGATCAGCGACTTTACGTTCGTGAAGGAAGGCGACAAGGCCACAACGAAGATGCTGAAGGCAATGAGCACCGGCACTTCAATTCCGTCGGCGGTCATCACCGGGGTAAAGTCAACCGGCGCGGCGCAGCCGGAAGAGTTCATCATCTTCACGCTCACCGAGTGCTACGTAACCAATTACACAATGGGCGACGCTACGGAAGGTAGTGCTGTTCCCATGGAAAACTCAAGCATAGCTTTCGCCAAGATCAAGACGGATTACAAGTCACAGGGCACAGACGGCAAGCTGGTTACGGCCGGTGAACATTCTTATGACCGCACCACCAGCGTCACGGCCTAACTTTTCTTCCGCCGCTCGCAGCGGCGTACAACGGTACAAAAATCAAAGGAGAATCAAATGTCTACCTACTACCTCAAGCTGGACGATATCCCAGGCGAAAGCAAAGACTCAGGTTTCGAAAACCAAATCAAGCTCCACAGCTGGGGCTGGGGCGGATCCAACCAGGCCAATATCGGCGGTTCTTCCGGCGCCTCCGGCGGCACCGTGTCCTTTATGGACGTGAGCTTCACGAAGGAGATGGACAAGGCCACCCCGAAACTGTTGAAGGGGATCACCACCGGTAAGTCGATCGGCAATGGCGTCATCACGGGAGTGAAGTCGACCGGTGATGATAAACCCGCGCCTTTCATTGTTTTCACGATGAGCGAAATCTATGTGACCTCGTATTCCGTCGCCGGCGGAATGGATTCCGTCCCTATCGAAAACGGCTCATTTGCTTTTGGCAAAGTACACACGGATTACAAGATGCAGGACGACGCGGGCATCGTGTCCACCGCAGGTGAACACGCTTTCGATTTCCGCACCAAAGTAACAAGCTAACGAGGACGCATGACTCCACAGGAGCTATACAAGGCTGGGGAGTTGGACCAGGCAATCAAGGCGCTTGGCGAAGAGCTACGGGGAAACCCTCTCGACGCCAAGCGCCGCACTTTCCTGTTCGAGCTTCTTTCGTTTGCCGGCGAATGGGACCGTGCGGAAAAGCACCTGGACGTGCTTGCCAATCAGAGCCCGAAGGACGCGCCGGGAATGCTGCTGTATCGCAGCGCACTGCATGCGGAGCGCACACGGCAAGAGATGTTCCGCAACAAAGAATTTCCCTTGCGTGAAAGAAAAGACCTACCACCGGGTGGCACCTGGAACGATCAGCCCTTCGAGCGCCTGGCTGATGCCGACTCGACCATTGGCGACCACCTGGAGGTTTTTATCGCAGGCAGCTATGTTTGGGTGCCTACGAAATATATCGAGCGTCTGGAGATCGACGCGCCAAAGGACCTTCGCGACCTGATCTGGATCAGCGGTCGCATCCAGGTAAGTCCTGCGTTCCGGATGCAGGAGCTTGGTGAAGTGCTGCTTCCTGTCATTGCGCCGCTGTCCTACATGCATAGCAACAACGACGTGCGTCTGGGCCGGACGAGTGTCTGGGAAGAGAAGGACGGCGAAGAAACGCTCTTCGGCCAGAAACTGATGTATGTAGACGGCGAAGAGATCCCACTGCTGGAATTCAGAAGCATTATTTGGATTTCAACCGGCGAAGCCCAACCGGAGCCCGTTGATGCCGCTTCGTGACGACCTGCTTACCCCCATACCGGGCGAAAATCCATCGGGGGTCAATCTTCAATACGACGTCAAGGTATTTGAAGCCGTCAAAGACGCGCGTCAGGAAGACGATGATTCGCTGCCGACAGGAACGTGGGCTTCCGCTCCCAAGAAGGCTGATCGGAACCTCGTTATCAAGGTGGCCGGGGAAGCGCTCGCAACGCGCAGCAAAGATTTGCGTCTGGCAGGATGGTACTTCGAGTCATTGCTGAAAAAGGAAGGCTTCGGCATCCTCGCTCCGGCCTTGGAGACCATGCAGAAGCTGGAAGAGAATTTCTGGGAGACGCTCTACCCGGAGATCGACCCGGACGATGGAAGTCTTGATTTACGCATCGGGGCCATCGAAGGGGCTGCCACGTTGCTCGCCGCCCAGCTCAAGCTGATTCCCATTACACGCACGGGTATGGATCTTCAAACCTACGTGGATGCGCGCGCGCTTGGCTTCGAGGCCGATCCTCGCAGTGATGAGAAGAAAGCGATTCGGGCGGACGCAGTCAAGCGCGGACGCCTTGTGGCAGAAGACACCGTTGCCGCGGTGGAAGCCACGCCGAAAGCGTTCTATGCCGAAGTTGAAGCGCAGCTTGTCGCAGGACTTGAAGCGCTCGACAACCTGGATCGCCTGCACGACGAGAAATTCCCGGACGATCCACCGAGTCTGAGCCGGCTCAAGAGCTCGATTCAAGATGTTAAGAAGGTCGTCAGCTCAGTACTTGCCGAGAAACGCATCAAGGACCCCGACCCGGTCGAGCTACCGCCTGAACCGGAAGTACCCGAGTCGATTGCAGGCGAAGAATCTGCGGAAGCGGTTGAAGGTGAGGCGCCGAGTGCTACTGCGTTGCCTCGCGGCGGCGCGAAGGTTCCGGTTGGCATGCCGACGACGAAGGACGCGGCTTACCTGCAAGTCGCGGCTTGCGCTGAGTTTCTGCGCACGGCGAACACTTCGTCTCCTGTGCCGTATCTGCTTTGCACCGCGCTTCGCTTCGGTGAGACCAGGAGTGCGGACCTGGCAGACTTCAGCTTTGCCGTGGCTCCTCCGACAGAAACACGGCAGAAGATGCGCAAGCTCGCAAACGAGAATAAATGGGACGAGCTTATGAGGCTCTGTATCCAGACGCTGCCGGAGCCGTGTGGACGGGTATGGCTGGATTTGCAGCGGTATGTCTGGAAAGCGGCGCAAGGGTTAGGCAACGCCAGTCTTGCCGCAATCGTTTTGAGCACGGTCCGTTCGCTACTCATTGATTTTCCGGCAGTGCGGACGATGACGCTGGATGATGACACCTCCGCGGCGAACACGGAAACACAAATGTGGATCGATGCCGAAGTATTGAAGCAGTCGTAGCTGAGTTCTGAGAAAGGAGTGATATGGCACGTCAAAAATCAGAAGTCCTCATCACGCAGTCACTCCTGGATCGTTTGACCAGCTATGAGGATTGGCCGACGACCCGTAATTCGACACTAGCGATGTACCGCGACGGCATAAAACGGGACGTTGAGTGGCTGCTGAACTCGCGAAGGCCCTACATAGCCCATCTCGAGGAGTACAAGCTGGCGGCTGGTTCCGTCATGAACTTTGGCTTACCGGATGTTTTCCAGTACGGAGGCGTGGATCATGCGCCCGAGGCACTGGCGATGACAATCGTGCAGACGTTGCGCACGTTTGAACCACGCATTCACGAGCCGAATGTAACAGTAACGCGGAGTGACACTTTGGGGCGGAGTTTGAGCTTCCATGTAGACGGACGCCTAGTCTTTGAAAATTCCGAAGAAGACATCAGCTTTGACACGCTGCTCGAGGTAACGAGCGGCGAATATGAAGTGAAGTAAGGACCCATGCGCGAAGAACTGCTGGAGTACTACGAGCGTGAACTCACCCACCTGCGGCAGCTGAGTGGTGAGTTCTCACGTAAGTACCCTCGCGTTGCGGGGCGGCTCCAGCTCACGGATGAGGGCAGTTCCGATCCCCACGTGGAGCGCCTGCTGGAAGGCTTCGCCTTTATGGCGGCGCGCGTTCACCTGCGCCTGAACGATGATTTCCCGCAGCTCAGTGAAGGCTTGCTGAACCTGCTGTATCCCACGTATCTCCGGCCCGTTCCTCCGATGACCATCGTGGAGTGCCAGCCCGATCCGGACCAAGGCAAGAAGACGGCTGGCGCTTTGATACCGCGCGGCACGGCGCTCGCAAGCAAGAGCACGGTCAACAACATGCCAGTGCGGTTTCGTTCGATGTATGACGTGACTCTGTGGCCGTTCAGCGTGGTTGAGGCGGAGTGGCGTCAGCCGGAACGCCTGCAGCGGCCCGCGCGATCCACCACAGGTATTCAGGCCGCGGCAGCAGCCCGTCTTCGTCTGCGCTGCTTTCCGGATGTGCAGTTTTCCGGGTTGGGCCTTGGCAAGTTGCGCTTTCATGTGTCCGGCGATCCCGCAGTGGCGTACGCGATCTACGAGCTGATCTGCGCCAACTGCATTGAAATTCAGTTGCAGGACCCTGCCGGTAAGAAGCGGCCGATCAGTCTTGGACCCGAGAACATCACGCCCATCGGGTTTGAACCCACCGAGAACGTGTTGCCTTATGACCGGCGCTCGACGGACGGGCATCGTCTACTGCAGGAGTACTTCACGCTGCCGGAGAAGTTTCTCTTCTTTGATCTTAGCGGGCTGGAGGCTCTGGGTGAGACGGGCTTTGGAGATGAGGCGGAGATCCTCTTTCTCTTCTCGCGATTTGAGCGGCCGGATCGACAGCAGGTGATGGAACTGGGTGTCAGTGCACGAACGTTTCGGCTTGGGTG
>CAJCIP010000023.1 GCA_903970445.1 Verrucomicrobia bacterium Tous-C9LFEB | reverse complement strand
GAACTTGACCGCGAGGGTTTCCTGGTTGTAGCGGCGTCCATTGCAGATCTCGCAGAGTACATAGACGTCAGGCAGGAAGTTCATCTCGATGCGGCGTTGACCGTCACCCTGGCAGGCTTCGCAGCGGCCTCCCTGGACGTTGAAGCTGAAGCGGCCGGGCTTGTAACCGCGCTCCCGTGACTCGGGCAACATGGCAAAGAGGTCGCGGATGTTGGTGAAAACGCCCGTATAGGTCGCCGGGTTGGAGCGTGGCGTGCGGCCGATGGGCGACTGATCGATCTGGATGACCTTGTCGAGTTCGTCTGCGCCGTGGATGGCCTTGTGCCTGCCCGGTTCTTCGCGCGAGCCGTAGAGTTCCTTGGCCAAAGCGCGGTAGAGGATGTCGTTGACCAGCGTCGATTTGCCGGAGCCGGAGACGCCCGTGACAACGGTCATGACGCCGAGCGGGAAGTGGGCGGTGACGTTCTGCAGGTTGTGCGAGGTGGCGTCCTGCACGGAAAGCCAGCGGCCGGTGAGCGGGCGCGGGAGCTTGCCTTCGGTGGGGCGTGTGACGACGTCGATCTTGCCGGAAAGGTACTGTCCGGTGACGGAGTTCGGGTTCGCCATGACCTCGGCAGGTGTGCCCTGAGCCATAACGAAGCCCCCGTTCTTGCCTGCACCGGGTCCCAGGTCGAGCAGGTAGTCGGCGCGCCGCATCGTGTCTTCGTCGTGCTCGACGACGAGGACGGTGTTGCCGAGATCGCGCAGGTCTTCCAGCGCGGAGATGAGCCGCTGATTGTCGCGCTGGTGGAGTCCGATGGACGGCTCGTCAAGAACATAGAGCACGCCGCGGAGGCGGGAGCCGATCTGGGTCGCCAGACGAATGCGCTGGCCCTCGCCGCCGGAGAGTGTTGCCGCCGACCGGCTGAGCGAAAGATAGCCGAGGCCGACTGCGTTGAGGAACTCCAGCCGCTCGATAACTTCCTTCTGCAGGCGGTCTGCAATCAGGCGGTCGCGGCCGACAAACTGCATCGTTCGGGCACCGCGCAGTGCGCGCTCGAGAGACAGGCTGGTGAAGTCGGCGATGGAGAAGTCTTTGCGGGCGGACGAGCTTTGCGTCGCTTCCGTGTCTTGGTCTTCCAGATGAACGGGCGGATGTGCGACGGCTTCGGCCAACGGGATTGTGACTGCCAGTGACTCGGGGCGGAGGCGGCGTCCATGACACTGCGGGCAGTCGCTTGCAGACATGTACTGCATCATGTACTCGCGATAGCCTTCGGATTTACTTTCTTCCATGCTGTCGCGCAGCCAGGGGATGACGCCGTGGAAACCGGTGCGAGCGGCCTCGTTTCTTGGCGGACCGTATAGTAGGAAATTCTGCTGATCTTTGCTCAGATCTGCAAACGGCTGCTTCAAGTTGATCTTGTACTTATCTGCTGCAAGTCGAATCAAGCGCAGGAGATATTGCGAAGCGGACCCTGGGCCCATTGCACCGTCGAGTAGCGGCTTTGTCCAGTCGCTGATTGTCTTGGCGGGATCGAAATCGTAGATCGAACCGAGACCATGGCATTCCGGGCAGGCACCATAGGTGGAGTTGAACGAGAAGCTGCGAGGTTCCAGTTTCGGAACGTTGATGCCGCAGTCCGGGCAGGCCATCGAGGACGAGAAGAGCGTCTCGTGGTATTCGCCGCCTGGAGACTGAAGACCGATGAGGACCAGACCGTTCGCCAGTTGCAGGGCGGCTGTGACAGCGGCTTGCAAGCGGCGCGTGTCGTACTGAGCGGCCTGGAACGGCGCTCCGGAAGGGTAATCTGCTGAGTCTGTCGAAGCCGTTCCCTCAACGTTTTCCACAGCCTTGAGGATGATTCGATCAACAACGGCTTCAATGGTGTGGTTCTTGCGCTTTTCGAGGCGCATGCCCTCTTCGACATCTGTCATCGCGCCATCAATGCGGATGCGAAACCCTTTCTTATCAAGTGCTTCCAGCTCTTCCCTAAACTCCCCCTTACGGCCTCGCACGATGGGCGCGAGAACGGTGATGCGCTCGCCGGGAGAGTCTTTGCGATTGCGTTCTACGATCTGCGCGATGATTTGGTCGGAGGACTGACGTGAGATCGGGCGATGACAGTTCGGGCAATGCGGCTGCCCTACTGATGCCCAGAGCAGCCGGAGGTAGTCGTAGATTTCGGTGATTGTGCCGACTGTAGAGCGAGGTGAGCGCGAGGTGGTCTTCTGCTCGATGGAGATTGCGGGCGAAAGGCCATCAATGGAATCGACATCCGGGCGTTCCATTTGATCCAGGAACTGGCGGGCGTAGGCCGAAAGGGTTTCGACGTAGCGGCGTTGGCCTTCGGCATAGATCGTGTCGAAAGCGAGGGAGCTCTTCCCGGAGCCCGAGAGGCCTGTGACGACCGTCAGGGTGTTACGCGGAATCGAGACGGAAACGTCGCGTAAATTGTGCTGGCGCGCGCCTCTGACATTGATGTGAGTGAGACTCATGTGCGAACTCTGGCGCGGTTAAGCGCAAGTCTTAGATTACAAGCTTTGTGGTGGTGACGCGTCTTGCTGCAAATGCGAACAGCGAGCGTGGGCGATCAGAGAGGGTTCCGAAGTGGTCAACAGGCCAGTTGAATTTCCACTTTCGAGGCGTGAGAACCTGCCGCATCATAACGAAGAGCGTGCGACGCAAGAGCGACCCGGCAGCGAGACTGGGCAGCCAGCAGGACGTTCGGAGGCAAGTGGAATGATGAGTACGTTGATGTTGCTGGGTGCGGTCATGGCGTCGTTAGCGTTAGGCGTCCTGGTCGCCTACGGGATCTGCCTGAGCATGTTCCGCGCATTCCGATTTCACGCTGTTTCAGTTTCCCGGAACCGTGCAGTCCCTTCAGCTGTGCGAGCGCTTCAGGGATAGGTTGCCAAGCGAACTCTGACCTTGTTTCAACCGAATCACAGTGTCTGAAGCCGAATTGATCGACAAGGGTTTCTTGTCACGGCTGAGGCCGCAATTGCAGTTCATGCACTTGACCCGAATCCTAAGGGCTCACTTACAAGCTATTGAGGCGTAGATGAGCCGGAGTTGGAGGCAGGCTGTTGCTGCTGTTGTGACTGCTGCCGCATCTGTTGCAGCTGCTGATAAATCTGGTCGGGTGTTTTCGGTGTTCCATCGCCAGGGCTATTCAGATTCGTCGGTGTAGAACTGCCGAAGGTAGTGCTGCCCGCAGGCGGTGGATTCAAGGAATCGACAATCCCCGTCTGAGGCTGCTGTGCGACCGATGGCGTCGAAATAGAATCCGTTGGAACTGACTGATATGTAGGCAGTGTCGATGGCGTCTGAGTGACGTTGTCTGGGCTGCCCAGCACATTATTCATGGGTTGCGGAATGCTTTGTGGCCCAAACGGGCGCTGACCGGGATTTCCCTGCAACGGCGCCTGAACAGGCGCTGCCTGCTGCGGTGCCGGGGATGGTGCTGCCTCGTCGATCGAGTCCGAATCACCATCGTAGTTTTGAGCGTTAGGATTTGGCGGTGTTACGCCGCCGGTGCGTGGCGTCAGGATTAGTTCGCGTGGACCATTGTCTGCCGTCTCGCGGAGCAGCATGTTGGTACCGGTGCCGTCCAGCAGAGTTGCCAACACTGTAGCGGGTTCTGCTGGACCGTAATTTCCAAAGACACGCTGATCGTTCACGCCACCGGTCACCTTCATACCCGTGGCTTGTGCGATGTCGCGGAGAATTCCGTTCAGACTGGAGTTGTCTGCCCGCACGTTCAGCAGGCCACCGGCATACGTGATGCGTGCGCGGTGCCTGGCCGAAGCGTCACGCGTCCCGACCGACGAGGCGGATATGGGCGCCGGCATCGCATTTGCTGTCACAGCAGTGGGAGGCAAAGCCGAACTCTGCGCGCCAGCCAATGCTGAGGCCGCTATCAGACCAAGAAGAGCAGATGTCGAGCGGAGTGCCATCAGCATGGAAGTGTCCTTCCTGTGTCGGACGTGAAGTTGCTGCTAAGGGTAGCCTACGCGGGAAAGACAGACGCACTCGCCCCAAAGGAAGGCACTAGACGTGACGTTTGGGGCTTCGTATGCTGTGAGGGCACGCGGCTTCTTCGGCGGCGTGAATGGGTGGGCCTCTTGAGACAACAGCGTACGTTCGTGGAAAAGTTGGTAGCCAGCATGGCAGTGTGCCTTCTATGTGGCGCATTTTCAGCTGCGCAGGCACAAACATGCGTTACACAGGCTCGGATGGACGCTGCTCTGCGCGGGTCGGTGCAAGAGGCTGCCTTGAGCATCGGCAAGGCGGTGAAAGCAGGGGACGCTGCAGCCGTGAAGGCGGCTTCTGTCGCCGACCTGGCAAGCAACTTTGGAGCAACGGAGGTTCTCGTTCAGGCCACCTCGGCGAAGCTCGCAGGTGACGAGCTTCGCGTCTCGCAGCTGTACAGTCTTGATGCCTCGGCGCGGAAGGCGGGAGATAGTGGAAGCGCGGATTTTGCCTGCATGTTGAAGGACACCGGCGCGGCTGAGACTGATTTTTCTATCAACGGCCTGCCAGCTGGACTCTATGCGTTCGCCATGGTGGAGGCGTCGGGGGGAGCGCAGCCCTGGCTGCTGTCGCTGTTGTTGGAAAAACAGAGCGGCGGATGGAAGATGGCCGGGTTCTATCCTCATGTGCGCACTGCGGCGGGGCATGACGGGCTTTGGTACTGGAAGACGGCGCGCGAGCAGGGCGGTGAGAAGCAGGCATTGCTGGCGTGGCTCGATTATGAGGAAGCAGATGCCTTGCTCCAGCCCGCGCCGTTTGTGAGCTCGACCAATCTGGAGAAATTGCGCGCAGAACAGAGGCAGGCAGGACCGGCCGATCTGGTAAACGGAGTCAGCGCAGAGTCTCCTTACGTGGTGAAAGGGACTGGCGGTGCGGAGTATCGGTTCAACTCTCTGACGACTCAGCCATCCGATGACAACAAGAGTCTTCACCTGATGCTGCATTTGGCGGAAGATCCAGCCGCGACGCCCGAGGCCGTGCGCGCGCATGGCGATGCGGCAGCGCGTGCTTTGGTGAAGGCGCATCCTGAGTTGAAGGCGGCCTATGCGACGGTGTTTGTGTTTGCGGACGGCCCGCAGGGGAATCCGCCGGTGGTGACTCTGGCCACAAGCCAGTTACAGTAGTGGAACAAGACAGTTAGCGGGCCCGGACGGCGTGTCGCGCAAGTGGCAGTGATTTCGCGCGTTGTCTGTTGAGCTTTCGTGCTTCTGAGGAGAAGAAGATGCCAGCAAATCAGAAGAGCCTTGCGCAGGCTATACGTGAGCGCCGGTCGACGCCGAGTTTTACCGGCGAGCCGATTCCGTCGAGCGATCTGCGTCAGATCCTCGATGCAGGCCTTCATGCGCCCAGCGGCTACAACATGCAGCCCTGGCGCTTTGTCGTGGTGCAGCATGCTGAGCAGCGGAAGCGTTTGCGCGCGGCGAGCTACAACCAGGCAAAGGTAGAAGAGGCGTCTGCGGTGATCGTGGCCTGCGGCGACCGCGATGGATGGCGCAAAGATCTGGACGAAATGTTGCGCATGGGGCGCGCTGGCGGAATGCCGGAAAGCTATGCCGCGCAGGCGGAAAATAGCGTGCCTGCATACCTTTCAGGCTTCTCGGAACTACAGATGACGGGCTGGCTGAATAAGCAGGTGATGCTGGCCTTTACTTCCATGATGCTGATGGCTGAAGTGCTGGGCTATGACACGGCGCCGATGGAAGGTTTTGAGCAGCAGAAGGTTTGCGAAACGTTGAAGCTGCCGCTGAGCTACTGGGTGGTGTCGTTGCTGGCGATTGGGCATCTGCGCGGACCGGACAAGTTCGACGGTGGACGCTTTGCCATGACACACACTGTCTTCGGAGAAGAGTTTGGGAAGCCTTTGAAGTAGTTTGAGCACTCTCATGTAAAAGCATCAGCTACATGAGCGTCTCATCGTGAAGGGTCGTTGCATGAGGGGTCATATCCGGACATGAGGACAATAGGGCGTTTATTGCTGTTGGTGATAGTGCTTGGAGTAATCGGCGCGGTGCTGTTCTACGAGCAGCCTGTGTGGAGCTCGCGGCAGCTGACGCACTTTGGCTTGTTTCTTTCGCGTGTGCAAAGCAACTACGTGATGACTCCCGAAGGCCGTGTGCATTACTACGAGGCGGAGCCGCGCATTCCCGGTGGCGGTATTCCGCTGGTGCTGGTGCATGGGCTGGCGGACCGCGACGAAAGCTGGGCACCGATGCTGAAGCGGCTGAAGCGCGCTGGCTTCCATGTGTATGCGCCGGACCTGCTGGGATATGGGCGCTCGCCGAAGCCGTCAGATTCGGATTACTCCATCGCCACGGAAGAGAAGTTTGTGTATGACTTTATCCAATCCCTGGGTCTGCAGAAAACCGACATCGGCGGCTGGTCCATGGGTGGATGGATCACGCTGAAGGTTGCGCTCGATCATCCGGAGTTGATCGATCGTGTCGTGGTGTATGACAGCGCGGGCGTGAAGTTCGAGCCCGGAGACACAAGCGTCTTTCATCCGAACAATGAAGGGGATGTCGAAAAGCTGTTCACACGCATGGAGCCGGGCATGAGCATTCCCGCTCACTACCGCCGAGCGATATTGAAATCGATACAGGGTGAGCAATGGGTCGTTGATAGAAGCCTTGGATCGATGCTCAACGGGAAGGATCTGGTGGACGAGACTCTACCGAATCTGAAGGAGCCGTTTCTGATTGTCTGGGGAAGCAACGATCAGCTCACTCCGTTGTCGGTCGGACAGACGATGCACAGTCTGGTACCTGCGTCGGAGCTGGATGTCGTGGAAGGCTGCGGGCATCTCGCACCAGGCCGTTGCTCGGCGCGGGTAGCAGCTGCCACGGCCGACTTTCTGAAGGCAAATCCCGTGCCACCGGGTGGCGTTCGCACCTTGCGGAGCATGCACTAAGTTCTGTGGTCGGGAGTAGCTTCGGCCTTCCACCGGTAGGCGTCCGGCTGCGAAAGCCCGATGTGCTGCAACACGCGATGCACGTAATTGCGAGCGATCTCCTCGACTGACTGCGGGTGGTTGTAGAAGCTCGGAATGACCGGGAAGACGGTAGCTCCCGCTTCCGTCACTGCGGCCATGTTGCGGATGTGAATGAGGTTCAGCGGTGTTTCGCGGACGCAGAGCGTGAGCGGGCGGCGCTCTTTGAGGCAGACATCCGCAGCGCGCTCGATGAGATTTGCCGCGGAGCCGTGAGCGATGCCGGCAAGCGTGCCCATGGAGCAGGGAAGGACAATCATTCCATCGCAAGGGAATGAACCGCTAGCGATGGGCGCACCGATGTCCTCGTGCGAAAGCTGCACAATCTTTTGTGATGGCTTGCCGAGAAATTTCTCGACCAGACCTGTGCGTCCGCTTTCCTTCAACTCTTCCGCGAGAACTCGAAGAGCGTTCGGAGAGACGACAAGGAACACGCGCTCTACACGCTCCTCGCTTTCGAGGACGCGCAACATCTCACGGCCGAAAACGGAGCCGCTCGCGCCGGTGATCGCCAGCGTTAGTAATTTTCCACCATTTGATTCCATCAGGATAATTATCGAGTAAAGGCGTGAAGATGTATCGAAGCTCGCATGCTGGGCCTGTATCCAGCCAACCACAAGGATTGAATTCTTCTGCCATGCGAAGCATTGCGGCTTTACAGCATGAAGTTGCTCCTTCCGTCGTGGGAGCGTCCCATGATTGACTACGCCGGGGTCTGCTGATTTGGGATGGGATTTAGTTGGCAGAGGCTGTTGGCCTTAGCGTGACGCTGGATTCCTGTTACATTCGGAATTAGAAAATGGATCATCGCGAACAGGCCCTTGGCAGGAACGTCAGGTTTCTTCTTCCATCGTTGAAACTCAAAGAACCTTGCGCGTCCGGTGAGACGGTTGAGCAGGCGGTGCACTCGTTCCTGATGGAACATTTTGGCGGGTACACAGCGACTTCCGCCAACCTTTTCGGGTATTGGCGCGAGGAAAACGGCGGCTTCACTTACGGCGAGCACCGCGAGTTCACCGTTGCGCTGCGCAATGACGAGGGCCTTCCGGAGTTGAAAGATTTCCTTGGCCGCACGGCAAACACGCTTGGCGAAAGCTGCCTGTATGTCGAGGTTGCCGGCCAGGCGGTACTGCTGTACGGCGCTGGAGAGAAGCTCGAAAACCTTTGCGGATAGCGTAGCTGAGACGCTCTCAGCCTTCTGCTAAGACTCGCTCGAAAACTATGTCAATGTTGCGGAGCTGCCGGGTGTAGTCGAAGGCAGCTGCGAGCTTCTCGGGCGGCAGTTTTGTGCTGATCTCGGGGTCGGCTGCGATCAGATCGCGGAAGCTCAACTCGTTTTGCCAGGCGTTCATAGCGTGCCCCTGTACCTTGCGGTAGGCGTCTTCGCGGCTCATGCCAGCTTCGGCAAGTTCGAGGAGGAGCTGCCCAGAGAATACCAAGCCACCGGTTAGTTCCAGATTCTTGAGCATGCGCTGCGGGTAGACCAGCAGCTTCTCAATCATGGTCGCGGTTTTGTCGAGCAGATAGTCGGCAAGGATGGTTGTGTCGGGTAGGATGACGCGCTCTGCGGACGAATGAGAGATATCGCGCTCATGCCATAAAGCGACGTTTTCCAGGGCAACCTGCGCATTGCCACGCACCACACGAGCCAGGCCGCTGATCTGCTCCGCCGTGATGGGGTTGCGCTTGTGCGGCATGGCGCTGGAGCCCTTCTGCTTGGCAGAAAAGAACTCTTCGGCTTCTCGGACCTCTGTCCGTTGCAGGTGGCGAATCTCTGTGGCGATCTTGTCGAGTGATGAGCAAAGAACGGCAAGTGTCGAGATGTAGGCGGCGTGGCGGTCTCGCTGCAGGATTTGCGTAGAGACTGAGGCGGCTTCCAGGCCGAGGCTGTGCACGATGGCTGCTTCATGCTCCGGCTTGAGATGGCCGAAGGTCCCGACAGCGCCGGACAGCTTACCGACCCGCATGTCCTCCGCTGCGGCGTTGAAGCGACGCAAGTTGCGTCCCATCTCGGCATACCACAGCAGGAGCTTCATGCCGAATGTTGTGGGTTCGGCGTGGACACCGTGAGTGCGTCCGATGGCCGGCGTGTGTTGGAACTCGATTGCGCGCATGCGCAAAACTTCGCGGAGGCGCTCGATGCCTGCGCGAATGAGCGAGGAAGCCTGCAAAAGCGCTAAGGCCTGCGCTGTGTCGACGACGTCGGTCGACGTGAGGCCGTAATGCAGCCAACGTGCTTCGGGGCCGACATTTTCCGCGACAGCCGTAGTGAAGGCGAGCACGTCGTGGCGGAGGTCAGCCTCAAGCTCGTGAATGCGGGGAATGCTGAACCTGGCGCGCTCTTTCAGAGCAGCGGCTGCTTCGGCGGGAACGATCCCCGCGCGGGCAAGTGCGTCCGTGGCGGCGAGTTCCACCGTCAGCCAGTTGCCGAAGCGGGACTCTTCTGACCAGATTTTCGTCATCTCAGGACGGCTGTAACGAGCGATCACCAGCGGCTCCAAATGGAACGTCGGCCACAATCAGCCGCAAGCATCAGTGTCTTTCACTGACGGTCCACTTGCAAACCGGCCAGGCGAATGCTCGCGCAATATTTTCCAAAACCGATGGCTTAGCTCGCATCGCATTTGCTTATAATTGCGGTACTTCGCCATACAAGCAAGAGCCCACCATCCATGTTTCATAGGGGTGCCCGTTCGACGTGTAGGCGTTCTACTCCGAGGGGCTGCTTGGCCCAACCAACTGCTCGCTGCCGCGACGCAAGAAGACAGGTGACGCATGGAAAGAAATGCGAATGAACATGAGTTGATTCCCAATCTAGGAGAACTCGCCGAGTTCCGATTTCAGCTGAGGAAGTTCTTGAGCTTCAGCGAGGTCGCGTCTGAGGCGTGCGGGATCGCTGCGCAGCAGTATCAGCTGATGCAGGTGATCGGAGCGCTTCCGACGGGTCAAAGCGCGTCCATCAGTTACCTGGCGGAACGCATGATTCTGCGGCACAACAGCACCGTGGAACTGGTAGATCGCGCCGAACGCGCAGGACTGGTGCAGCGCCGGGATGACGAGAAGGACCTGCGCCGTTCGCTGGTGCAGCTAACAGACCACGGCAGAGTTCTGCTAAAGAAGCTAGTGGAACAGCACATCGACGAGCTCACGAAGCGAGCGCCCGCGATCCTTTCTACGCTGCACAATGTGACCGGTATGACCGAGCCTCACGACGCGGACCGCGCATAACGCGAGCGCGTGCAGAGGTAGCTAAACTTCCGCAACCCCAAACAGAGCGGCCATTTCGGCATGGAGAAAGCCACGACCGGGACGATACGGCTGAATCCATTTGCCGTCGAGAACGAACTGCGGAATTGCACGCTTGCCGGTGTGCTCGACGACTTCGTCCGCCGCTCCCGGAGTTTTCTCGATGTCGATCTCAGTGTAAGGAATGGCGTGCTTTTGCAGAAAGCGCTTTGCCTCACGGCAGTCGCGACACCAGTCAGCGCTATAGACGAGAAGATCCATAAGTCTATTGTCTCCGAAAACGTTGGATGTGGTTCGCAGCGCGTAAAGCTGAAGGCTACTGCTCGTGGTAATTGCGGATGAGGCCGCCGTCGATGATGAAGGTGGAACCGGTGATGTAGCCTGCTTCTTCGGAGGCGAGATACGCGACGAGGCCTGCGACCTCTTCTGATGTGCCGAGTCTTCCAAGTGGAATATTTCTGAGAAGCGGGTCGAGCTTGGCATGGTCGTCGAGCAGACCCTTGTTGATGGGCGTGATGATGGCTCCGGGAGCGACGTTGTTCAGCGTGATACCGAGCGGCCCAAGTTCGACGGCCAGATCGCGCATCAGCATGCGGACGCCACCCTTGGAGGCGCAATAGCTCGCGAAGTGAGGGAAGACCATGTCTTCATGCACGGAGGAAATGTTAACCACACGGCCAGGCTTCTTGTTATCGCGCAGCTTTCGAACGAACGCCTGCGTGATGAAGAAGACACCTTTGAGGTTCACGTCGAGAACGGCGTCGTAATCTTCCTCAGTAACATTCCAGAAATCAGCGCCGTTCTCAATACCAGCGTTGTTCACGAGGATGTCGCAGCTACCGAGTTGCTGCCAGGCCTGCTCGATCAGGTTTGCTGTGTCGGCAACCTTGCTGACATCTGCCTGCACTGTGATTGTTTTGCCGCCACCGGCCGCGGCGATCTGATTCTGAATGTCCACTGCGCCTTCAGGGTGGCTGCGGTAATCGATGACAATCGAGGCGCCTTCGCTCGCGAGACGCACAGCGATTGCCTGACCGATGCCTGAAGAAGAACCCGTAACAACCGCTACCTTGCCATCAAAACGTCGTGCCATTCACTTACTCGCTTTCTTGCTGGCGGTCTTCTTTGCTTTAGACTTTGCAGCGGACTTCCTGACCGCCTTCTTTGCGGGGTTTTTGCCTTCCTTCTCGCGCAGAATGTTCTTCGCCTTCTCTAGAGCTTTTTTGCGCTCAGGGGGCAAGTTCTTGCCGCCACGATTCTCATAGAAGCTGAGCATTTGCATCGCCTGGCCGGGTCCTTTTGGCGAGACGCTTTTCTTCGCAAGTCCTTCGGCGATCTCCGCAGCGCTCTTCTTGAAGAGACCCGGTCCCGGCTTGGTTGAGCCGGTCTTGACTTTCGCAGACCAACGCCGCGATGGCGGGGTGGTTGACTTCTTCGCAGCAGACTTCTTACTCGCTTTCTTGATTGCCATGACGTTTGCCTCGTTACCGAAGTGAGATGCCGCTTCAAAGCTCGGAGGCTGGGTCCGAGTCCTTCCCACGGCGACGGCGAAAAAAGCTCGTCAGTATGGCGCTACACTCCTCGGCCAGAACGCCTTCGGTCACTTCGACGCGATGGTTGAGCGCAGGATGATTCATGACAGAAAGCACGGAACCGCACGCTCCTGCCTTTGGATCGCGCGCAGCGTAGACCAGGCGAGCAACACGGGCGTGAAGGATCGCGCCCGCGCACATGGCACATGGTTCGAGAGTGCAGAAGAGTGTGCATCCCAGCAGACGATAGTTACCTAGCGCGAGACCGGCGGCACGCAATGCGACGGTCTCCGCATGGGCTGTGGGATCGCTGGTGCGAAGAACCTGATTGTTGCCGCGGCCAATAATCTCGCCGCCAGGTGAAACAACAATAGCTCCCACTGGAACTTCGCCTGCGGCTTCCGCAGCTTGGGCCTCGGCAATGGCAAGCTCCATGAAGTCGGTGTCAGTCATTCGGAGTAAGCTAGCGCACCATTGGTGCGGCGAGTGGGCCGAAGAAGCGCTCGATCTGCATGGCAAGGCCGGTCAGCGCGGGGCGGCGTTTCTCAAGCGCCTCCTCATCGAGGGCAAAGCTGCTACGCCAAATTTCTTCAAGGACCGGCAGCACGTTCATCACGATCAATTGCTGCGTAGACAGCGTTGAAAGCGATACGAAGAGAAGCTCTTCCTCAGGCTCATACTCATCGGCAGGTGCGCCTTCAGCGAGGTGACCTTCAGGGTCGGCTTCGCGGACGAGATGCTGGATGGATTCCAAGTCGGGCGGCGGCGGCCAGGGCGCCAACAGACTCATACGGGCTCCTGTTGTGTCATGCAGTGCAATGCGCCAAGGCCCCATATGAAGTCCGTGCAGTGAATGCCTGCGACTGTGCGATCAGGGAAGCATTCCGCAAGCGTGTTGAGAGCGATGCGGTCATTGGGATCATTGAACGTGGGAACGAGCACAAGGCCATTGCAGATGTAGAAGTTCGCGTAGCTTGCGGGCAGTCGTTGATTCTCAAAGATGACCGGCGCGGGCATTGGAAGCGTCTTGATAACGAAGGGCTTGCTGTTGAGGTTGCGTGCCGCACAAAGCCGCTCAAGGTTCTCCGCGAGTGGCAGGTGGTTTTCGTCGGCAGTGTTCGGCTCAATGGCTGTGAGGATTGTGTTCTCGCCGACGAAGCGCGTGATGTCGTCCACGTGTCCATGCGTGTCGTCGCCTGCGCAACCGCGATTGAGCCAGATGACTTGCTCGATGCCGAGATATTGATGGAACGCCTGCTCTAGCTGCTCTTTGCTCACTCCGGGATTGCGCTGCTGCACCTCGCTGAGCAGACATTCTTCCGTGGTGAGCAGAACACCGGCGCCATTGGTGTCGATGGAGCCACCCTCAAGTACGAGACGATGCTCTTTGCCGTTCGCAAGCTTCACCACAGGCTGCGTGCTCGGCAACGCATATAGCTCCGACACGTGCTGCGGGATAAGGTCATCGTTGTGCCAATTGTCGTACTTGGCCCAGGCGTTGAAGCGCCAGTTGGTGATGGCGAGTTTGCCGCCAACGTCCTGTTGCTTCACGAAGATAGGGCCGGAGTCGCGCAGCCAAACGCGGTCTGTGCGCCAATGGTGAAAATGCAGGCGAGCAAGGTTTGCGCCCTGACGGCGCAACATCTGCGTAGCGCGCTTTTCCGCGGCGAGATCATTGACAAGGATGTGCACGTCTTCCACGCTGGAAAGCCAACGAACGATCTCGCAATAAACCCATGGAATAGGCTGAAATTTCTTGGGCCAGTCTTCCGGGTTATGGGGCCAGGCGATCCACGTCGCGGCGTGCGGAGCCCACTCTGCGGGCATGCGGAAGCTGGTTGTGTCGGGAGAATTCATTCGCTTGCTAGCCAAGTATAGCGAGCGAAGTGTGACGCACTAGTGAAGTGATGTGGATGAAGAGAGACTTCGGTTGTGCGGAACAAATACTGCGGCCTGCTTGTCTTCATACACGCGGTCGAAGCGTGGGTCAGAGCGCAGCAGTTGCGTGAGCGCTGCAGACACAGGTGCAACGACGACTCCTGCAGCGTTGAGCTGTGGGTTCGTCGACCAGTCGGGCGCTCCAGCAAAGGTGCGTGCAGAGCGGTCGAGTTGTTCGTCGCCGTGGAGGGCAGCGCGGCCATCCATGCTCACAGGCAGATCGAGTGCGTGCATGAGGTAACCGCCCCAGATGAAATCGCAGAAGACGGGGCCAGCGATGTGATGATCTCGGACGAAAGCGGACGCGTCCACCGGCATCGCGATGGCGAGCTTCGGACGGAGTGTGGCCTCCGAGAGGTGGATGAGGCGAGCAGCGCCGAGCAGAAGGAAAGCCGCGATGCTCATCGCAAGTACGAGCGAGCTTGACGACAGCGAAGGTGAATCCTGGCTTTCTCTTGCTGCGGAGTTTTGGGAGAGGATGAGAGCATTGACCGCGACGACGATCCAGATGTCCCGTTGAGAACGGAAAGATAGAGTGGCTGCAGCAACGAGTAGTGTCGTTTCGAAGAAGTGGAATCGATGTTTGCGCGCGAGAACAGCCGCTGCTGCAAGAGTGAGGAAGAGGACAGCGTAGTTCGATGCCGCCCGAAACGGCATTGCCTTGAGTTCTTCAATCCAATTGACGACGCCGGGCTGAGTCGCTAGCGCGCGCGCGACCGAGTAGATGTGCCAGCCGTAGGGATTGATGCATGTTGCGGCAGCACAGGCGGCGAGTAGTGCCGCAGCAATGGACGGCTTAATACGTGCAACGGAAAGGTCTTTGCTCCGCCGCGCGTTGAAAAGCAAAGCTTCCGTCAGTACGACCATGAGCAGCAGCAGACCTTCGATGAACTGTATGTGTAGATTCGCCCAGAGCGCGAAGATGAAAGGCAACAGAAAGAGCCGGCGCATCTCGCCGCTTCGGCGCGCTTTCTGAATGATCGCGAGCTGGAGCACGAAGAACAAAATCGTGAAATGCCAGGGACGCGGCGAGAACAGGGTGAGCAGAGCGAACGCCGAGATTGCAGTCAGCGGGAGAGCGATGCGCAAACTCTTTTGTGAGGCATAGATGAGATGAAATAGCGCGGCAGTGATCGCCAGGATCATCGCCGTGGTGTAACCGACGATTCCAACCAGTCCGAAGTGGCTGTAGAGCTTCGAGAGCAGTACCTCAAAGAGCCAGCTATAAGCCTGCCACGGGTGGCCCATTGTTGTAGATGAGAAGGTGTCGATACGAGGAAAGGCATGATGGCTGAGGATCCACTCGCCGCTGCTGAGGTGCCACCAGATGTCGGGCTCAGCCACATACGCAACAGCGAGGCACAGCAGCGCGGGAAAGACCAGCGTGAGGGTGAGGCATATGAAGTGAAAGAGCCTCTCGGCGCGCGGTATTGCTGTGGCATCAACCACCTCGTGCTTCTGGGATGACGTGCTCACGTTCGGCATGGTCGCCAAGCTCACCACGTTACCTTAGGGGAATTACCACGTGTGACTCCATAGCACGAAGGTGGCTTGAGGCTAGAAAAGCGCTCGTGCAATGCGAGTTACTTAGCCGAGTAAAACGTATATACGGCTTTGTACGGTACCCTCACATCGGAGTCGCTGTGGTCCGCGTCGCAGAGGCTTGTTGTAGGAAGGCCAGCCTGCGTGTCGGAGCGGCGGACGAACGCGACG
>CAJCIP010000022.1 GCA_903970445.1 Verrucomicrobia bacterium Tous-C9LFEB | reverse complement strand
TTCGAAAGGTGAAATGGACGAGGGCAATGCGTACTGCTCACCCGCAGCTTCTGTGTCTGGAAAGCGCTTCTTGAAGGCTGCTGCGGATGACTCGATGGCAGCGGTAAGAATACGCTCGATACCGATGCCGTAGCTCCCCATGATCGGTGTAACTTCTTTGCCGTTGGCATCGAGCACGCGCGCGCCCATCGATTCGGAATACTTGTAACCGAGCTTGAAAATATGCCCAATCTCAACGGCCTTCCCAAGGCGCAGCGGCTCGCCCCCGATGGGATCAAGTTCACCTTCATTGATGTTGCGCACGTCGGCGATCAACGTTGGTGTGAAATCGCGGCCTGGATTCACGTTGCGGAAGTGATAGTCCAGCTTGTTGGCTCCGGCGACCAAGTTTTGTCTGCCTTCGAGGCTCGAATCAAGAATGACAATCGTCCGCAGCCCTTCTGCTGGTTCATCGCGCAGAATACCTTTTAGCTTGTCGAGAGCCTTGCCGGACTTCAAACCGTTCAGAGAACCGCCAGTCATGACTTGCGCAATGCCGATCGGACCCAGATAGCCTGCAGGTCCGCCAATATATACTTCCAGCTCATCAGGCGCCATCGGGCGCAGCTCTTCCGTACCCGCAACCGCGTTGAGCTTGGTCTCGTTTACCTGATGATCGCCGCGCAAGAAGGCAACAACAGGACGTAACGGCTCGCCTTCCGGATGACCGCTACGGCTACCCATGAACGCAACGCACTTGATGTCCTGAGACGATTCAATGCCGAAGAACTCCGTTACATCGATGATCGCGGCTTTGCCTGGTGTGTGCACGAGTTCCGGCATGCCGTCGCCTGTCGGTTCAAGGTCCTGCACGGGAGTCAGCCTGCTCGTGGCTTTCTCGAGGTTGGCTGCGTAGCCCGACGCGGAACTCGCGATGAGATCTTCACCAGCATCGGTGTAGACCATGAATTCCTGCGATTGCGATCCGCCCATGGAGCCCGAGTCTGCTTCCACAGCAACAAACTGCAAGCCGCAGCGTGCAAAGATCGCGCGATACGCCCTGTCGTGCTTGTTGTAGCTTTCGTCCAGGCCCGCGGCGTCGATGTCGAAGGAGTATGCGTCCTTCATCATGAACTGTCGCACGCGCAGCAGACCGGATTTAGGGCGCGGCTCATCGCGAAACTTGGTTTGAATCTGGTACCAGATTTGTGGAAGCTGCTTGTAGCTGCGCAGCTCGTTGCGCGCGATGGAGGTCATGATCTCTTCGTGCGTCATCGCGAGACAAAGCTCCGCGCCCTTGCGATCCTTCAGGCGAAACATGTTGTCGCCCATGCCGGTCCATCGGCCCGACTCTTCCCATACCTCGCGCGGGTTCAGCGCTGGCAGGAAAAATTCCTGGCCGATCTTGTCCATCTCCTCGCGAACAATGGCGATGATTTTGTTGAGGGAACGCTGACCCAGAGGCAGATAGCTGTAGATGCCGGCGCCAAGCTGGCGAACGTAAGCTGCGCGAAGAAGGAGCTTGTGGCTGGCAACTTCAGCGTCGGCCGGAGCCTCGCGAAGCGTAGGAATGAAGAGCTTGGACCAACGATGCATGCTTCTTCATTGTATCGAAGCAGACACGCCCGGCTATGAGCCGGAGGACCTGGTGCTAGCAGTCTGCGGCGTGAACTCCCACAGATCGTGAAGGTGAACGACACCGACGACGTGCGTCTCAGGCGTGCCATCCTCTGTCACCACGAGGGCCGTGATCTTGTTAGCTTCCATGGTCGTGAGCGCGTCGGAAGCGAACACATCGGGCGAGATGAGACGCGGATGCGGGTTCATGACGTCCGCAGCGGGTTTGTCGAACGCGGCAGTGCCCATGCGTTCCAGAACGCGACGCAAATCGCCATCGGAAAGAATGCCGAGAAGACGGCCCTCCACCTGCACCGTTGTCATGCCGAGTCGCTTTGCGCTCATCTCATGAATCAGCTCGGGCATGGTGGCTTCGGGCGAGACAGATGGAAGAGCCTCACCGCTGTGCATCACTTGCCGTACTGTGGAGAGTCGCCGGCCGAGCTGCCCGCCGGGGTGCAGTTCCGCAAATTGCTTTGGTTGAAAATTCAGCCGCCGGCTCACGTCCACTGCAAGCGCATCGCCCAGTGCGAGCATGACTGTCGTAGATGCTGTAGGAGCCAGTTGATGTGCGCACGCCTCACGTTCCACACTAACGTCGAGAACAAACTTGCTTGCCGCCGCCAGAGACGACGTGCTGCAACCGCAGAAACTGATCAGCGTGACACCGAGACCGGGCAACGAAGGGAGTAGTCGCAAGATCTCTTCGGTCTCGCCTGAATACGAAAGAGCAACGATCACATCACCCTCACTGAGCAGCCCGAGATCGCCATGCAAGGCTTCCGAGGGATGAAGAAAATACGCTTTCGTGCCCGTTGAAACCAGCGTTGCGGCGATTTTCCGCGCAATCAGTCCGCTCTTGCCGACACCTGAAAGAACGACGCTTTGTCCACATTTTGCCGTCTCGGCAATGATCTCCGCGACCGCGGCGAAAGTCGCCTTGTTTGCTCCGTCCAAGCGACTGGCGAGTCGTAGCAGGGCTTCCGCTTCGATCCGAACCAGCTCCGCCGGTGAGGCGGAGGTTGGCGGCTTTGTACTTGAAATGTTGGCTCGATGGGGCATCAGGTTTCGCCTGAGTGATGCTAGCAGAGCGCTCGGACTGGAGCGGTAGACTGGACAGAAGCGCCAAAGAGGGCGCGGAGGATGCCATTGGCTAGACGGATTGCAGTTTTGGTAGCGATGTTGGCAGTGATCGGGCTGTTCGTCTGGGCCGGAATTTTCAACTACCGGGCACGTCGCGCAAGGATGGAGCAGGCGCGGCAAACTCAGGCGACCCTGATCAAAGACGGCGAGACATCGCCCGAAACAGCGCCAAACGAAGAGGGTACCGAGCTTCGTGGAAAGGCCGCGCCGGCATTCACGCTAACGTCGACCGATGGCAAGAAGGTCTCACTCGCAGAGCTGAAGGGCAAACCCGTCGTTGTGAACTTCTGGGCAACTTGGTGTGCCCCGTGCAAGCTGGAGATGCCGTGGTTTCAGGAGTTTTCGCAAAAATACAAAAGCGACGGGTTGATCGTGCTCGGCCTCTCGCAGGACGACCTGGAGACAGTACCCAAAGGGCAGATCGTCGCAACTGCGAGGAAGCTGGGAGTGAGCTACCAGATTCTTCTACCCGACGAGAAAGTCGCAAAGCTTTACGGTGGCGTCGACTACCTGCCTGAGACGTTCTACGTAGGCAAAGATGGAACAGTGCTTGCCGAAACCTCCGGCGCACCAAGCAAAGATCAGATGGAAGCAAACATCCGCAAGGTGATCGGCGTAGGTGGCATGTGAGAAGTGTCGTAGCTTCGGCGATCGTTCTGTCGGCGCTCTCGCTTCACGCCGCGCTTCCGCGGCAGATTGATTTAGGCGCAGGAACTGGAGCAGCACGAAGCAGTCGGCAACATGTGGAGTTGCTTTCGGATTCAGTGACGATGGTCGCGGGAAAGCCCCAGGACATTGAACTAATATTTCGAGTCGACCCTGGTTTTCATATCAACTCGCACCAGCCAAAAGATGAACTGTTGATTCCCACGGCACTGAAGCTGGACGAAGCTGCGGGAGTGAAGATTCTGTCGCAGCAATATCCGATTGGAGCAGCTTTCAAAGTGGCCGTCGGCAGCGACAGGGAAGTGCTGGATGTGTACACCGGTGAGTTCCGCGTTGGACTGCGCCTCACCGCGCCGCGAGGTGCAACAACGCTCAGCGGGACTTTGCACTACCAGGCTTGTGATAACGCCGCCTGCTTTCCGCCGCGCAATCTTCCGGTCAGTCTCACGCTCACCGCAAAATAGAGCTTGCTGCATCGCCTCATAGCCGAGCGGGACGGAAAGCCTAGATGCCAAAGAAGTGCGTGACGGAGGCACATTTCGCGCCTCCGTCACCAAACATGCTTTAGTGCGGGCGGCCTGGAGGCGGCCCGTAGATGTGCTGCACGCCAACGTCATAGCCGCGGCGGAAACCGATCTTGTACTCGCGCCTATCGGGACCTGGAATAAAGCCGGGATGACGGTACTCATCGCGGTTGTTCACATTCGGCGGACGATGGTTCTCGTAATCCTTGCGCGCACCCTGAATGCCGTCGCGGAAGCCGCGCTGGCGCATTTCGGCGAACTCAGGTGGCGGTGCATCCCACGACGGCTGATAACCCTGCGGAGGCGGGGGCGGGGGCGGCCCGTACTGCTGGGCCTGCATGCCCAGGGCTGCGGGAACAAGCAATGAGCCTGCAATGAACAAAGTGCGGATGATCTTCATAAGACTCCTCTGGAAAGGCGCCGTAATCGAGCGCCGCTTCTCCTCTTTCGAAACACGATGCGGGCCCGGTAGTTGCTAGCAAATAGTCATGGCTGCCGACTCCTAAAGAGGAAGCAGCGCCCGGCTTGGTATGACGACTACGGCTTCCGGCTGGCCTGGATCAGCAACTTTTTCTGACCATCGATGAAGCGCCGAACGCGATCAAGAGAGCGGGCTTTGCCAAAGACGATGAGACTCTCCAGCAGCGGCGGCGACTGTGTGCTGCCGGTGAGAATCGCACGAAGCAGCATGAAGTTTTCTTTCACGCTCCAGCCCTTCTCCTCGCCAAGCTTCTTCATGCCGGCTTCGATTGCTGCTGTCTCCCACGCAGCGGCTTCCAGAGTGGTAAGTAAGTCAGCCGCGAATGTCAGAGTCTCTTCCGCCGTGCGCTTTTTAGGCACCCAGATTGACTCGGCGGGCATCACGTTGTCGCGGAACAGAAAGTCAGCCATATCACCGATCGAGCCGAGAGTATCGATGCGTGTCTGCACAAGCGGAACGATGGATTTCAAATAGCTGTCGGAGAAGACGGTCTGCCGCAGGGCTGCGAAGAACTCGTCCGGTGAGAGTTTGCGCAGGTATTCGCCATTCAGCCATTTCAGCTTGACGAGATCGAAGACCGGACCACCGAGCGAAATGCGGTTGAAGTCATACTTCGCAACCATGTCCGCAAGCGAGAAGATGTCTGACTCTTTCGTGCTGGCGCCGCTGCTGACGATTTCCTGCTCGGTCATCTGCGCCATGCCGCCGCCCATCAGACCAAGAAAGTTGAGCATTGCGTTTGGCAGAAACCCGGACTCACGGTAGTAGTTCAGCGACACCGGATTCTTGCGCTTGGAAATTTTCGATTTGTCCACGTTTCGCAGCAGTGGCATATGCCAGAAGCGTGGCAGATGCCAACCGAACGCCTGGTAGAGCAAGACATGCTTTGGTGTGGAGCTGATCCACTCTTCCGCGCGAATCACGTCCGTGATGTGCATGAGGTGATCATCCACAACGTTGGCGAGGTGATAGGTCGGGAAGCCATCTGACTTCAGCAGCACCTGGTCATCCACATTGAAGTGATCGAAGGTGATCGTGCCGCGCAGTTCGTCGCGGAAAGTTGTCGATCCCTCGGCCGGCACCTTGAGGCGAATCGTGAACGGCTTACCGGCGCTAAGATTTGCGGCAATGTCCGCTTGGGATAAATCGCGCGAGCGACCGTTGTACTTTGGAGGCTGTTTCGCAGCGATTTGTGACTTACGCTCCGCTTCGAGTTCTTCGGGTGTCTCGAACGCACGATAAGCGGCACCGCTGTCTACCAGCTTCTGGCAATACTCGCGGTAGATTTCTGTGCGCTCGGACTGACGGTACGGGCCATACGGGCCGCCAACGTCCGGGCCTTCGTTCCAGCAGAGTCCGAGCCAGCGCAATGAATCGAAAATCATGGCTTCGGAAGTGGACACGAAGCGAGTGCGGTCGGTGTCCTCGATACGCAGCACAAATTGGCCGTCGCGCTGGGTCGCGAAGATGTAATTCAGCAGGCCAATATATGCCGTTCCAACGTGAGGGTCACCGGTGGGTGAAGGGGCAATACGGACGCGTGTGGGCTTTTCAGAAGCAGAAGCGGCGTGGGTCTCTTGTGTCATTGGTCAACGCCAATCTTAACAGAGGGCCCACACCGCGATTCCGCTCGAGATGCCTGCCGGTTAGTACTGTGGAGGGTAGTTTGTTGGTGGTAGCGGCGGCTGCGGAGGATAGTTCGGCGGTAGCGGTTGTCCCGCGTATCCGGCCTGGATAGGAGTGACACGCCATGTGCCAAAAGCGAGAATGCAGATTGCTATGAGCGCCCCAACTCCGGGAATCAACACGAGAAGGCCCAAAGCGCCACTCATGCCCGCCTTGGAAAAGATTCTCCAGAACAGCCATGCGAGGAACGCGTAGATTGCAATGACAAACAGGAAGATGAAGAGGAAGAATCCAACCCCGAGGCCGGCCAGCGCCCGAGCAGCCTGCTGTTGCTGTTCTGTCGTATCAGCTTGAAGCAGTAGAGCGAGAAAGTTCATTGAGAGTCTCCTGACAACGAAACCAATCTAGCCCAAGAAGCTGAAATCAACCTAACGAATTCTGCAAACCTGCTCTCAAGTCTTTTAGGTCAGGTCATCTGTGTCGAACGTCGGAAGCTTTCTGCCCAGCGCGCTTGTGTCGTGCGCGTCGGAAACAAGGCTGCTAACAACACCGTCGATTTCCGATTCGTCAGGAATATCCGCGGCAATCGCCAGCTGTTTGTGCTCATTCGGCAGTTCAATCGATTCGAGCAGAGCCACGACGTGGCACACGGCGGTGCCGTCCTGCGGCAGGCCCTCCGGCGTTTTGCCCTTCACGCTGACGCATTTAATGTCCAGGTGTAGCAGATCCGCCAGACGCTCGCGGATGTCTCCGGCTAGCGGAACGATTTTGGGCCGATGCATGATCAACACGCAGTCGACATTCACGATCTTGTAGCCTGCCAATGCCACTTCTTCCAGGGCTGTATCGAGAAAGAGCGTCGAGTCGGCATCTTTCCACTTTGGATCTGTTGGCGGGAAGAAAGTGCCGATATCTCCGGCCGACACTGCGCCAAGCAGCGCATCCGTAATGGCGTGCAGCAGCAAGTCACCGTCAGAATGGCCTGCGAGGCCCTCGGGATGTTCAATCTTTACGCCGCCGATGACAAGGGGAACGCCCGTTTTGAACGCGTGCGAGTCAAAGCCGAGGCCGATGCGCATACTCATGTCCAAAATCCTAGTGCAATGCCGGAAGAAAAGGTGAGCCGCTCTAACCCGCCAGATAATATTCGGCGATTTCCAGGTCCCCGGGCTGCGTCACCTTGAAGTTGCGTGCGCTTCCTTGCACGACGAACACAGACGCGCCGGCACGTTCCAGCAGCGAGGACTCATCGGTTCCCATGAACTCATCCGCAGCGGCTTCGGCAAAGGCGCGACGCATCAGCGCGACGCGCGCACCCTGCGGAGTTTGAGCATGAACGATAATTTCTCGCGGAATGGTAGCTGTAATCAACGCGCCGTCTGATGTCCGCTCCACTTGTTTGATCGTGTCGACGGCAGGCGTGCCGACGATGGCGGCCCCGTGCTTCTCAATAGCATCGATCGTTCGCTCGATGGTGGCACTATCAATCAGCGGCCGCACGGCGTCGTGAACCAACACAATGTCGTCCGGCGTGTCCGATGGCAGCTGCGACAACGCGTTGGCGACGGACTCCTGGCGCGTGTCGCCGCCGGTGACGACTTTCACTCTGTCTTCCAAACCATGCTCCACAATCAGTTCGGCGACGCGAGCTTGTTCACTCTCCCGAACGGCCACATACAGCCCGGAAACGCGGGGCACAGCAAGGAAGGCCTCGACCGAATGTATGAGGACCGGAAGACCGCCGAGCGAAAGAAACTGCTTCGGTGCGTTCCCTGTAGAGGCCATACGAGTGCCAATGCCCGCAGCGGGCAAAATAACGAAAACAGACATGGGAAGTGGAGTATAACCCTTTTGTGACTCAGGCAAGCAAGGTGTGGAGTCCAGGTCTAACGCCAGCCGCCGACTGGCAAGTAGAGCGGTGTTTCGCGATGACAAAGGCAAATTCCTGATGACCAAGCCGCGAAAGCTGGCCCTCGACCGAGCATTCTTCGTACCAGGTCAACGGGTCTGCTGCGCCTTGAGCGGCGGAGCAGACTCGACAGCTTTGCTGCTCGCGCTACAGGAAGCGAACAGCGACAAGCAGTCTCTCGGGGTTATCCTGTCCGCAATTCACGTCCATCATGGTCTGCGCGGCCACGAAGCAGATCAGGATGAAATCTTCGTGCGGGAGCTTTGCGGCAGGTGTAGCGTTCCGCTGGTGGTTCATAGAGTTGACACGGTTGCGCGGCAGCATGCCGAGCGCGAAGGAATCGAAGAGGCTGCTCGCTCCCTGCGATATTCGGTGTTTGGCGGTGAGTTGGCAAAAGACACAGCCGATGTCATTGCTACAGCGCACACGCTTGAGGATCAAGCCGAAACGGTCGTCATGAAGTTGCTGCGCGGCGCGTGGACCGAGGGTCTCGGCGGTATTTCGCCGGTCTTGAAAGCGGAAGCAGGTTTGAAGAAACAAGCAGGAGTAACGGGAATTTCATCGGCAGCCGGAGGACGCGGCTCAATCATTCGGCCGATGCTCGGCGTAAGACGCGCGGAGATCGAGAGCTTCCTCAAAGAGCGCGAACAAGGCTGGCGTGAAGACTCAACAAACGCGGACACTACGCTGACACGGAACCGGGTGCGCCATGAACTGATGCCGATATTGCGCAGCTTCAATCCAGCAGTTGACGAGCTGCTTGCGAATGTGTCCGTCATCGCACGAGATGAAGAAGCCTACTGGGATATGGAAGCGAGCCGACTATTGCCTCAGTTGGTTCTTCCTGGAAAGCCTGTGCGCGGGGGTGGCCGGGCGGTCAGCACGTCGTTCGGGGAGAAAAGCCTGTCAGTGGAAGTCGAACGATTGCGGTCCATGGACCCAGCGCTCCGGCGGCGCGTCATTCGAGCATCTGCGCGGTCCCTGGGAGCCCGGCTGAACTTTGAAGAGACGGCAAAGATTCTGGCATTGGCGGGTCTCGGCGGTCATGCGGCGGTAAAGGGAACAATCGGCAGCCGCCTGGAACTTCGCAGCGGGTTTCGGGTGGAGCGGTCTGCGCGCGAGTTGCGTTTAACAAAGCAAGGGATCGAAGTGCCAGCCGTGACCCCGTAGTTGTAGAGTCCCGCGCTGAAGGAAATTGCAGCGGAAGACGCTGTCGGGAGTTAGAATCTGCGATAGGTCTACTCTGTGGTGGAAGTCAGGTGACCGGTCGGGCCCGGTCCTGCACCCTGAAGACTCAAGCGCCGTCTAATGACTACGTGGCATGCTTCGCATGTCGCGAGTGCTGGAATCTAACGAAGATCGCCAGTTTAGTTTTGAGGAAACGAGGGAAGCGGATTGAACTCGACAGTAAAACAGTTGTTGATTTGGGTGCTGACATTGGGAGCCCTGCTGGTGGGCTGGAAGTTTGTCGCGTCCAACGTGGCGGGTAACCACGACAAGGCCATCAGCCTTACCGATCTGCTCAATGACGCTGCGAACAGTAAAATTGGCGCCGTCGTAATCTCCGGCACGGAGGCAAGCGGCCAGTATAAGGATGGAAAAGAGTCGTTCCACACGACCATTCCGCAAAATTACCCAGATCTATACAACCAGCTCCACGATCACGGCGTGAACGTGACGCTGAAGGATCCGCAGAGCAACATGTGGCTTAGCATTCTCCTGCAGATTGCTCCCATCGCGGTCATCTTCGCGCTGTTCCTGTTCATGATGCGGCAGATGCAGTCAGGCGGGAACAAGGCGATGAGCTTTGGCAAAAACCGCGCTCGCCTGCTGAGCATGCAGCAGAAGAAGGTTACGTTCAAAGACGTCGCCGGCGTGGATGAAGCCAAGGAAGAGCTAAAGGAAATTATCGAGTTCCTGCGTGAGTCGCAGAAGTTCCAGAAGCTCGGCGGACGCATTCCCAAGGGCGTGCTGATGGTTGGGCCTCCAGGAACCGGCAAAACTCTGCTTGCCCGCGCTGTTGCTGGTGAAGCAAACGTTCCGTTCTTCTCAATCTCCGGTTCTGACTTCGTAGAGATGTTTGTCGGCGTTGGCGCAAGCCGTGTACGCGACCTGTTCGAGCAGGGCAAGAAGAACGCTCCATGCATCATCTTCATCGACGAAATCGATGCAGTCGGTCGCCACCGTGGTGCCGGTCTCGGCGGTGGACACGATGAGCGCGAGCAAACCCTCAACCAGCTGCTCGTAGAAATGGACGGCTTCGAAGCGAACGATGGTGTGATCCTCGTCGCCGCGACGAATCGCCCTGACGTTCTTGATCCCGCTTTGCTTCGCCCCGGCCGTTTCGATCGCCGCGTTGTCGTCGATCGTCCTGACATTCGCGGACGCGAGGAAGTTCTCCGCGTCCACTCGAAAAAGGTGCCGATGTCGGAAGACGTCAACTTGAACGTACTGGCCCGTGGTACACCAGGCTTCAGCGGCGCTGACCTCGCGAACATGGTGAACGAGGCTGCACTTACGGCTGCGCGCTTCAATCGCAAGTCAGTTCACATGTATGACTTCGAAGTGGCGAAGGACAAGGTTCTCATGGGAGCGGAGCGCAAGAGCATGATGCGCAGCCAGGATGAACTGAAGATTACGGCATATCACGAAGCCGGTCACACGCTCGTGGCGGCGCTTCGCGATCATTCTGATCCGCTACACAAAGTGACGATCATCCCGCGCGGTATGGCGCTGGGCGTAACGGTCTACCTGCCTGAGGAAGACCAGCACACGGTGACCAAGGATTATCTGGAAACCCGCATGGCCATGATGATGGGTGGCCGTTGCGCGGAGGAAATTTTCCTCAAGAAGATGACCACGGGTGCTGGTAACGATATCGAGCGTGCCACTGAACTCGCCCGCCGCATGGTGTGCGAATACGGTATGAGCAAGCTCGGTCCAATGACCTTCGGCAAGAAGGAGCAGGAAGTGTTCCTTGGCCGCGACATCGGTCAGACGCGCGACTTCTCCGATGACACGGCACAGCAAATCGATGCCGAGGTTCGCGGGTTTGTTGACGCTGGCTACCAGTCGGCATACACCCTTCTCGACCAGAACCACGACATCATGCATCGCATGGCTTCGGCTTTGTTGGAGCGCGAAACCCTTGACGCAGCCGAGATCAAGCTGATCATCGCGGGACAGGATCTTCCGCCAATGAAGTCTGCACTGGCTTATGCCGACGGCGACGACGGAGACGTGCAGAAGGTCCTGAAGCCGGAAGGCGGTCGCAAGACCGGCTTCAGCGAAGGAACTCCAACAACCGCGTAATGCAAGCAGATAGAGCTGAACAGAAGGCAGCCAATGATGGCTGCCTTCTTGTTTGTGTCGCGGTAGTCTGAAGAGGTGAAATATCTAACAAGCGTAGGGCTCGCATTGTTATTCGCTGCGCTCACAGCAGCGGCGGCCCAGACCTCACAAACATCCGCACAGAGTGCAACGACGACACCCGGATCGGCAACCGCTGCGCAACGCGCGCGCCAGCTGGACGTACTGAAACCTCCGACGCACGATGACATGCTGCGTGGCACGTACGGGCCCTATCGAGCGAACAACGATTTGCTCTCGTATGACCTGAGCTTGCGAGTCGATCCGGAAGCGAAGTCGATTTCGGGAACCAATTCGGTTCGCTTCCGCATGCTTCAAGACGGGCAGCGCATCCAGCTGGAACTGGCTCCGTCACTGACAATCGACAGCATCAAGCTGGATGGCGCCACGCTGCACTACACGCGCGAAGAGCGAACGGTATACGTCGACTTTCCAGAGACACTCCGGCGAGGCAAAACATACGACGTGGTGTTCGCGTACTCCGGCAAACCGGTAACGCAGGGCCGCTTTGGCTGCTTCTCCTTCGACAAAGACAAGGAAGGCAAGCCGTGGATCACAACGGCATGCGAAGAAGAAGGCCCAAGCATCTGGTGGCCGAACAAAGACCAGTGGCGCGACGAGCCACAAGACGGAATGAAGATTTCTGTCGCAGTGCCGAACGGTTTGATGGATGTGTCGAACGGTACGCTCGAAGGCTCAAAGGACTTAGGCGACGGGTATACACGATGGGACTGGCGCGTGCATTACCCCATCAACAACTACGACGTCGCGCTGAACATCGGAGAGTACCAACATTTCAATCTGGAAAGTGGGCCGAAGCACGGCAACGTGCCCGTCGACTTCTATGCCTTGCCGGAGGACCTCGACAGAGCCAAGGCCCAATGGTCGCAGGTGTCCGGAATGCTTGACGCCTACCAACACTACCTTGGCGAATACCCCTTCGTGAAGGACGGCTACAAGCTGGTACAGGTTCCGTACGCGGGCATGGAGCACCAGTCAGCTGTCGCGTATGGAAACCGGTTCGAGAACGGATACTTAGGGCGCGATTGGACCGGCGTCGGCATCAGTCCGAAGTTCGATTTCATCATCATTCACGAAAGCGGGCATGAGTGGTTTGGCAACGCGGTGAGTGCCGCGGACAAGTGCGATATGTGGATTCACGAAGGCTGGACCACATATCTGGAAGCCCTGTACGTGGAGTACCGATGGGGCAAGGGCGACGCAATCCGGTATGTCAACGGACTGAAGCCGAAGGTGCATAACGAGCGACCGATCATTCCGCCATGTGGAACGAATGCAGAACCGCCTCAAGA
>CAJCIP010000021.1 GCA_903970445.1 Verrucomicrobia bacterium Tous-C9LFEB | reverse complement strand
CCAGGAATCCGCCCCACTCGGCGGTATCCGAGATGGAGTGGTTCATGTACTCGACGCCGCCGCGGTAGAGCAGGTCGACGATGAGCTTGAGCTCGTGCAGCACTTCGAAGTAGGCGAGCTCAGGTTGATATCCGGCTTCTGTGAGAACTTCGAAGCCTGCTTTGACGAGAGCTGCTGTTCCGCCGCAGAGCACTGCCTGCTCGCCGAAGAGATCGGTTTCGGTTTCCTCTGTGAAGGTTGTCTCGAGCACGCCCGCGCGCGTGCAGCCGATGCCTTTTGCATAGCTGAGGGCGTTGGCAAGAGCGTTGCCGCTGGCATCTTGTTCCACCGCAACGAGACCAGGGACGCCGCCTCCTTCAGTGAAAACTTCACGCACGCGGTGGCCGGGGGACTTTGGAGCGACGAGCGAAACGTCGACGTCTTTCGGCGGCTCAATGGTGCGAAAGCGGATGTTGAAGCCGTGTGCGAACATCAGCGTCTTGCCGACTTTGAGCTTGGGCTCGATTTCTTTGTAGACGGCGGCGGCGGTCTGGTCGGGCACGAGGACCATGATGGTGTCTGCCCATTCGGCAGCCTCAGGAACGCCGACGACTTCGAGGCCGGCGAGCTCTGCTTTCTTTGCATTCGCCGAGCCGCTACGAAGGCCGACTTTCACCTGCACGCCGGAATCTTTGAGGTTAAGCGCGTGCGCGTGGCCCTGCGAGCCGTAGCCGATGATGGCGACCTTCTTGCCTTGGATGAGAGAGAGGTCTGCGTCTGTGTCGTGGTATGTCTTTGCCATGTGCGTCTTCTTCTTTCTGCTGTAGTTTTCATTGTGATGAGAAGTGGTGAGTCAAAACCACTTCTCGTGCATAAGCTTCAAAAATTCTTTGGTCATTGGATACCCAGAAGCAGAGCCGACTACTGAATCAACCGGACATCTGGCACAGATGGCAGTCCCGTTATCGTCGATCCATTCTGTGATTTCGTTAGGGGCATAGATTGACATGCAATAGAAACAGCCGCAGACATCACTTGCTTCTAGTTCCTTCCGATTATGGGTACAGTGCTTGTGTGCTGTGTCTAGGTCAGCGAATCCCGTCTCGTCAGCCATCTGCACCTACCGTCCGCTTCTAAGCTTCGTGGTCTTTAAATTGGTTGGGAAGAGATTCTTCTTCCGGGAGAGCGTCGGGATCGAGGTCGAGCAGATCGGCGCCGTCTTCGCTGCCAAGCGTTGGCGTTTGCGGAAGCGTGCCGAGAGCGCGGAGCACCCGTGTGGTGTGATGGCCGCGGCGCATGGCCATGCGTCCAGTGCGTGAGACTTCGAGGACGTCGTAGCCGCTTTCGCGAAGGACTTGCAAAAGGCCTTCGATCTTCGAGGCGGAGCCTGTCATTTCGAGCATGATGCTTTCCGGCGCGAGATCGACGACGCGTGCGCGGAAGACGGTAACGAGCTCGAAAATTTGCGAGCGCGAGTGCACACCGTGCGGGCCTGTTGGCGAAGCCGCGACCTTGATAAGGCAGAGTTCGCGGACGACAGCTTCGGAACGATTGACTTCGTCGACTTCGACCGTTGTCTCCAGTTTGTAAAGCGACGCACGGATGCGATGTGCTGCCGTATCCGGGGCTTCACACACGATCGTCATACGGGAAGTATCGGCGCGTTCCGACTCACCAACTGTGAGCGAGACGATGTTGATGTTAAGGCGGCGGAAGAGCGATGCGACGCGGGTGAGCACGCCGGGCTTGTCTTGAACGAGAGCGATGAAGGTATGGAGCATAGTTTTTAGTGGGGAGTGACTAGTGGTTAGTGGCGAGTGATTCGTGTGTGAGCGGTTAGTTGGCAGCGCAGAAAGCGTTAGGCCATATGTTAGGAAGCAGGAGGCTTGTAGGGTGCGTCGGAGTCCCACAGAGGAAGTTCCTGGCCTGCGGCGTTGCGAAGAATGCCGTCGTCCCAGTTGGGATTGGCGGAGGAGCCGAAGGTGTAATCGCCCGCGGCATGGTAGCTGCCACCGCATGGAGGCGCACCGGGAGCGTACTTCTCACTCGCGCACTTGGAGCCCCGATAGATGTGGAACCAGATGGTGGGTTTGTGATCGTCGGTAGCTTTTTCGCTGATGCTTATTTTGTCGAGTGTATGGGCATGCGTCGCATCGCGAAGCTGCCAGATGATGGCTTCGATTTCAGGGTCGGTGGCGTTGTCTTTTGTCACGAGCGTGAAGGTGCCGGCGTCGTGATGGAAGACTTTGAATGCCGGCGGAGGGGTGGAAGGTCGAGCGGGGTAATGAGCTGAGTTCGTTCCTGAAACGGCGCCTGGTGCGGACGGTTTGGACTGGCAGCCGACCGTTAGCAGCGACGCCACAATGAGCGCAAAAATAGGCAGGGCCTTCAGCCCTTTTCTTTTTTCCATGGCCGGATACCTAGGGCGTTGCCCTAGGCTGGTAGAGGACGCGCCTTTGGCGCTCGGTGTGTGGTAAGGCCGTCCGCCGAAGCAATGGATAGGATTTTGTTTGGTGCCGGTACAGCAGTCGCTGTCCGCGCATGGCTGTTGGAAGGACATATGCGACGACGATCCTTCAAAGAGCGCCAAAGGCGCGACTTTATACCAGCATGGGGCAACGCCCCATGAACGTCGTGGTAAAGGTGCCGAGGGCTGAAGGCCCGATCTATACTTGCCGCGATGCCACTGTCGCTTGCCTTTGTTCTTGTTCAGGTCGTCTTCAGCACGAAAGAGCGCAAGCCACTTTTGACCGAGGCGGTACGTCCCGACTTGTTCGCCTACCTCGCTACTGTCGCACGTAACGCCGGATGCGAATGCTATCGCGTCGGCGGTGTCTCGGATCATGTGCACCTCGCGATTCGTCTGCCCCGAACGGAAACGGTTGCGAAGATCGTCGAGGAACTGAAGACCACGACGTGCAAATGGCTGAAGACGCAGGGTCCAGCCTTTGCGAAGTCTGCGTGGCAACGCGGATATGGGGCGTTCTCCGTCGGGCCTGCCGATCTGAACGCGCTGATAGGTTACATCGACGCGCAGGAAACGCACCATCGCAAGCATTCGTCTCAAGACGAGCTGCGTGCATTCCTGACGAAATATGGGATTGAGTTCGACGAGGCTCACCTGTGGGACTGAGGCAGGGATAGGTCGGGCCTTCAGCCCTCGGTTTTCAGGCGCGCGGGTAGATGGGGCGCTGCCCCATGCTGGTATGGGTCGCGCCGTTGGCGCTTTTACGATCAACCTGCATGAAGGGTGAAGTGCGGCAATTGCCTTTCCCATCGCTGTTAGATAAACCATTGCATTGCAACCTTCTGAACAGTCTCGGTATGACCGTCCTGCGCATCGTCACGAATCGAGTATTCCCTTCGTGAAATCACTTTATGGGATCGATCTATGATCCCATCAGCGTCACACTTGTATACGCAAGTGACGCCCGGGTGATGCGTGGGACACCTCTGTTGATCAATTTGCCTAGCAGACTCTAAAAGCTTCTCAAGCGGTGAGCTTCCATCACCCCAGGTCGTTACGACAAGCCTGTAGCTCCGTGGAAGCCAGCCCGCGACGATCGTGTACCCGAGGGTTCTAGCATCACAATTGGGATTGTTGGAAATCCAACGTGCCATAAGCCGTTACTCGTCCTCCGCGGTTTCCAGCAACGGGTCTTTGGCAGGCCGACGCACCATCTCGTGCAGTGCCGCGCCGGGCGCGATCATTGGGTACACGCCGTCTTCTTTTTCTACGGCGAAGTTGATGAGGAAGGGCTTGCCGCCCGTGCGCGCTTTCGTGACGGTAGGTGTCACGTCTGGGCGCGTTGTCACGTTCGCGGCGTCGATGCCGTGTGCGGCGGCAAGCATGACGAAGTCCGGTGACAGTATTGGCGAGGCCGAGTAGTTCTTGTCGTAAAAGGTTTCCTGCCACTGCCGCACCATGCCGAGGAAGCCGTTGTTGATTACGGCAATGTTGATGGCGAGGCGCTCCTGCACGATCGTGGAAAGCTCAGCGGCGGTCATCTGGAAGCCGCCATCGCCAGCGATCACCCAGACGTCTTTTTCCGGGCAGGCGAACTTTGCGCCGATGGCGGCGGGTAGCGCGAAACCCATTGTGCCGAGGCCTCCCGACGTAACCAACGAGCGCGAGCATTCGTGCTTGAAGTATTGCGCTTCCCACATCTGGTGCTGACCTACGTCGGTAACGATGATGGTTTGTTCAAGGCGGCCCGCGGCCTGCGCCTCGCGCCAGATGTCGTGGATGACGTGCGCAGCATAGAGGTGGCCGTTATCGGGCAGGTTGATGATGTCGCGCACGGCGGCGGTGCCTTTGCTCATGTTGATTTCGCTAACCCAGCTTGCGTCGTTTGTTTTGGAGAGCATTGGCGAGAGCTGTTGCAGAACTGTTTTCAGATCACCGATCAGCGAAACGTCCACGCGCACATTCTTGTTGATCTCGCTTGGATCGATCTCCACGTGAATCTTCTTGGCTTTGGGCGCATAGCTGGCAAGATTGCCGGTGACGCGGTCGACGAAGCGCATGCCGAACGCGAGCAGCAGATCGGCTTCCTGGATGGCAGTGTTCACCCACGACTCGCCGTGCATACCCATCATGCCCAGCGAGAGCGGATGGTTCGAGGGGATGGCGCCTAGACCGAGTAGCGTCGATGCGATGGGAATTTGCCGCGCCTCTGCGAATGCGATGACTTCGGCCTCGGCACCGGAGTCGACAACGCCGTGGCCTGCGAGGATCACAGGCTTCTTCGCGCTTTGAATCAGCGCCACCGCGTCACGCATAGCGGAGCTTTCCGCACGAAGCATCGGATGCGGGCGATACGCGGCGGGCTTCGACATCTCGAAATCGAAAGTGGCGCTGCCTTGCTGTGCGTCTTTTGTGATGTCGACGAGCACCGGGCCTGGACGGCCGTTGGTGGCGATCTGGAACGCGAGGCGCACGGTCGGTGCGACGTCTTCGGCGCGTGTGACAACGAAATTGTGTTTCGTGATGGGCAGCGTGATGCCGGTGATGTCGACTTCCTGAAAGGCGTCAGAGCCGAGCACTTTGCTGCTGACCTGGCCGGTGATGGCGATGACGGGAATGCTGTCGAGCATGGCTGTGGCGAGGCCGGTGACGAGGTTGGTTGCGCCGGGGCCGGAGGTCGCCATGCACACGCCCACGCGGCCGGAGGCGCGTGCGTAACCATCAGCCATGTGTGACGCGCCTTGTTCATGCCGCACGAGCACGTGATGGATCGTGGGGAATTTTCGCAGCGCGTCGTAGATTGGGAGAATCGCGCCGCCGGGATAGCCGAAGACGGTGGTTGTGCCTTCGCCCGCGAGAGTGGCCCAAAGGATTTCGGCGCCGGTGAGTGTGGGGTGCTGGTTGTCGTTCAAGACTGACCTCCGGAGATATCGGGCGCTGTGCTGTTTTGCGGCTTGAGGATGCGAATGGTGGAAGTATGCGGGTTGTGGCGCGGAGCGGCATGAAGGCGTTCCAGGTGATCGCTCGCTTCTTCCATGCCGGCGGTTATGTTCGAGGACTTGTAGAGAAGAAGAGCCTCGGTCCAGGCGGCGTGGGCCTGGCGCTCGTCGTTCAACGCGGCGACGCGGAGCGCGTTAGCCAGATGCAGCGGCTCGGGCGTATCGAAGGCGCGGTAGAGACGGATGGCCTCGTCGATCTGCGTGCCGGCAACGCCATGCTCCTTCATTTCGGAGCGCACTTCCGCGGCATGGCGGAGGCTGTGCGCGAGCGGAACGGTTGCGTTAGCGTTACGCAGGAGCGTGATCGCCTCGGAATAATAGATGGCGGCGGAGGTGCGATCGCCAGAGTCGCGGCGGGCCTGCGCAACCCCGGTGAGCGCTTCTGCGCGCGCCACAGCGTCCTGGGTCTTGGCGTCTTCCGCGGCCTGCTTGTACAGAGCTTCCGCGTCGGCGCGGTTGCCCTCGGTACGGGCTTGTGCGGCGCGGGAGAGAAGAGATTTGAGCGCTTCGATCATAGTTTGCTGTTTCGTTTGGAGATCGTATGTGTCGGGCCTTCAGCCCTTCCGTTTGCTGTTTTGAATGTACCTAGGCCTTCGGCCTAGGCTGTTATGCGATCGCGCCGATGGCGCTTACACCCGTTGGTGTGATGTGTATGCCGTGCGGGCATCGGGAGTGTTTTATACGCTTGCACAAACACAGGGCCGGAAGCCCGTGGGTATAACAGCCCAGGCCGCAGGCCTAGGTAGACGTTCGATGGAAGATCGGAATCACAGTCCGGCGATCGCGTAGCCATGTTTCTTCGGGAAAGCATAGAACGAGGGCCAAGGGCCCGCCCACATAACAGCTTAGACCGTAGGCCTAGGTAGACGTTTGATGAAAGATCGAAATCATAGTCCGGCGATCGCGTAGCCATGTTTCTTTGGGGAACCACAGAACGAGGGCCAAGGACCCGCCCACATAACAGCCTAGGCCGTAGGCCTAGGTAGACGTTCGACAAAATACCCAAGGGCTGAAAGCCCGACATATAATCCTCGCGATGCCGCAGACCCTGAGCCTGAATCTGGTGCACATCATTTTCAGTACAAAAGGTCGCTCGCCCATGATTCGCGATGAGATCGCAGCGAATCTTCACGCTTATCTTGCCGCGACGGCTCGCAAACTCGGTTGCGAATGCTTCCGCGTAGGAGGTGTGGCGGACCATGTACATCTTGCTGTGAGGCTGGCGCCGACGAAGACATCGGCGGACGTTGTTTCGGAAGTGAAGACGGCCTCGTCGAAATGGATGAAGACGCAGGGCGTGGCGGACTTTGCCTGGCAACGCGGGTACGGCGTTTTCTCGGTGAGTCCTGCGGATCTCGACGCCCTGACCAGATACATCGACACACAGCGGACGCACCACGCCAAGCGTAGTTTCCAGGACGAGATGCGCGCGTTTTTCGAGAAGTATCATGTGTCGTTTGATGAACGGTACGTTTGGGACTAGCGGCTGTGATGTATCGGGCCTTCAGCCCTCGGTTTTGTCTTGCTTGTTTACCTAGGCCTTCGGCCTAGGCTGTTATGGGGTCGCGCCGATGGCGCTTACTTGTCGTGGTTTACCTAGATGTTTGTTCTCAAACGTCATTTCGTCTCATCCAGCGCATCGGAATGCATGTAGATGTCGCTGTAGCCTTCGTGCTCAGCTCGCTTTAACTTCAAGCGAAGACGATCTATCTCGGCCTCGTGGAAAGCGATCATCGCCCTTATAGACTCGACACCAGTTCGAGGACCATTGTGGAGTTCTTGGAGAGTAACCTTCGCGTGCGCAATGGCGATCTGCTCAAGTCTCTGCCGTTCTGTTCTGGAACTGAGATCGCCATCCGTAAATGTTTCGAGGATCGCGCCCTTCGAGTTAACTAAAGCAGCGTGCAGGAGATACTCGCCGATCACGCCTTGAGTGGGGCGACGATACCCGTACAGCCGATCGTCGAGGCCTTCTGCTTGCCCTATGTAGGCGGAACCATCAGAAAAGATGATTCGATACAGTGCAGGTTCGTTCCCTACCAAAGGGAATTGCGGCCATCCCTTTCCGCATAATTCGATCTTCCCGCGGAAACCCCACGGAAGGTCAGTTTTTGCCGATTGATTAAGTTCGCTACTCAACTTGTTCTCCTGACTAACACCCTTGGTGGTGTAGCTCTCTTAGTTTGTTACCGCACCCAGGCTTGCGCTGCTCACGCTGCTCGCATACTTAGCGAAGACGCCGCGTTTATATCTTGGTTCCGGCGCTCTGAAATCTTTGAGTCGGGTGGTCATCTCTTCATCGCTGATGTTGAGTTCAAGTTTCCGGCCGGGGATGTCGAAGGTGATAGTGTCTCCTTCGCGAACAGCTGCGATCGGGCCGCCGAGTTGCGCTTCGGGCGCGACGTGGCCGGCCATGAGGCCGCGCGTTGCGCCGGAGAAGCGACCGTCGGTGAGGAGCGCGACTGTTTCGCTGAGTTCTGGAATGCCTTTGATGGCTGCGGTAACGGCGAGCATTTCGCGCATGCCTGGGCCGCCGCGTGGGCCTTCGTAGCGGATGACGAGTACGTCGTTGGGATTGATCTCGCCAGCCTCAACTGCGTGGAAGCAGGCATCTTCGGAGTCGAAAACGCGCGCGGTGCCGGTGTGGTGAATGCGCTCGTGGCCTGCGACTTTCACGACGCAGCCTTCCGGCGCGAGATTGCCGCGCAGGATGACGAGGCCACCGGTGGGCTTGAGCGGCGCAGACCAAGGCAGGATGACGTTCTGGCCGGGAGTCTCGACCGCGGCTTCAGCTTCTTCGCGCAGCGACTTACCTGTGACGGTCGGCGTTTTGCCGTGCAGCAGGTCTTTTTCGACTAAGCGCTGAGCGAGCAGACGCGATCCGCCTGCGTCTTGATAATCCTTGGCAACCTGCTTGCCACCAGGCTGAAGGTCGCAGATGAACGGCGTGCGCTCGCTGATTTTGTCGAAGTCGTCCATGCTAAGCGGGATGTTCAGCTCGTGGGCGATTGCGATGAGGTGCAGCACAGCGTTCGTGCTGCCGCCAGAAGCGCATACGGCGCTGATTGCGTCTTCGAGCGACTCGCGTGTGAGGATCTGTGATGGCTTCACGCCCATGCGAACGAGCTCCATCACGAGCTTTCCTGCTTCGCGTGAGGCGCTGTGCTTCTCACTGCTCGTTGCGGGAACGCCCGTGAGTTGGATAGGGCTGATGCCAAGGAACTCACCAGCCATGGCCATGGTGTTGGCGGTGAATTGGCCGCCGCAGGCTCCGGCGCCTGGGCACGCCGATGCTTCTACTTCTTCAAGCTGGGCGTCGGTGATTTTGCCGGCTGCGTGCGAGCCGATGGCTTCGAAGACCTGCTGGATCGTGATGTCGATTTCCTTCGATGAGCTCGGGTCGGGTTTGCCGTCGGCACCCACGTGCAAATGCCCTGGCGCAATGGAACCGCCGTAAAGCATCATGCCGGGGATATCGAGTCGCGCGAGCGCCATTACTGCACCGGGCATGTTCTTATCGCAGCCCGCGATGCAGACGAGCCCATCGAAGCTGTTGCCGCGACTAACTAACTCGATCGAGTCGGCGATCATGTCGCGCGAAATCAGAGAGGCTTTCATGCCCTCAGTGCCCATGGTAATGCCGTCGGAGATGGTGACGGTGTTGAACTCCATCGGCGTGCCGCCCGCTTCGCGAATGCCTTCCTTTACCGCGGCAGCAACGTCGCGCAGGTGGTAGTTGCAGGGGCCAATCTCGGTCCAGGTGTTGGCGATGCCGATGATGGGCTTGTGCAAATCCTCTTTGCTGAAGCCCACGCCGCGCAGCATGGCACGTGCGGCGGCGCGTGAGGGGCCTTCGGTGAGGACGATGGAATTTGTCTTGCCTTGCGGGACGTTGCTCAATGCGACAGCTCTTTTCAGTAGTGGTGAATCGTTGACCGGTTGCTGGGCGGCTTGTTGTTTGCTGCAAGATCCGCGAAGTCCTTCAACAAGACTCCGATCGTTTCGTCCAGATTCTTGTCTCGGTTCTTCTGCCGGACGGCGTAGTTCGTGCGCTCGGTGAGCGACCAGAGAAGAACGTGCGTCTTCGGGTCTATGAAGATGACGCGGAACTGACGAGGTGTATTTTCCCCGCCGTTTACGCCACCGCCCAGGCTGAACTCATAATGCAGTTCAAGGACCAGGTCGGCTTCTTCGGGCGTGCCGACGAGCTGGTACTGTGTCATTGCCTGCGCGCCAGCGTAGAAGACGTTGTAGAAGCGCAGGCAGTCAGCGTTCTCCTGATCGCCCGCATTGCCGATGAAAAGCTTGTGCGCTGTGGCGAGTTGCGCCGGTAACGGGGCGGTGGGCGGCGGCGGTGTCTGCGCGGCAACGAAAGCGTTGCATGAAAAGAGTAAACCCAATGCGGCAACCGTCGAGAAGAACGAAGTTCGCGTGCGCTTTCTGTTTCGCATTGTCTTGTTCATCCAATCCTTCGCTTCCAGATAGGTCGGGC
>CAJCIP010000020.1 GCA_903970445.1 Verrucomicrobia bacterium Tous-C9LFEB | reverse complement strand
CGCGGTGAAGAAGCTCGAGCAGCAACTTGGTACGCCGGTGTGGACGCGCGAGGGACGGTCCATGCGGCTCACGCAGGCCGGACAGTATCTGCTGCGCCTCGCGAACCGGATGCTGCCGCAATTCGAACTCGCCGAAGAGCGGATCAAGCAGTACGCGCAGGGCGAGCGCGGCACGTTGCGCATCGGCATGGAATGCGCGCCGTGCTATCAATGGCTGCTGAAGGTGGTGTCGCCGTATCTCGCGCGCTGGCCGGATGTCGACGTCGACGTGAAGCAGCGCTTCCAGTTCGGCGGCATCGGCGCGTTGATCGGCTATGAAATCGACGTGCTCGTCACGCCCGACCCGCTCAAGAAGTCCGAGCTGCATTTTCAGCCGGTGTTCGATTACGAGCAGGTGCTGGTGGTCGGCGATGACCACACGCTGGCCGGCGAAGCGTATGTCACGCCGGAGCAGTTGGCGCATGAAGTGCTGATTACCTATCCCGTCGAAACGGACCGGCTCGATATATACACGCAGTTTCTGACGCCCGCGAACATCATGCCGAAGCGCCACAAGGTGATCGAGACGACCGACATCATGCTGCAGATGGTGGCCAGCGGACGTGGCGTGGCGGCATTACCTCGCTGGCTCGCGGAAGAATACGCGGAATGGATGCCGCTCACGCCCGTGCAACTTGGAAAGAAAGGTATTGCGAAGCAGATTTTCCTCGGCACGCGCAAGACCGATGACGACATCGATTATCTTGCGGCGTTTGTGAAGGCGGCGCGGGAGTGGAAATGGGCGGACGCGAAGATGCGAGACTAGTCTTGCATCGCTGAAGTTCAAGGCGCGTCGGCGATCGATTTCACGATCTTCTTCTATAACCCGAACATTCATCCGCGCAAGGAGTACGACTTGCGCAAGGGCGGTGGTTCGGCTCGCATGATCGAAATCAGCAAGCGCGAGAACTTTTATCAGCAGGAATATTGCGGGTACGTCTATTCGTTGCGCGACACCAACGGGCATCGTATCGCTACAGGACGCGAACGGATCAGAGTGGGCGAGTTGTACTACGGGCAATCTTCAGCGGAAGAAAAGGAAGAGCAGCCTGCGGCGCTGCCCGATACGGACGCTTCATCGCCTGGCTGACACCATCCCATGTTATTACGCGACCTGATTCACGGCGATATCGAGCTCACTAGCGTTGAAAGCGGGAGCATCGGTCTGTGCGTGATGCAGCGGCTGGGTGGGATCACGCTGTTGGGTGGTTCAGGCGCGGCACGAACTCGGGTCGAGGCAGGTAGATGTTTGACCTGTGAGAGGTTTGAACCGTGAGAGCCTTTTAGCCGCTGTCGCTCCAACATCGGTGCCCCGCTCACGCTGATGGCCACGGTCACGCAGCCGGGTCCGGCCGGTCATGTGCCGGAAGTGGACTTCATTGCTGAGAGTGTCGATTGGCCGTTGCGGCTCGAATGCGGAAATTCGGAGCTGGGCCGGGGCGGTTGATCGTTGAGCGATGACGAACTTCTGCATCGGCCACCTTCGGCCGTTCGAGAGCACGTGCGAGACCGTCAACAATTGCATCCTGCAATTTACAAACAAGCACATTACTGTAGGCGCAACCGCTTCACATCCTGCTGTGGAGGCGCGCCGAACAGCCGACTGTACTCGCGACTGAACTGCGAGGCGCTTTCGTAGCCGACTTGCATCGCGGCGATTCCCGCATCGACACCCAAGCTGAGCATCAGCTGCCGCGCTTCCTGCAACCGCAGCTGCTTTTGGTATTGCAACGGACTTGTTCCAGTGATGCTTCTGAAGTGCTGACGGAACGTCGAGGGACTCATGTGTACGTGAGCGGCCAACTCATTTACCCGCATATCCTTCGAAAAATTCTGCTTCATCCACGCAACCGCCCTTGCGATTTGTTGGCTCGGTGATCCATTGGCTGCAAGGTGCCGCAGTTGAGGTCCATGCGGGCCAGCGAGGAGTCGGACGACTATCTCCTGTTGATACAGCGGCGCTAGTTGTGAAGCCAAAACCGGTTTATCCAGCAGTTCGATCAGGCGAACAAGTACGTCAACCATCGCGGCATCGAGCGTTTCGATCGTGATGGGCGTGAAAGCGGGTGTTCGAGGTGGATCCGGCAATTGCATTTCCGCGGCTGTCTTCGCAATCTGGCTGTTGTCCAGCGTGAGCATCAGGCCGAGCATTGGCTCTTCAGCACTACCGCCGGTGACGTGTGAGATCACTGGCAGGTCGATGCTCACCAGCATCGACTGGCCGGGGCCGTAGTTCACTACCTCCGTTCCTATCAACGCTTGTTTATGACCTTGTGCAACTACGCCCAACCCTAGACTGAAGATGCAATGCAATGGCTCCGTTGGCCTCTTTCTGCGGTGAAGGGAAAGGGCTGATATCACCGTGGCGTAGTCGCCGTCAGACTGGGCAAATCGCGCAATCGCTTGCGCGAGGCCGTCCATGCGGACCTTTGCCACATTAAACGGGTCGGAAGTCCTTTGGTTCATGGGAAATGTCCCCCGCCAATAAGATCAAATCACTTTACTCCAACGGGGCGGCGCCCTCGAAGTTCTGCGCGTGCTTCGTCAGTTTAGGCAAGAAGCACGGCGTTTTCGGCAACCTCCCCGAGCTCATACGCGCGACACTGGACCTGTCGAATTGAATTTCCTATCCCGATGCCTGAGTTTCGGTTCGGCATCAAACACACAAAAGGATCAGTGCAATGAATACCAGGAAAGTTTGGCTTGTCACCGGCGCCGGGCGCGGCATGGGCGTAGAGATTGTCAAGGCTGCGATGGTAGCCGGTCACTA
>CAJCIP010000019.1 GCA_903970445.1 Verrucomicrobia bacterium Tous-C9LFEB | reverse complement strand
GGCCACCAGTCGCGATTGGTGATGGCGGCGTGGCGTTCGGAGACCGGGCTCTCCGCTTTCATGGCGGTGTGGTCGAAAGGGCAACCCGCCTGGCCGGCGACCTGCGCATTCGTCTCTGACTTTGCTGGAGCGGTGTAGTCGCTTTGTTGTTCAGACATGATGTCTCCTTGCGGTGTTGATTGTTCTGGGAAGGGGCCACGACACCAAGCTGATGTCATCGGCTTCGACTCTAGCACCGTCCCTAAGCATAGTTCAAATACTTAGGAACCATGCTTGGTATAGACTGTGTCTATATGGAACTCAACCAGCTTCGCTATGTTTGTGCGGTTGAAGAGACCGGAAGCTTCAGCCGGGCGGCCGAGCGCTGCCAGATCGCGCAGCCGTCGCTGTCACAACAGGTGTTGAAGCTGGAAGAAGACCTGGGGACGAAACTTTTTGACCGGCTTGGTCGCGGGGTGCGGCTCACTGAGCCGGGCCGGGCTTTTCTTCCCCACGCTCGCGCCATTCTCGAAGAAGTTGATCGCGCCCGAGCGAGCATTGCTTCGAGTGCCGGTGGTGTTTCCGGCACCGTTAGTCTGGGCGCCATTCCGACAGTCGCTCCCTACTTGATACCGCCTTATACGGCGGCCTTTACAAAGCGTTTTCCCGACGCCCGCTTGCGCATTGTGGAAGAAACCACTCCCGTCCTGATTGAGAGCTTGCGCACCCTTGCCATTGATTTCGCGCTGCTCGCGTTGCCACTGCGGCACAAGGACCTTGCACTGCAGCCGATTCGGACTGAGCCGCTCTTTGCTGTGCTGCCGAAGACACATCCCCTGGCCACGAAAGAATCACTTTCGCTTGCGGAGTTGCGTGGCGAATCGTTTGTGATGTTGCGCGACGGTCATTGCTTCCGCGACCTGAGTCTTTCTGTTTGCGGAAGCGCTCGCGTGAAGCCAAATATCGCTTTTGAAAGCGGCCAGTTCAGCAGCGTGCTGGGCATGGTGGCGGCGGGGATTGGCATATCCATCGTTCCGGAGATGGCGGTGGATCGTGGCGTCGCTTGCCGGTATGTTCGCATTCGCGACAGTGGGGCCGTGCGGAAGATTGTGCTGGCTTCGTTGCGTGGGCGGTACTTCAATCGCGCGCAGGAAGAGCTGGCGGGATGGTTTCGTACTGGTGGTAGGCGCGTGAAGAAGGCAGGCGGCATAGAGTAGGATGGGCACATCGGAGGCGCATCGCACGATGGCAACCGCAATTCTCATTCCGGTTAGCGAATATCTCGACACAACCTATCGCCCAGATTGCGATTATCTTGAAGGCGAAGTGGTGGAGCGAAATGTGGGTGAACGCTGGCACGGCAGATTACAGAACTTCTTCGGCTTCATCTTCCGGTTGAATGAGGCGGTTTGGAGAGTTCAGGCGATTCCGGAACTGCGTGTACAAGTCCGAGCCGAGCGTTACCGCATTCCCGATGTATGCGTCATTCGCAACGAGGACCCTGTGGAGCAGATCGTACGGACACCGCCGCTTATCTGCATCGAGGTGCTCTCAAAAAAGGACACTCTAGGCGATCTGCAGGAACGCGTGAATGACTATGCTGCCATGGGAGTACAGAACATCTGGGCTGTTGATCCCTGGAAGCGTCTCGCTTACTACTGCAGCGCCCGTGGGTTTCAGCAGCCGGAGGATGGCTTCTTCCGTGTCCAAGGCACGCCGATTCAGGTGGCATTGTCTCAGGTATTCGCGGAACTTGATCAGCCAGAGTAGTGACACGTGCTCGTCTTGGTCTTCATTGGCATCGGCTTCTTTTTCCTAGTCTGCGGTGCTGCTGTTTTCCTTGCATGCCTGCCGTGGGCTCGCACGCGGAAATACGCACTTAGTGCGGCGTTTTGGTGTGCGATGTGGGGATCCTGTGTCTGCGGTCTTATGACTCTGGCTGGACTCGGCCTGCTTGCAACGGCCCTTGCCAGCCGGCACGGCGACAACACAGACATGTACGTGACGAATTTGATTTCCACGTTCGGGCGGGATACCTGACGCTTGGTACCCTACTCACTGTCGGCATGGCAACGACCGTAGCCTGGCTGCATCAAGTCATCATCAAGTGGCTACCATTCATGCTCTTTCGCCTGTACGCAACGCTGGTTGTTGCAGGCATCAGCAGCGTGTTCGGTTGGTGCATTGGCTTGTAGCGGCTGGATGCCGGATCGGACGGCAAGCTCTCTCTGGTTGCATGGCTGCTTGCGATGATCGTCCTTGTCGTTGGCTTCGGTTTCGCAGCATTTAAGGGTGCGAGTGGTTTGCGAACGAAGCGTCCAGAGGCGAGAAACGAAGATGCGTTTGCGTCTTCGCGGTATGCAGCATGACCACCCTTCGATTCGGTGCCGGCATGATGAGCCGCGCCTTCAGCGCTGGAGGTGCTTTGGACTGATACCCAGCCCCTCGGGCTGGGCTGTAATGAGTCGGGCCTTCGGCCCTACGGAGCAGAGCGTTACACCTGAGCGAGACTAACCGGACGTCCTTTCCGAATGGTCTGATTGCATCCGAAAGTTCCGGGGAAGCAGATCCTCCCGCTAAGCGGAAGAATGACAACCAGTAAGGCCCGGTGCCAACAAAAGAGCACGTGTGAGAAGAGGCACAGTGTTCCTCTGCTAGTCTTTCTTTACTCATGACAACCCAGCGTTTCGCCACAGCTTTTCTGCTTGCCGCGTTCGTTTCTTCACCCGCCGCCTTTGCAAAGGTGCCTAAAGCAGCGCCACCTGTTTCTGAGCGCCTAGCCACACAGAATGCGCTGTTTGAAGAGGCGTGGCAGACGAACCTGAAGCTTTCGCCGACGCTTGCGACCGCCGTGGGTGACTACCGGTATAACGATCAGCTTGGTGACAACTCGCTGGAAGCGATTGCCAAGCGCCATGAGATCAACGCTGGGTTTCTGGCACGCATCAAGGCCATTGATGCAACAGGATTTTCTGAAGAGGATCGCACGTCGCATGACCTCTTTCTGCGCAACCTGCAGGAGGGCATGAACGATTACGACCTGAAGGATTACGAGATGCCGGTGAATGCGCAGGGCGGCATTCATACCGGGCTGGCCGACCTGCCGCTGTCCTCGCCGTTCGATTCCGTGAAGCACTACGAGGACTACATCGCCCGGCTACACCAGATTCCAAAAGCTCTGCTGCAGACGGAAGATGTGCTGCGTGCAGGTGTGAAAGATCACCTGGTCATCGTTAGGTTTCTGGCGGAGAAGATTCCCGCGCAGTGCAATGGCGTGATTGCAGCCGATCCATTTCTTATCCCGACGAAGAAGTTTCCGGCATCGTTTTCCGACCCAGACAAGACGCGCCTGACGGATGCGATCACAACAGCCGTGAACACAGAAGTGATTCCGGCATACAAACAGTTCGCCTCGTTCGTCACGACGGACTACGTTCCCTATGGGCGCACGACGCTCTCGATCGAGTCACTGCCGGATGGCAAGCGCCGCTATCAGGCTGCGATTCGCCGGCTGACCACGACGAACTACACGCCGGCAGAGATTCATGCGATTGGCCTGAAGGAGTTCGATCGCATCGTTGCGGAGATGACGGCATTAGCGAAGGCGAACGGGTATGCCGACCTCGCAAGCTTCCGCGAGCACGTCGAGAAAGACCCGAAGTACAAGCCGGCGTCGGAGCAGGCGATCGTGGATGACTTTGATCACTACATCAAGCAGATGCGGCCAAAGCTGCCGCAACTGTTCACTGTGATTCCGTCCGCGCCGGTGACTGTCGAGGCCATTCCTGACTTTCAGAAGGCTGCGGCGACGCACTATCAGACCGGCACGCCGGACGGGAAGCGTCCTGGGCGGGTGTCGGTTGCGGTGTCTGACTATCAGAGCCGCTCACTTATTAATGATGAGGCTGTGGCATATCACGAGGGCATCCCCGGCCATCACATGCAGCTCTCGGTTCAGCAGACTCTTCCGGGCTTGCCGGAGTTCCGCAAGCACGGTGGCAACTCCGCGTACACCGAAGGCTGGGCGCTGTATGCAGAGCAGCTCGGCAAGGAAGTTGGCTTCTACCAGGACCCCGGCAGCGACTACGGTCGCTTGCGCTCGGAGCTGTTTCGCGCGGTGCGGTTGGTCGTCGATACCGGAATTCACGATATGGGATGGAGCCGCGATCAGGTTGTCGAATACATGCGGCAGTCGCATGCTGTTGATGAGCCGACGATCCAGGCGGAAACAGACCGCTACATTTCGTGGCCCGCGCAGGCGTGCTCGTACAAGCTAGGTCAGCTCAAGATTCGCGAACTGCGAGCAAAGGCTTCTAAGCAGCTTGGAAGCAAGTTCGATGAGCGCACGTTTCATGATGAGATTCTCAGCGGAGGATCGTTGCCTCTGGATGTGCTCGATGCACGGGTGACACGATGGATTGGCGCGCAGCAAACGAAAACCGCGGCGAACTAAGGAGAAGTCTGAGCCTGAAACGGTTCGCAGTCGCGGCCGGGACTATACACGAAGATCGGGCAGTTAGGCGTAACGGACGGATGATTACCAAAGATTTGAAAATACAGCTTTGGTGTTACACAAAAAGGCTTTATGGTTATTCCTACAGACATACAAGTTCCACACTTCAACCGTGTTGTCATTTAGGAGAACTATGCGCCTCATCCTCTCTACCTTCGCTCTGCTCGCCACCGCGGCAGTTCCCACCGCTGCTTTCGCAAGCAGCATCGACCTTAGCACAGGAGTCGCGACGTATACCTATACGACCAGCTCCACTCAACCGACCTCAGGCCCAGTTGGCGCCGGTGCCAGCACCGCCAATGTTGGAAACTACCAGGGTATCTGGAGTCCAGCGATTGCAGGAACGTCATGGATCAGCCCCAGCACATTTGCATCGGGCGGACAGGCCACTGACGCAACGCCAAGCACCTACTTCACATTTGCCACTGCAGCTTTCGTTGCGGGAGCCTCTGAAACGGTCACGGGTTCTTTTCTGTCTGACAATTCGGCCACAATGTATCTCTTCGATACCACGACCGGCGCTCTGGTCACTGGCGCGTCGAATGCAACTGCCGCAAGCACCTTCAACACGCCGGCAACAGCGTTCTCCTTTTCCAACTTGAAAGCTGGAGACAGCTATGAACTGGTGGCGACTGTCTACAACTCAACCACAAATCCCCAGAACACCGGCAACCCGGTGGGCGTAGACATCAAGGCAATCGCCGCAACTCCTGAGCCTTCCAGCCTCGCGCTGCTTGGAACAGGTCTTGCCGGTATCGCGGGCTTTGCGCGCCGCAAGATGCGCGCGTAAGAACGTCACTCCGTTGACTCGAAAGGCCATCTCTTCGGAGATGGCCTTTTTGTCTGCGCGTGGCCTATTGTGCTGCAGAGTCCGGCGCGCGCGTCAGCTTGCGCACTGTCGCAATGGAAGGATGAGGCTTCAGCCTCGGAGCTATGCCAAGAACCCAGGGCTGAAGCCCTGTTTGCGGATTGGCTTCATTCAGCGAGCTAAAGATTGCTGCTACTCCCCGGTGCGCCCTGGAAACAATTCGAGATATCGCTTCTTTATCGCGTCTCGGTGCGAGTAGAGTAATCCTCCATGTCATTTCTTGATCGTGACCGCTCTGTAGCTCACCCCGGATTCTCTCGTTGGCTTGTGCCTCCGGCTGCGTTGGCGATTCACCTGTCGATTGGACAGGCATATGCCTTCTCTGTGTTCAAGAATCCACTGCTGGCGCTGCACGGCGCCGACGGCAGCGTATGGTCGCTGAAAGAAGTCGGCTATATCTTCTCCATCGCTATTGCAGTGCTGGGCTTGTCCGCTGCGCTGTTTGGTGCGTGGTTGGAGAAGGCCGGGCCACGGCGCGCGATGGCGTACGCAGCAGTGTGCTTCGGCCTTGGCTTTCAGATTGCCAGCTTCGGCGCGGCGCACCACTCGCTTGCACTCATCTATCTTGGCTATGGATTCGTCGGCGGTGTCGGGCTCGGCCTCGGTTACATCTCGCCGGTATCCACGCTGATCAAGTGGTTTCCTGATCGTCCGGGCCTTGCAACAGGCCTTGCCATCATGGGTTTTGGTGGCGGAGCGTTGATCGGCGCACCGCTGGGCAATGAGCTGATGGCGCACTTCAAAGCGCATGGCCACGTCAACCCCATTCCTTCGACGTGGATCACCATGGGCATCTTGTACTTCCTGTTCATGCTCTACGGTGCGTTTACGATCCGCGTGCCCGCGCCGGACTGGAAGCCCGAAGGCTATGTTCCTTCGACGACACAGCGCGCGCTCGTCAGCACGCACAATGTTGCGGTGACGCAAGCCTGGAAGACGGCCCAGTTCTGGCTGCTGTGGATTGTGCTCTTCACGAATGTCACCGCAGGCATCGGCATTCTCGAGCAGGCGTCGCCGATGATCCAGGACTTCTTCAAAGGCCACATCGGTGTGGCCGCCGCGACCGGATTCGTTGGCATGCTGAGCCTGTTCAACATGGGTGGCCGCTTTCTCTGGGCCAGCGTGTCGGACTTTCTTGGCCGTAAGGCGACGTACTTCGTGTTCTTCACCATCGGGCCGGTGTTGTACTTCCTGATGCCGTTCCTTGGATCGAACCACACGAACTCGGTGCCGCTGTTTGTCACCGTTGCCTGCATCGCGCTGACGTTTTATGGCGGCGGGTTTGCGACGATTCCGGCTTATTTGAAAGATCTCTTCGGCGGCTTCAACGTGTCGGCGATTCACGGCCGCCTGCTGACGGCGTGGTCCACCGCGGGGATCGTTGGTCCGCTGATCGTAAACGGCATTCTGGATCATTACAAAGCTGCAGGATTGAACAGGCTCGACGGATACCGCGTGGTGCTGCACATTATGGTTGGCTTGTTGGTGGTCGGTTTCCTCGCCAACCTGCTGGTGCGTCCGGTGGCCGAGCGCTTCTGGATGAAGGATGCGCCTGCCGGTGATTACTCAGGCGCGGCGCACTAGAAAACGAGTGGCGAGTGGTGAGAGACCGATGGGCTGACAGGGTCTCGAAGGGAGAATCCATGGCACATGAAATGAAAAAGTCGTCGCCTGCGCTGATCGCGCTGGCCTGGCTGTTGGTGGGGCTTCCGCTTGCGTGGGGTGTGTATCGATCAGGGCAGAACGCGGTGAAGCTATTTCAGCCGCAGCCGGTCGCGGTTACGGCGCCTGCTCCGCCAGCTGCCAAGTAGCCGCCTTCGTGTCAGCGGCGTCGCAGCAACAAGGCGACGATCACAATCACCACCACAAGGCCCAGCCCGCCGGGCCAGATGAAGAAGCCGCCTCGGCTCGATGCTCCGACGACCACGCAGCCTGTAAGGTTGAAGGTCGCGAGCAGGGTTGCCGCAAGCAAAGCGAGCCGGCTGAAGGTTGGGAGTTGTTTGAGGGCGGTCACAACCGGTTCGATGCAGAAAGCATCAGCCGCACTCCGGTCATTTTGCAACGACATGCGACAGCCCGTTTTCCTGTGTGTTGTCCGGCATGAAGTTGTAGCTCTCGTTGCCGGAAGGGTGGACATGCACGTATGGCTGTACCGCCGAAACGTGGTTGCCTGAGATGAGCCACACGGCATGCGGCGCGCCGGGGTTTCCACCTGAACTGTTTGTCGCGATGCCGGCATCGAAGCCGATGCAGGTGTTGCGCAGGATGTACATTTCATCCATGTCGTTGTAATCGCTGTAGTCCTGGCCGATGCAGGTGCTGGGCGCGCTTGCCTTCACTGCGTTCAGAACGAAGTTGTCGGAGATCTCCGAGACGTGGTGGTTCACCAGCGCAGGCCCGCTGATCGCCCGGCGTCCGCCGAGGTCCACGGTGAAGCGGAAGGTGTTGCCGGTGATGTGGATGTCGTGGTGGTAGTTGATGTCCTGGAGAAAGCCGTTGGTCACGGTGTTGTGCGTGAAGAACAGGCCATCCTCGCCTTCGGTGTACAGCGCAGGGCAGGCGACCTTCGTGCAATCGAACGTGTTGCCGGTGATGGACAGGTTCACATGCGAGTTCGGATTGCCGGAGCCATGTTTGATAAGCACCATGATGTGTCCCGCATCGCTGGAACCGAGATTTCCGGTGAACACTGTTCCCTCGGATTCGAACTCCGCGGCGTAGCAACCGAAGCCGCAGTTGCGCGCAGTGTTGCCCGAGAACAGATTGTCGACGCCGCCTTCGGTGTCGAAGCAGACATCGCCACAGCCGTTGGCGGTGTTGCCGGTGACCGAGACGTTGCGTCCCATTGATCCCCAGATGCACGCCGCGCGAATGTTCGTGCAGACGTTGCCGGTAATGCTGAGATCCGCGGAGTTCACCACAGCCGCTGCACCGCGCCAGCCGCTGTTGGCATCGCCGCCCCACCACTCCACGCCGTGTTCGTTGCCGTAGAAGCGATTGTTGGCAACAACGCCTTGCAGAATGTACATCAGGTACACGCCGTAGGTCCCGTTGCCTTTCGGAAACGTGCTGCTGTTGCCCGTAATGCCGACATCGGTCGTCTGGCTGCCGACGCCGCCGGTGTTGCTCGTTGTGAACAGGCCCATGTTAATCACGTTGCTTCCGGTCAGCGTGACGCCGGAAGAGCGCGTCGCAGAAAGCAGGAAGCCGCCAGGGTTGGTTGCGGTTGCGTTGCAACTGCTTACGCTCACAGCGGCGGCACCGTCCGCGACGAAGATGATCGTGGGCATATCGGTCGTGATCATCGCTTCACATCGAACGTTGTTGCGCCCGAGCAGCTTGATCGAGGCGCCGTGCGTTACACGCAAGGGCGCGTCGATCACCAGGCTGTGTCCCTGGCCGAGGCTGAGTGGAGCGTCAAGATGTGCGGGCCGGTCAAGCGTGAGCGTGCCTGGTGAAGTGCCGAGGCGAGCCTCCGCTGCCGCGAGCCATGGCTTGAAGTCGATCCCGGTGGACTGTGCTTCGACCGCGACACACAGCGAAAGCAAGGAAGCAGCGGCAATGAGTCGTAGGCGACAAGAAAACGTAAGCAAGAAAGCTCCGGAGCGTTGTTCTATTTAGAGACGCAGGCCCGTGTGGACGAGGAGGCTGTCGTCGAAATGTTCGAGCAGGTCGGCGACGCTTTCGTACACCGCGACGCAGCCCGCGGCGTATAGGTCTTCACGCGACCATCCACCGGTTTCGACACCGATGGTGCGAACGCCGGCCTTGCCCGCGGCCTCGGCGTCGTAGGGAGTGTCGCCTAACGCCATGCATTTTTCTGCGGGCAGCCCGAGGCGCTTCAGCGTTGCCTCGAATATGTCGGGATGCGGCTTTGCTTTGCTTGTGTCGGAAGCGGAGGTTTCTTCCTCAATCAGGTCTTCCATACCGACAATGCCTTTGTAGATAGCCAGGTCCTCTTTGTCCGCGGAGCTTGACAATGCCGGTCGAATGCCAGCCTCCTTGAGCTTCAGCAAGAACTCTCGCGCCATCGGCAGCGCTTTCACTTGCGAGAGAAAATTCTGCTGGAAGACCAGTTTGCGCAGGGCCTTCAGCGGCTCTTCAACGTGCTTCTGCTTCCACCAGGGAACGTATACGGGAATCAATTCGTCGCCGCCTTTGCCGATCTGGCGGCGCACATCTTCCAATTCGAGATGAATGCCCATCGCACCGAAGGCAACCTGCCAGGCTTCCGCATGCAGCCAGTTGCTCTGCACGAGCGTTCCATCGATGTCGCACAACAATGCTTCTACCATCCAACCTCACCTGTAATTTTCTTGAGCGTTTATCGCGAGCTTTCTCAGTCTTCTATGATGCCGCGGTTACACTCGATGAAAATGCAGACCGCAGATCAGCTCAACAACCTGTTTGCCGTGCCCGACGTGCTGAGTTTTGAGGAGATCCCGGGCGGGCTCGTGATTGCTCGCATCACCAGCGAGCTGTGTGACGCAACCCTTTTCCTGCAGGGCGCGCATCTTGTGCATTGGCAGCCGGCTGGGCAGGAGCCGGTGCTGTATCTCAGCCCGCAATCGAAGCTCGAACGCGGCAAAGCGATTCGCGGCGGCGTGCCTGTGATCTTTCCGTGGTTCGGAGCGCGCACTGGCGAGCGCACGGACGGCCCGCAACATGGCTTCGCGCGCACCAGGATCTGGGAGCTTGCCTTCGCCGCGGTCGCCGACGATGATGTGCACCTTACGTTCATCCTGAACTCGGATGACGACAGCCGTGCCCTCGGCTACAACAGTTTTCGTCTGGCGTATGAGATGGTGATCGGGAAGAACCTCACGTTGCGCCTCAGCGTAGCGAACGAGGGTGAGACGTCTCTTCACTTTGAGGAAGCGCTGCACAGCTACTTCGTTGTCGGTGATGCAGAGAAGGTGCAGATCAACGGCCTTCGCGATACCGACTATCTCGATAAGACGGACAACCTTGCGCGCAAGCGGCAGGAAGACGAAATCCTTACACTGGTGGGTGAAACGGACAGACCCTACCTCAACACGGCAACGACCGTTGGCATTCAGGACCCCGTGCTGCAGCGACAGCTTGCGGTGGCGAAGCGGGCTTCGATGACGACCGTTGTCTGGAACCCGTGGGCGGAGGGCGCGGCGAAGCTCGCCGACCTGCCTGACGACGGATGGAAGCACTTCGTCTGCGTGGAGACAGCGAATGCGCTGGAGAATGCGATCACGCTGCATCCTCGTGAGGTGCATGCGATGGAGGTGCACGTGTTCCTCCCCGAACCGGAAGAGACGGGGGACTGATGCGGCTGGTGCTCGCGTCCGCTTCACCGCGACGAAAGGAACTGCTCGCGCAGGCGGGATACGAGTTCGAAGTGCAGGCCGCGGCGATCGACGAGACCCGCCAGGTAGACGAAGAGCCCACAACCTACGTGCGAAGGCTTGCGCTCGAGAAGGCACAGGCCATTGCTCATAGCTCGCCCGACGCAACGGTGATTGGCGCGGACACCACCGTGGTGTTGCGCGGCCAGGTGATGAACAAGCCGGCGGACCGCATGGATGCGGAACGCATGTTGCGGCATCTCTCCGGGCAAACACACCAGGTGCACACAGGTATCGCCGTGGTGCGCGCAAGCAAGGCGGTCTCACACGTCGAGACAACGAGTGTGACGTTTCGTGAGATTGCCGAGGAGGAATTAGAAAGGTACATCGCATCCGGCGACCCGCTCGACAAGGCCGGCGCGTATGGCATTCAGGGCTACGCCGCCCGTTGGATTCCGCGCATTGAAGGCGACTACTTCAATGTTGTCGGTCTGCCCGTTGCCGCGCTTGTGACGTTGCTCAACGACATCTAACTCGGTAAGTATGCCTTCGAGTGTCATCTCGGTAATGATCTACGATCCCGTCAGCAAAATACTGCAGGTTGTGTTTCGCTCGACAGGCGAAACATATCAGTACTTCGATGTGCCAGTAGAAGAGTGGCTCTTGTTCCGCAGTGCGCCTTCCAAAGGGACCTACCTGAATCGGGACTTCAAGGAAAAGAACTTCCGCTACGAGCGTTTCCCGAAAGGAAAAGCATTGCGCATGCCGAAGGGAAGCCTGCGCTGGCCTGCGCCTTCAGCGCGATCCCATTGCTCTTTTGTGCGTAAACGCTGGAAAGTCGACAGCGAAGCCCAGCTGGCCGCCGATGTGGGGACTGGCCTCGTACTTGCCGCCGAGAGCCGCAAAGGTGACGCTTAGACCGTCGCGCAACTGGTAAAAGCCTCCGCCGAGGAATTGCAACTGGTCCCTGCCGAGACCGCTGGAGTCGGCCAGCCCTCCATAAGCTTCCACGCCCAGCGTCAACCGCGGCGTGAAGTCGTGGGTCAGTGACAAGCCCGCGGTGTACACATGTCCGCGCTTGGACGAGATACCGACCACACCGGTGCTCGTGTTGCTGGCGAAAAGAAAGCCGAAGTTCCCCGTGACTCGGGTGGTGTCATTGATGGGTTCCTGCACGACCGTATTGAGCCAATAATCAGCAAGCCCGGAGCCGAGCTGCTGCTGCGCGTTTCCCGTGGGCAGCTCGATGTAGAACGACGTTGCAAGCGCAGGTCTGTGCTTGCCTTTCACGCTTTGCAGAAACTCCCACTTCAGGCCGAGGTTCGTGTCGCCGCCGCCGGCGGAGCTCTGATTCCCCTTGGAACGGTCGATGTTGAGATAGGGGAAATCGATGTCCGCCTCCAGGTTGTGCGGCAGCCCGTAGTTGAACTTGAAGTTCGCTGTGTTCTGGTTCAGGTTGGGAAACTGCGAGGACTGCAATCCGTCGTATTCGTTGAAGAATTCAAAGTGCAGAACGCGATTCTCAGTGACGGCGGGATCGTCGGTATAGAACGGCATCTGTGTGTAGCTTCGCGAGGCGGTGAGCATTCCGCACAACGCGAGAAAGAGCAAAGTACGTAGCCTCATGTGATCTCTATTATCGCGATGAGGCTTTCATAAGCTGCTTCACAAAGAAGTCTGCCATGATCTCATGTGCCTCGCGCGTTTCCGGCAGTTGTGGAGTGTTCCAGAACGCATGCGGCAATGCGTCGAAGACAACGAGGCGTGCATCGACTCCCGCGCCTAGGAATTTGCGATGCAAGATGGTCGTTCCACTCAGCAACAGGTCACGACCACTGGTCATGAACAGGGTTGGCGGCAGGCCGTGCAGATCGGCGTAGACCGGTGACAACACGGGATCTTGGAGACTGGTTCCGCTGCTCACATACTCGTCCAATCCGGAGGGCGGGGACTTCGGTGGATCGAGATGCCCCGAGAAGCCATTCAACGCGTACAGCGACAACGAATCACCGGCGATGCTGAAGTCCCCTTCCCCGGAAAAGATGCCGAGCGCCGCAGGCTGTGGCAGGCCGAGTTGTTTGAGCTTCACAGCGACTTCGCCCGTCAGGACTGCGCCTGCCGACGTGCCGAAGATGACCATTTCGGAAGGCTTGTGCGTCTTCAATAGTTCGCGATACGCCGTGATTGCATCGTCAACGGCCGCAGGAAAGTGCACTTCGGGCGAGAGGCGATAAAGAACCGCGACAACCTTCGTGTGTGTCAGCGCGGCGACCGGGACAGTTTCTGTCAGCGATCCTGAGTCGACCTTGAAGCCTCCGCCGTGCAGGTTGATGAGCACCCAGTTGCGGTGTGCGGCGGGGATATCCGGTGGCGTGATTTCACTAACCGGCACACCGGCAATTGTGGCCGCCTGCACATCAACCGGATAGCGCTTGCGGAACTCTGCGCCCGCCGATGCTTCCCAGCCATCAACACCGCGCCTCTGGTCCGCGATGCTCGACTCGGGGCCGGCCTTGTCAGAAGCCGGAGACGCGAGCCACTTCTGCGCTTCCGGGCTAACGGTCTTGGGCACGGGAACAATGCGCGTGACATACGCGGTGCCATCTGGCGCGATGGTGCTGCTGTCCGTCTGCGCAGGCATTTGAGCAGTTGCGACGAAGCCACATGCCGTCAGCGCGTAGAAGAGGATGTGAAGCTTGCAGGTCGTTTTCTTCATGGCAGCCAGTGTAGATGTTCAGACGACATTCGTAGCCAGGACAAGGAATATAGAGGTCCTTCGCCTACGGCTTTGGATGACATCCATGATGAGCTCGACTTCGAAGCTGGTAGATGGCGAGCTCAGAAGCGAATCAGATAGCTTCCCTTTACGAAGAACTGCCGCCCGTCATTCAGATAGCCTGGCCCACGCGCAAGGACAGGCTGATTCGGATCGCAGCGGCGTGTACCTGTGATCGGGCTGCAGAGCTGGTGATTGAAGTTCTGCAGATCATTGTTGTAGCCAACGTAAATTACAGTTCCTGGGTGCGGCAGCCAGGTCAGCAGTGCCTGCGTCTGCACCTGCTTGGTGCGAACGAGTGAGGTTTGCAGCGGGTTGGCCAGTGTGGAGTCGTACTCCACAATCATCCGGGCCGACCACGCGCGCGTGAACTGATAATTCAGCTTGGTGCGGAAGACCTGCGTCTCGTAGACGAACGTGCCGTCCTTCGCGGAGTCATCGCGATCAAGAAGGTATGTATTGTCGTCGGTCAATTGCCGCAGTGGATTGATTGAAATCAGCGCCTGCACGGTTTCTTGATTGAGCAGGAAGGGCGTCTGCCCGGCAGGCGGGTTGTAGTTCACGTTGCCGCTCTTGAGCGCCTGCAGGTTGAAGTTTAATTGCGATCGCGGCTGCCCGCGCGCCACGATCCCAGCATAATTCTCTGTAAAGTTACGGTTTGACGCGAGCGGATAGCCATTCTGCGGGCCTACTGTGTCGGAGTTCTGGCCGAAGATGGGCGCCAGCACAACGTTGTTCGGCAGCAGGAAGAAGGGATCGAACGTCGAGTAGTGATACACGCGGTTATTCGCGTGGTCGTAGGCGATGTTCTGATTGGTCTCAAGGCCAAAGCTCTGAAGTTTACTGTGCTTCGGAAACCACTGGTAGTTTGCGTGCAGATGATCGCTGCGAATGTTCGCAGTCTGCAGAAAGCCGACGAGTGTTGCGAATCCTCTGCTGATGTCCTGGTACTCGTCTTGCAGATTGAAGGCGTGCCCGTTGCGCTGCACCTGCACGTCCGTTGCGGGCCCGGCGTTGTAGCCCGGAGGAAATACGGTCGCGCTGCTCTGGGAATTACTCTGCTTCGTCGCGCTTTCCACGCTTTGGCCGAGCATGGTCCAGTTGTTGTTGATGCGCCAGGTGAAATCCGCACCCCCGATGCGATTGAACCCGCCGACAAATTCCTCGTCGGTGTAGATCAGGCCGGCGTTCGATCCCTTGCCGAGATCCTGAGAGATGCGACCGACGAAGAAGCCTGCCTTCTTGCCGCTGAGTGGATCATTCGGCTGAACGCCTTCGCCCGGCTCACGATCGTCAATCGCGAGGATGCCGAGATTTGTATGGCCGAGCTTGCCCGTGATGCGGCTGCCGAATTCCGGGCGGACGATATTGCGTGTGTAGAGCAGTGTAAGAGGCGTTGCAAAGTAGCTGGCGTTCTCCAAGAAGAACGGCCGCAGTTCCGGAAAGTAGACCGGGTAGCGCTGGTTTACGGTGAACTGCGGCTGATCGCTTTCGACGTCAGAGAAGTCGGGGTTGATCGTTGCATCGAAGACGATCGAATCCTTCAGCACCGCCTTGGCTTCGCCACCCGCGGTGCCTTCAAGATGCCGCGTAGAGAAGTAAGGATTTGTGGGATCGAGCGTCTGCAGCGAATGCTCATTCTGCGCGAGCGCGTAGGGATTGATCTGAACGTTGTGAGAGCCCGTCACTCCTGCCAGGCCGCTCAGGTGCAGTGTTCCTTCCTGGCTTAGCTGTCCGCTCACGCCGGCTGAAACGCGCGGCCAGAAATCGTTCTCGCTGTTGCGCGGCAGGTTTCGCCAGAAAACCGCGCCCCAGTCATTCGTGCGGGGAGGAAAGCGGAGACTGCGAAATGGAATGGCAAGTAGCGCCATCCACCCTTTTCGGGTGATGCGGCTATCGGAATCCCACACCTGGTCGTAGCTGTAATCGGCGCCGTTTGCTTCGGTCCACGAGGCGTCAGCCTGCACACCGTTTGGGTTCACCTGAAACTCGACCCCGCGCTGGCGATCCTGAAACGTGTCGAGGTTCACCGTCACGTAATCGTCTTTGAGGATGTTTTCCCGGCGCGCCAAATGTGTGCGAATGAGCTCGGGATGCCGATCGAAACAGAGGAAGACGATGTACAGCGACGTGTTGGTGCGGCCGAGATAGACTTCCGTCGATTCGGTGGCGGGAGCGCCGTCTGTCGGCGTGTTCTGAACGAAGTGGGTAAGGTGACCAAGCCTGTCCTTTAGCTCAGCGCGTGGATCCATGTTCGCGAAATCGGCAAGTGTCAGCGGACGGTCAAGCAGCGGCACCTTTGCGTCCGCCACAGGCTGGGATTTCGGCTGGCTCTGAGCGACAACACTTGGCTTCGCCTGAGTCTGCTCCTGATCGGCGACCTGGGCGCACATACCGCCAGCGCCGATAACGAACATGACGCCTACCTGCAATGCGCCGCATCGAAACGTGGCCCTGAAACTCACCTTGCCGTGCTCCCTGCTGACATCTCGGTGAGGAGGCCCCCGCTTCAACGCCGACCTTCGTTGTTACGCAGCGTCTGTGCAGAAGGTTCCAACGAGGTGGATGATTTTGTGGGTTAGGATTCTGCTAACTAATTCATTGGTAGCTCGTCAGAGCAGGTGTAGCGATGCCGCCTAAACGCTCCATCACGTTGACCGAAGCCGAGCTCAGGCTCATGAAGGTGCTGTGGCTGCGCGGCGAGTCTTCCGTAGCCGACCTTGTTGACGCTGTGGCCGACGAGACGCCGCTTGCCTACACGTCCGTGCTGACAACCGTGCGCATCCTGGAAAGCAAAGGCTACGCCGAGCACCGGCAGGAAGGCCGGGCTTTCCTCTACAGCCCGTGCGTTGCGGAGCACGAAGCGAGCCGGTCGGAAGTAAAGCATGTGCTGCAGCGCTTCTTCGGGAACTCGCGGGAGCGATTACTGCTTTCCTTGCTGGGCGATGATGAGATTTCGCCGCAGGAGCTTGCGCGGCTGAAACAAGCTGTTGCCGCAGCGAGCGATGAAAGTCCACGTCTGAAGAAGGGGCTCGCATGAATCTCCCCCTCTCGCACGCAGTTCAGCCTCTCCTCGAAGGTCTCGCGCGGCTGGCTCCCGTCGCTGCCGGCCTGCTGATCGCTTCGGTGACGTGTGGCCTGCTGTTGACGATTGTTGTTGCGCTGGCACTGCGCTTGTTACCGAACCTTCCCGCAGCGGTTCGGTCCGCGATCTGGCTGTGCGTACTAATTGTGATCATGATGTCGCCTGCGCTGCCGCTTCTGTTCGCGGCGCGCGACGCGCACGGCGCTTCCGGTGGACTTGTTCACGCTGACGCTCGATGGAGTTATGCACTGGTCGCAGTGTGGGCCACGTTTTCGCTCTTTCGCCTGGGTCAGCTTGCGCTTAGTGCATGGCAGTTGTGTGGCCTCGCTCATAGAGCGGTGCCTTTCGTTCCAAGCGCTGGCGTTAGGCAAGTGCTAAGCAGCTCGCGTCGTCGCGCACAGCTTTGCACGTCTCGTGAGATCGATCGGCCCAGTGTTGTTGGGTTCTTTCGTCCGCGCATTGTGCTGCCGCCTACTCTGCTTGCTGCGCTCAGTGAATGTGAACTCCAGCAGATCGTGCTGCACGAGATGGAGCATCTGCGCCGTCGCGACGACTGGACAAACCTGCTGCAGAAGCTCAGCGTGGCGCTGCTTCCGCTGCATCCAGTTGTTGCGTGGCTGGATCGACGGCTCTGCCTCGAGCGCGAACTCGCATGCGACGACGGCGTCCTTGGCGCCACGCGGGCGCGCAAGAGCTATGCTGCTTGCCTTACGAATCTTGCCGAGCAATCGTTGCTTCGTCGCGGTGTGTCGCTGGCACTCGGAGCTTTGGGCGTGGAGGATACGTCGAAGCCACGGTCTGAAGTAGCAAAACGCGTCTATCGCATCCTCAGCAAACCTGAAACTGCCATGGGGCGCATGCAGTCGCGCATTGCAGCGGGTGCTTTGCTCGCCGGCGTGCTGGGCGCAGCGGTGGCCTTTGCGCACACGCCGAAGCTGATCAGCTTTGCGCCGGAGACGCACGAAGCAGCACTCACTATGAGCTCCATGGGCGCTGCGGTCGCGCCGTTCGAGGCTCCGCACGCGCATCTAGTCAGGGCGAGCGCGTCGATGCCGGCAACGCGCACGGCGCTGGCGGGCACCGTGATGAAGCGTCAGGCGCCAGCGTCAACGATGCGCGTTGCAGCGCGCCGAGAGCGCATGTTGGCTCAGCGCCGCCTCGCGGAGGCTACGCAAGATCAACACATCGCCCCGTTGTTTCATCTGGCTGAGTGGAGCGACTCCGATATGCCTGCGCCCCGCTTGGCGCTCGCCGTGCAAACAGATTCGCAATTCACATATGCCGCTGTTCCTGTACGGGGCGGCTGGCTGATCGTTCAACTCTAACCAAACAAAATCGCCTGGGAGGGCTGTCACATGTCTCTTGTAACTAAACAATTAGTCTTTGGAGCAAAGCGGTTCGTTGCCCCTGCATTGGTGGCTTCAGTCGTTGCTCTAGGTAGTGTCGCGCTCGTCAATCACACAGGTGTGCACGCGGCCGGCATCTCTGCTTCGCCGCTCGATGACAACAGCGTCAATGCGCTCACAGCGCTGGATCAGGCGATGGAAGCGCTGGCTTCGCGCGTGTCGCCGGCAGTGGTGAACATTGCGGTTACGTCGACGCCGTCTGCCGACGAAGCGGATGCGGACGGGCAAGGTGGCGGGCGCGGTTCGCAGGGCATTCCTCCTGGTCTCGAGCAATTCTTCGGGCCGGGTGGGCCTTTCGGCGGAATGGGCGGTGGACGCATGCAGCGCCCGCAGCAACAGCAGTTGCAGCATGGTATCGGCAGCGGCGTGATCATCTCGGCTGATGGCTACATCGTGACGAACAACCATGTTGTCGAGGGCGCGAAGGACATCAAGGTGACGCTGAACGATCGCCGTGTGCTGAACGGCAAGGTCATTGGCACGGACAAGTTCACCGATCTCGCCGTGGTGAAGGTGAATGCGCACGATCTACCCGCGATGTCTTGGGGCGACTCCGCGAAGCTTGTGCCCGGGCAGACGGTGCTCGCGTTCGGCAGCCCGTTTGGCTACTTCCAGGACAGCGTGACGCGCGGCATTGTTAGCGCGGTGAACCGGCAGAATCCGTTCTCGGGTGATGCGCGTAAGCCGGGTGGCTTCATCCAGACGGATGCGGCGATCAACCCTGGCAACTCCGGTGGCGCGCTGGTGAATGCGCATGGCGAGCTGATTGGCATCAACACCTGGATCGTGTCGGACAACGGATCGTTTGCGGGCGCGAGCTTTGCGATTCCCGCGCAGATCGCGAAGGCAACGGCAGCGCAGCTGATCGCGCACGGCAAGGTGGAGCACGGCTACATCGGCATCAGCATGAACGATGTCACGCCCGACAATGCGCAGTTCTTCAACCTGAAGGATGCGTCTGGCGCGATCGTTGCGCAGGTCTCGCCAAACTCACCCGCGAGCCGAGCGGGGCTGAAGCAGGGCGACGTGATTGCCGAGGTCAACGGATCGCACGTGACCAACAGCGGCTACCTGCAGATTGCGGTCAGCGGCGTTGAACCTGGCAAGAGCATCACGCTCGGCATTCTGCGCGATGGCAAGCCGCAAACAGTGAACGTCACCGTCGGCAACTACGACGCGAAGAATGCTGAGGTTGCGGCGAACGATGGTGACGGCGCCAGCCAGAATAACGGCAAGCTCGGCGTCGCTGTCGGCGACGTCACGGCAGACATTCGCCAGCAGCTCAACCTGCCGGACAATCTTCACGGCGCTGTGGTGGAGAACGTCCGTCCGGCCAGCCCTGCAGAAGACGCCGCGTTGCAGCCCGGCGACGTGGTGCTCGAAGTGAACCGCAGGCCGGTGGCTTCGGCGAGCGGGTTCGTCAGCGCGGTGCATAGTCAGCCTGCCGGTAAGGATATTCTGCTGCTCGTATGGTCCAAGGGCAATGCGAGCTATCGCACGGTACGCCCATCGGCGGATGGGAGTAACGGATAAGGTGGCGGCTTTCTTCGTCGCGCCTCCATCAAGGGTGCCCCGTTCCTGCGGTTGATGCATGAGCGGGGTTCGCCCTTTCCATCACGTTCGGCGCGATCGAATGACCTTCTCCCGCTCGTGGTGGCTAAGTAGCGAGTGGGTTGGGGGAACCGTCGAGCTTTCGGATGAGGGAACGTCCAAAAGCGATACCAGGTTTCTCTACGAAACGCCAGGTAATGGTCGCCAACAAGGTCGTGGTTAACAGAGCAATGACGTAGAAGAGGAACAAACCGTAAAAGTGCTTGTAGATGTGATTCGCACCCAATAAGAGCGTCGTGTGCGTCAATGCCTGGTTCAGATAGAAAACGACGAAGAAATGAAGCAGGTACATGCTATAGGAGACTTTGCCGAGATAGATGGTGAACCTGTTGACAAAGACAGGCCAGGGATAAATCGCGAGTGCAAGTAATAGCGGCACAAACATGAATGACGAACAATAAAGCTGCCAATCATTAAATGGAAAACTACCGATATAGATAAGAAGCGAGGCAAGCAAGCCCATCGCCGACAGCGTCTTTGCATCCTTCTGGGCCAGGCGCGCGCAGGGAAGATGCAAGTATTGTTTCCAAAAAAGGTACGTAAGAATTCCAAGGAAAAAGACCGGAAATTCTACGGGGAACCACAAAAAGGCGAAGTATTGTTCGTGCATAATGTCTTTCGCATTCAGCGCGAAAAGCCAGCTGAGGCCAAAGCAGTCGATAGCAACAAAGAGGAAAAGCCAGATTGCGCTCTGGAGCGCCTTTACTTTGGCATAAAGAGGAAGCAGGATGGCGTAGAAAGTAGTTTCCACTGCAATCGACCATCCGCCAGGAGTCACTGAATTGATGGCTCTTGGAGAGAAACCATTCAGAAAGAAAAAGGCGGATGTCATTTCCAAAGCGGTGAGGGGCTTTCCATCGACCAAAATCCTGCCATGACTAAGGAGTAGGTTGAAGAGAATGGCGAGATAGAACATAGGTGCGATTCGAAAAAAGCGCCGGATGAAGAAGTCGAATGTGCGCGCAGACTCGCGGAGATCCAGCGATCTATAGAGCGTGAAGGCGCTCACAATATAGAAAAGCTGCACACCGCGCTGCCCTGCAAAGCTGAACCCCCACCAGAAAGCGGTTTGCTGTGTTGCGACTGCGCTATGCACAAGAACAACCGCCATCACTGCCATGCCGCGCAAGGCGTCTAGATACTTTAGGTGAGGCATCGCAGCCGCGGGAGCAAGGGTGTCAACTACATGAGGGTCTGTGATAGATGCCGCAGTCATGGATCGAGCTTTCTAGCTGAGTAGGGGTGGGAAAGGATGCGGCAAGTATAACGTTGGGAAATGGACCGGCGCAGAGGAGATTCCGACTCCGTCGAAGGTGTCGAGGTGCTGCAAAAACATTACCCCGCTCACGACGATGACGCTGTCATGAGCGGGGCACATAGATGTTCCTCGTTTGCAGAACTGGTAGAAGTGAACGGCGGCCCTTACTTCGTTGCGGCTGTTGAAGCTTCCATCTGCTTGTTGCCGGCGGCCTGAGCGCCGCCCACCTTCACTTCGATCTGCTTGGGCTTTGACTCCGGCTTTTTGGCCAGGCCGATGCTCAGGACACCGTCGTTGCAGGTGGCATCAATGCTTTCCGTTTCCACCGTCTGCGGCAGGGTAAAGGTCCTGGTGAAGCTGCCGAAGCGGCGCTCAATGCGGTGGAAGTTCTCTTCCTTCTCGTTAGCTTCAAACTTGCGCTCGCCCCGGACTGTGAGGGTACGCCCTTCCACGTTGATGTTCAGGTCTTCTTTGCGGATACCGGGGACTTCCAGCTTCAGTACGAGCTTGTGGGTGTCTTCATACACATCCACGGCGGGAACGAAGTTACCCATCGCCAGGCTCTCGGAGCCGCCTTCGGCGCTCGGGCGGGCAAAGTCGTTGAAGATGGAATTCAGCCGGTTCTGCAGCACCGCTACGTCGCTCAACGCGGTGCCAAACGGAGCAAATCGAGTCAGTGTCATGGTGGTTCTCCCTTGATGAAGTAGTTTCGAGGTTTGCGTGGCGTCCACAACGCCTCGCATTTCCATAGACGCAATCTTAGCAGAAAGGTTGCATGGAATGTGAGCAAGATGCACTCAGGTAGAGATGATGTGCCCG
>CAJCIP010000018.1 GCA_903970445.1 Verrucomicrobia bacterium Tous-C9LFEB | reverse complement strand
CAAGCGACAGACGGGACCATCACGCACAAGACAACCTACTCGCTCAACGTCACCGCCAAGTAGGAAAGAGCGGCATCGGACCTGTTACCAGGAAAATGCCTATGCTCTGCTGCACTTGAATGTACTTATCCAATCGGACTGCTAGGGCGCTCGACATTACCCCCGCGAGGTTCGTCATATCGAAATCTGCAGCTTACATCGCGGCAAGTGTCCGCAAGCGGGTCAGCAGATCACTCCACCGCGCTTCGCTTCGGTCGAGATGACGGTTTGGATTGTGGATGCCCTAATTGCTCCCCGTCTCCGTCCACAGAAAGCTCATCTCCTCCGCATAGTCCTTCACCAGTTGTGTTTGTGAAACACCCGCGCTGTGGCCGCCCTTCACGCTGTAATGCAGCAGGATAGGTCGTCCGCTTGTGCTCGCACTCTGCATCAACGGAACCATTTTGCGCGCGTTCATCGGGTCCACTCGCGTGTCGCCGTCGCCGGTGAAGAAGAAAATCGCGGGATACTTCGTTCCCGGGTGCACATTCTGATACGGAGAATACTTGTAGATATAGGGAAAGTCTGTCGCGTTCTCTGCGGAACCGTACTCGGTCGTCCAGGTTCGTCCCATCTCAAACATCTGGTAGCGCAGCATATCCAACAATGGATAGCCGCACCAGATTGCGCCATACAGATCAGGCCGTTGAGTCATGGAAGCGCCCATCAGCAAGCCACCGTTAGATCGACCGCGAATCGCGAGGTGTTCCGCCGAAGTGTATTTATTGGCGATGAGGTATTCCGCCGCGGCGAACCAGTCATCGAAAACGTTTTGCTTGTTCGCGAACATTGCAGCTTTGTGCCAAGTTTCGCCGTACTCGTCTCCGCCGCGAAGGTTCGGCAGCGCGAACCATCCGCCCTGCTCCATCCACCACGCGTACTCGGGATTCCATGATGGCAATTCGCTCAACGCGAATCCCCCATAGCCGGTCATCAACAGGCGTTCCGTACCATCGCGCTTCAGGCCTTTCTTTCCTGCGATGAACATCGGCACACGCGTGCCATCTTTGCTGCTGTAGAAGACCTGGTGAATTTCATATTGGTTGGTGTCAAAGGGCACATCTTGCCGGTAGAAGATGTCGCTCTTCCCAGTGGCTGTGTCGTACGAGAAGATCGTCGGAGGCGAGATGATCGAATCGAAAGTATAGAAGCCCAGCTTGCTTGTAGCACGGCCAAAGATGGTGGAACCCGCGCCCAGGCTTGGAAACGCGACATGACCCAGCTCCGCACCATCGTTCGAGTAACTTGTCACTTCGCTTTTTACATCATGCAGCCGTAGAACGAACAACTTGCCGCCGACATCACTCACGCCTTCGAGTACGTCCTTGCCTTCAGGGATGATTGTCGTCCAGTGGTCAGGGTCCTTGCCTGGCGCGCAGCGAAGCACTCGTCCATTCGGTGCTTTGTAGTCGGTGCGAGCGGTGAACACGTCGCCGTTTTCCCAAACCCGGAAGTGTGCTTCAACCCCGTACACCAATGGCGTGATCGACGAGTCAGCTTTGCGCAGATCCTTGAGGAGAATGTCCTCGCGTTTTGCTGGAACACCGCGCCCAATCTGCAGCATCAACCAATGTCCATCATCGGTGATGCCGACAGACACGCTATCGATCTCTGTCAACGCTTCGCCCTTGTATTCGCCCTTGAGTATGACCGTGTCGTTCGACATCGGCGTGCCGAACGCGTGGTAGAACACTGTTGTCCCCTTACTCAGGAAGAACTTCGAGTAGTACACGCCCTTCTTGTCTGGCGTGATCGCCACGCCGTAATATCTTGCGCTCGGCAAAGCATCGAACACCTCTTTTCCGCTTGCGATATCCAGGAAGTGGACAGCAACTTCATCCGCTCCGCCGACGCGCACGCCGTACATCATCACGCTGCCGTCTTCCGTGACGTGCATCAGGTTGACCGACGTGTTCGCGTCCGCGCTGAGGCTGGTGCCATCGATGAGTTTGCGATCCGCGCCGTGTAGTCCGGTGCGTATGTATATCGAACCCTGATTCTCACCGGCGAGGCGTCGAGTAAAGAAAAAGTGATCGCCGCGCTGCATGGGAACACTCATCGTGTCCACGCGCATCAGCTTACTCAACGCGGCTTCCGTCGCCGGCAGACTCTTCACCTGCTCGAAGTACTTCGCTGTGTAAGCGTTCTGATCCGCAATGTACGCACGCGTTGCCGGACTGTGAGCATCTTCCAACCAACGGTACGGGTCAGTCACAGTCACTGTGCTCGGTGAGCCTGTGCTCTTGTATTCATCTGTTACGGGCTGTTGCTGCACCGCAGGAGCCGCGGGAAGTGTGATCCCATCTTTGCCGTGAATCTGCGCGTGACCAGCGATGCTCCAAAGGCTGACCGAGAACAAAACAGCGGAGCTGACGAAGACGTGATTGCGGCGTGGTGTTTCAAACTTCATCGAGGAGCCAGGCAGTGTGCGCATACCAGAAAGACTAACGTAAGCGAAGTCTCGTCTCTAAGCTTCACCAACATCAACCGCGTGCCTCGATGGTCCCGCACAGATGTACCGTCATTGGAAGCAGAAAAGCCGCCCAGTTGGGCGGCTTCTTGCGAACTTTGGAGCACCGGGAGGGGGTCGAACCCTCGAATACTGGTTTTGCAGACCAGCGCGTTAGCCACTTCGCCACCGGTGCTCGTTTGCAGGGAACAGGGTTCAGGGCAAGGATCAGAAAATCGAACGAGCCCTGAGACCTTGTTTACTGCGGCTGCGTCGTTGTACGCAGGTAGGGCTTTACGGTTTTGTAGCCGGGGAAGGTTTTGTCCGCTTCCTCGTTGGAAACCGCTCCGGTGATGATCACATCATCACCCTGTTTCCAATTCGCAGGCGTCGCGACCTTATGTTTCGCGGTCAATTGCATGGAGTCAAGCACGCGCAGGATTTCGTCGAAGTTGCGGCCCGTAGTCATGGGGTACGCAAGATGCAGCTTGATACGCTTGTCCGGGCCGATGACGAACACCGTGCGCACCGGCGCATTCTGCGCAGGCGTGCGCCCTTCGCTGGTGTCGCCCGCATCCGACGCGAGCATGTCGTATAGCTTCGCAATCTTCAGTTCCGGGTCGCCGATCATCGGGTAATTTACTTTCGCGCCGCCGACGTCCTCGATGTCTTGAGCCCACTTCGCGTGGTTCTCGACTGGATCGACCGAAAGCCCGATTACCTTGGCTCCACGCGCGGCAAACTGGTTCTCGAGCCCGGCAACAGCACCTAGCTCCGTGGTGCACACCGGCGTGAAATCCTTCGGGTGCGAAAAGAGCACCGCCCAGCTGTCACCAATCCACTCATGAAAGTGAATCGTTCCCTGCGTGGTCTCTGCGGTGAAGTCTGGTGCGAGGTCATTGATGCGAAGCGACATTTGCTTTCTACCTGCCTTCTAAAGTCTTCTTGCCCGTAGCCTGTGTTGTGCCCTAAAAGAAAAAACCACCCGGCGTTCGCCTTGGGTGGGTTTGATGTTCGCTCTTGACGCTTTATCGTCTTCGCTCGCTCATCGACTCACCCGTGCGGGGCTGCCGCAACAGCAGCAGCATTCACAGCAGCACATCGGAATCGAGTTGTGAGTAGCAAAACGCATCATCATAACCGCCGCCGGAGGTTGCCGGATGTCGCGGTGTTCCTAAGGTACGGCGCGCCTGTTCCCGTGTCAACCCGCGTTGCGAAACATAGACTGAATCCATGAGAACGCTTTCCTACTCTGTGCTCGACGTCTTTGCAGAACGGCCTTTGGAGGGCAACCCTCTTGCGGTGTTCCATGATGGGCGCAGCTTGAGCGGCACGGAGATGCAGGCAATTGCGCGTGAAACAAATCTGTCTGAGACAACGTTCGTGCTGCCGAGCGACGACCCTGAAGAAGACCGCCAACATGGTGTGCGCGTCCGCATCTTTACGACGCAGGAAGAGCTGCCGTTTGCAGGTCATCCAACGCTGGGCACAGCTAGCTGGTTGCACCTGCATCACGGACCGGTGCGAGGCGCCCAGGAAATCACCCTGCGCCTCAACGTCGGCCCCATCCGCGTGAGCTTCACGGAAAAAGCACACGCAATCGGTGTCTACGCGACCATGCAGCAGAACGATCCTGTGTTCGGCGAAGAGCAAAGTACCGCGGACGTCGCACGCATCATCAACCTTGACGAAAGTAATTTTCTCGCCGAGTACACTCCGCAAAGCGTGTCCACCGGTAATGCCTTCTGCATCGTCGCCTTGCGTTCTGTGGAAGCGCTATTGACACTCGCCATACCGCAAAAGGAAGCGACGGAATGGCTGCGCGAGCGCAAGATACGCTGGTTCTACTGCATCGCGCCGGAAGATGCCGAAGCGCTGCAAGCAGGCCGATGGCGTGCACGCATGCAGTTCTACGGTGGCGAAGATCCCGCTACCGGATCCGCGGCAGGACCATGCATTGCGTGGCTGGTGAAGAACGGCTTGGTGCAACCGGAACGATCCGCGACCATCACTCAGGGCGTCGAAATCCTGCGTCCGAGCCGCATCACAGCCCAGGCTTCACTCGACGATTCGCGCGTACATGCGGTGCTTGTAGGTGGCCGCACCATTCCTGTGGCAGAGGGCTCGTTTTTCCTGCTGTAACAATCGAGTTTCCCACAGCGGGAGGAACCACAAACGTCAATAGGGACGCGTCCAGAGCAAAGAGCGGTGGATGACGAGGTGCAATACAAGCACGTATTCGCTAAACATTCGCTGTTGCTTATGTTGGTGCGCGCGGGTAGAGTCAGCAAATCATCAACCGAGAAAACTAGCGAAGAACGCAGCGTTTTCGGTTGTTTCACCAATTCATCCGAAGGAGAAACCGAGCCGGCAAGGTGCCGCTAAAGCCCCTCTGCGTCTGCACAAAACAGATGTGCCATGCACGGGAGCGCAGCGTCATTTGGTTCAAATCTCCGGACGCTTGAGGGTTCGGAAAGTAGCGCTTTCCGCCCCGACGATCCACAACACCGCTTTGCTACCCGCAAAGCGGGCTGGGAAGCCTTGCGCTTTTCCACCTGCACTAACGCGGAGTAAGAGTAACGGAGCGCCAACAACGGCGGCCCGGAAACATGAGAACGCAGCAACAACCGGGAGCCGGAAAACCGCCGGCCATGGAGAACAACGCAATGCGGCCACGTAAGACCATTCTTTGTGTCGAAGACAACGAACAAGTGCTCTCCGTGCGGAAATTTCTGCTCGAAACCCGCGGCTATCGCGTCCTCGCAATGACGTCAGCGGCAGAAGCACTGGAACATTTGCAGAACGCCATTCCTGGATCCATCGATCTGCTGATGTCTGATCTCATCCTGCCGCAGATGGACGGCAATGAATTGATTCGCCGCGCGAAGTGTATCCATCCGTCGCTTCCCTCCTTGCTCGTCTCCGGCACTGTGGCGAACTTCGACCGCGCTGCCGCTGCAGATGTGTTTCTTCCGAAGGGCGCATGCACACCGGCGGAGATGTTGGATCGCATTCGCATCCTCGTGGCACGCAAGCGCGGGCCAAAGAAGCAGATGGGCAGCGTTGGCAGTGTGTCCATAGCGCAGACGGCCGCATAGTGCCGGTTGCTTAGGCCTCCACAAGCGCGTAGCGCCGCTGCCATTGCTGCTTGAGTCGCTGCCATACGGCGTCGATCTCGGGCCGCGCAATCGAGGGATCTGGCGCTTCCGCAAAGTGCGCTGCTTCTCGCTTTGCAAGCTCCAGCAAATCTCGATCTCGCACAAGATTCGCGACGCGAAACTCCGGTATGCCGGCCTGGCGAGTTCCGAAGAACTCACCGGGTCCGCGCTGCGCGAGATCGATCTCAGCCAGCTCGAATCCATTCTGCGTTTGCACCATGGCGTCGAGCCTTTGCTCCGCTTCCGGCGAAACCTGGCTTCCGGTAAGCAGCACACAGAAGCTTTTTGCCGCGCCACGACCCACGCGTCCGCGCAGTTGATGCATCTGCGCGAGGCCGAAGCGCTCCGCATGCTCAATGACCATCAGCGTTGCGTTTGGTACGTCGACGCCAACTTCGATCACCGTGGTGGAAACAAGCACATCGATATCGCCGCGTTTGAATCGGGCCATCGTGACTTCTTTATCGTCTGCGCTCATGCGTCCGTGCAGAAGTCCCAGCCTGAGTCCGTTCAAGGGACCGGCGGACAAGTCTTCGAACATGTCCGTGGCAGAGCGTAGCTTCGCACGTTTGACAGTCCGCTTCGGCTGCTTCTCCCTCTCGGATTGAAGCTCAGCTCGCGAACTGCGGGGCTTCAGCACCCGCCTTGCCGCGGCATGCCCGTTGTGGCTCGCAGCTAAGCTCTCGATGCGTCTGCTGAATTCAGTACCCGGTTCTTCCTCGTTCGGCTCCTCACCGCTCGGCTCAGTGGCAAAGTCGAGTTCCGGTTGATCGTCCTTTTCTCCCTCAATCACCGGATAAACAATGTACGTTTGGCGGCCGAGCGCGACCTGCTTACGGACAAATTGCCACACTTCATCACTCCGCTCCTCGGGCATGCGACGCGTCACGATGGGCGACCGACCTGGTGGCAGCTCATCCAGCACACTTCCTTCGAGATCACCGTACATCGTAAGGGCCAGGGTGCGCGGAATCGGCGTTGCGGTCATCACCAACACATCAGGCTCAAGCGCCACTCCAGTTGCCCCCGGTTTCCGCATCAGGCGAAAGCGCTGCTGCACACCGAAGCGATGCTGCTCATCGACGATGACAAGCCCGAGGTTGTCAAAGTCGACTTTGTCTTCGACAAGTGCATGCGTCCCAATGGCAAGGTCTGCTTCGCCACGGAAGATCCTCGCTCGCGCCTCTCGCTTGCTGCGCTCGTCAAGTGAACCCGTCAGCAGTGTCACGCGGTAGCGTTTACCTGAATGCGGCGAGATGGCTCCGCTCAGCAGCTTGCGTGCGGAAAGATAGTGTTGCGTTGCGAGTATTTCCGTCGGCGCCATCATCGCAACTTGATAGCCATTTTCGATTGCCACTAAAGCGGCTTGTAAAGCAACAATCGTCTTTCCGGAACCGACATCGCCCTGTAGCAGGCGGCGCATCGGGCGGGCCGAACGCATGTCGGTCACAATCTCACCAAGCACTCGCTTCTGTGCGGCAGTCGGCTTGAAGGGCAGCACCTGCTTCAGTGCCTCGCGAACGCGTGCATTGGTCTGGAATGCGGTTCCCTCTCGATCGCGCAGACGCCTGCGCTTCAGTTCGAGGCCAAGTTCGAGATACCAGAACTCCTCGAAGATGAGCCGCCGGTGAGCCGACGTTCGTGCCGACATGAGGTCCGCCATGGGCGTGCCCGCGGGAGGAAAATGGAGCGCCTGCAGAGCTTCCATGCGTGATGGGAAGCCGAGCCGCTCCCGTAGTGCCGCTGGAAGTGTTTCGTCTGCCTGGGACCCCGCCTCGGCCAGGTCTCGGAAGATGGTCCAGATGACGCGTCGAAGCCATCGCGAGGTGAGCTTCGCGCCCCAGGGCGTTTTTCCGCCGAGCGATTCGTAGATCGGTACGATGCGTCCCATCTCGAGCATCGTGAACTCAGCATCTTCGCCGGTCGCGCTTGCGTCGGGCAGTATCTCGAACGTGGGCTGCACCATCTTGAGTCGAGCCGAGCCCGGCGCCGCGTTTGGCTGGTTTCCGGAACGCGAACTTTCGACCTTGCCGTACAGCGCGACGGTTTGCCCAGGGCGAAACTTATCTTTGAGGTACCCGCCGTGAAACCACATGCACTTCACGGTTTCGAGCACACCAGTCGGCGGCTTCAAAAGACCCGACATAGCTGCGTTACTATCTGCCTGCGGCGGCTTGATGCCCACTGTCATTTCGAAGATTTGCGCGGCACGTGTGCGCAGCAGAACAGTTCCCCGCACCTCACCCACCAGGCTCGCCATATCGCCGTGCTGGTAGTCAGCGAGCGGCTTCGGATGCAGGCGGTCTTCGTACCGGAATGGCAGGTGATACAGCAGGTCTTCAACGGTTTCGACACCGCGCTCGGCCAGCTTCTCTGCGACACGCTCGCCGACTCGCTTGATGTACTTGACCGGGGTCGATAACTCCAACGGCACACCGTGATGCTAGCAGGCGAAGCGATGGAATAATGAAGGAGCGCGGCTGCGCTTTTCTGCCACATGGATTCGTTTTTTTCTCGTTTCAGGAACCCGCTCGTGCTGATCGTCGTCGTGATGGCGCAGATCATTGCTCTTGCCGTGCAGGTACAGCGGCCTGTGGCGGGTACGAGCACCGATGCCATCGACCAGGGAAAGACGATGCTGTTGCGTAGATGGACCGTCGCCATTGTTACGCCGTTTGAGCGGCTGCTTCATGGCTCAGGATCCACCGTCCGCCACCTCTGGTCGAGCTATGGAGACCTGCGACACACGCATGAACGCAATCAGGCTTTGCAGCAGGAAGTGGCTCGTCTGCGCCAGGAGCAGGCATCGCTGGCGGAGGATGCCGCACAGGGCCGGCGTCTTCAGGCACTGCTGAATTTCAAAGAGCAATACATCACGAAGACTGTTGCCGCGCAGGTGATTGGCACCAGCGGAACGGACCGCTCTCACACTCTTTGGATCGATAAAGGCTCAGCTGACGGACTCAAGCCCGAACAGGCTGTTATTACGCCGGACGGCGTTGTCGGCAAACTCCGCGATGTCTTTCCACACACATCACAGCTTCTGCTGTTGAGTGATTCCACCTCCGGCGCCGGGGTCGTGCTCGAATCCACGCGAATGCGGGGTATCGTGCGCGGCACCGCGAACGGCCAGGTCCAGATCAATAATCTGACTGCGGATGACCGCATCAAGCCCGGCGAGAAGGTACTCACTTCCGGGGGTGATCAGGTTTTTCCGCGAGGCCTGGCCATTGGTGTCATTGAGTCGATTGCGCCGGACCCGCAGCACCAGCCGTACACCGCGATCACGGTGAAGCCAACCGCCAATCTGACCCGTTTGGAAGAGGTTCTGGTTATCACTGGCACCGACTCCAAGCTGCCCGCGGACGCGAAGCAGGATGTAGAGGCCGCTGAGGCGACAGCGGAGGAGAACCGTCGCGCTGCCGATGTGATTGCAGAAAAGCTGCCGAGTCTGCATGAGAGCAGCAGCCAGGCCGATGACAAGGCGCCAGACGCCGCCGAACCCGGCAAGCCCGCTCCAGACTTGACCAAAGCAAAATCCGGCCCGGTAAGAACGCAACCGGCAATCCATCCCGATCGCTACAGTCCCGGCACCGTAGCTCCGGCGAAAGACCTGAAGCCCGGTGAGGTTGCCGCTCCGCCACAGCAACCAAAGGAATCCCGCTAACTGCGCATGGCCGAACATAGCTACACATCCCGACGCGAGCTCGACCAGTACACGTTTCACCCAGCGGTGACGCTGCTTACTCCGCTGGTGTTGGTGCTGCTGCAGGCCGTGCTGCCGAAAGTGTGGCCAAGGCTTGTCATTCTCGATCTACCGCTCATCGGCGTCATCTTTTTTGCCATCGCGCGGCGCAATCCCATCGCGGGAACTTTAACCGGTACGACAATCGGCCTCTTCCAGGATGGCTTGACGAACCTTCCCTTCGGCATCAACGGCATCGCCAAGAGCATCATCGGCTACCTCGCTGCTAGCATCGGTTTTACCGTCGACGTCGAGAATGTGATCAACCGCATGGCATTGAATTTCGGCTTCAGCCTGCTGCAAAGTGGAACGATCTACGGAATTATGCGCTGGCTGCTTGCCGATCCCACCGTGCGCCTGCACCCGCTCTACGAGCTGCTACGCGCATTGTGCAACACGGTTGTTGCTGTCCCGCTCTTCTTTCTGCTGGATAGGTTCAAAGTTCGTGAGTAGCGAGGCTGGCTATATTTTCGTCGAAGTAAGATAGGACCAGGGTCGGTATGGATTCCGAAGAGATAGTTCGGGACGAGAAGCTCTCCGTCGCAAAGCTGCATGGGATGCAGTATGTCGTCACGCTCGTGCTGCTGGTGCTGTGCGCCGGTCTCTGGAAGCTGCAGGTTCTGGGTGCGACGAACTACCGCGTACTTGCGGAGCAAAATCGTATTCGCAAGGAGCCGGTGCTCGCGCCGCGTGGACGGCTGTTCGACCGCGAAGGGCGCATCCTCGTCGACAACTATCCCTCGGTTACCTGCTGGCTGCTGCGCGACCAGCAGAAAAATCTCCAGGCTGATCTGCCGGCAATTGCCTCCGGCATGCACATGACGGTAGATCAAATCGAAGCGACGATGCGACGGTTTGCGTACGAGCCGAAGTATCATCCCATTCCGCTGAAGCAGGACATCACGCCCGACGAGCAAGCCTTCATCGAGGCGCATCGAGATGAATTGCCCGAGTTGGAAACTCTTGACGAGCAGCGCCGCTTGTACCCGCGAGACGGCTTCATGGCGCATGTGATTGGCTACGTCGGAGAAGTGAGCGAAAACGACCTGAAGCAGTCGAAGTATGCTGCTTACAATTCAGGCGATGTGGTTGGAAAGTTCGGTGTAGAAGAGGCCTACGACGAGGTGCTTCGCGGCACAGACGGCTCGCGAGATGTGATCGTCAATTCGCATGGCAAAGAACTTGGGCTCATGGGGCAGGAACTCGCTACGCCCGGCAAGGACCTGCGACTCACCATCGATCTCGACATCCAGCGCGCCGCGGAGCAAGCCCTTGATGGCAAGAACGGCGCTATCGTCGCGATGAATCCCCACAACGGTGAAATCCTCGCGATGGTTTCACGGCCGACGTTTGATCCCAATCAGTTCGCTGTCCGGCTGACGCGAGCCTACTGGAATTCGATTCTCACCAACAACGATCATCCGTTGCTGAACAAGTCGATTCAGGCACAGCTAGCGCCGGGTTCGACGTTCAAGGTCATCATGACCTATGCCGGTCTTGAAGAGAACAAAGCGCAGGACCTCAAAGTCTTCTGCAATGGCGGAGCCAGCTTTTACGGTCATTTTTTTGCCTGTGACCGCCATCATGGGTCTGTTGATATACACAACGCCCTTCCCTACTCCTGCGACACGTTCTACTACACGCTCGCCAATCGCCTGGGTATCGACGCGATGGCAAAATACGCCACAAGCGTTGGCATCGGCGAGAAAACGGGCGTCGATCTTCCTGACGAAGCCGCAGGCATTATGCCCTCAGAGCAATGGAAGCTGAAGACGCAGCATGATAAGTGGTACGCCGGCGAAACAATTTCGGTCGGCATCGGTCAAGGTGCGATCCAAGCCACGCCGTTGCAGCTGGCACGCGCGCTTAGCGGCATTGCATCAGGAGGCGCGTTGCAACGTCCTCACGTCGTCTTCGAAGATGAACTTACCGAAGATCAACTATCAGCGATACAAAGCACCTATACAGGTTCAGGGAAAAAGACCGTCTCTATGACGCCCGAGAACTGGCAGCTGATCACCGACGACATGGCGAATGTCACTGGGCCAAGCGGCACCGCGGCGGCCGCGCATCTTGAAGGCGTTGACTTCGCCGGAAAGACGGGGACGGCGCAGGTTATGAGCCACGACGCTCTGTCACGCACAGGCAAAGGCCACAACACAGTTCCAAACGCGTGGTTCGTGGGCATGACGCCGCGCCGCAATCCTGACATCGTGGTTGCCGTGCTTTGGGAACACGGCAATTGGGGTAATAACTCCGCCATGCTTGCCGCTCAGGTCATCAACGCATACGTGACGAAGCAGCGCACCAGGGCAGGAAACCTGCAAAAGCTTGCCGCCGTCTCTGTTCCCGCTGCCCCTGTGGAAGGCACCGGCGGTACAGCACCGAGTACACCAGACGCCGACGATCGTTCCGCATCACCAACGACGAAATCCGTGTTGAAGACTGACGCAAAAACTGCGGGCCAGTAGGCCCGCAGTTTTGACGAAGCTGGATGATGAGCTACGAAGTTTCTTCTACGTCCCTTTTCTCGCTTCTTGAATCCGAGCTGTGCCGCACGTCGGCGCCTTCAACCCAGAAGATAACGTCTTCGGCGATGTTCGTTGCATGATCTCCAACGCGTTCGAGATTGCGAGCGATGATTAGCGCGTTCAATGCCTGCGGCGCAAGGTCCGGCTTGCGCTGCACCAACTCCGTAATGGCGTGAAACGCGTCACTGTTCATCGCATCCACTTCGTCGTCCATCGCCAGCACGGAATGCGCCATCTCACTGTTCGCCTCGATCAGGGATTGCAACGACTTGCGCACCATGGCGGATGACAAGTTCGCGAGCTTTGGAATGTCGACGGGAAGCTCCGCACTGGCCTGTGCTGTCATTTCTTGTACTCGCGCAGCGATGTTCACCGCCTGATCACCAACGCGCTCCAGATCAGCATTGATCCGCAGCACGGCGTATAGAAAGCGCAGATCGACAGCCATTGGCTGTTCCATCGCGAGTAAGTCGAGAGCCATCTGGTCAACCTCGCGCTCAAAGCGATTGATAGCAGGCTCGGACTGAAATACGAGGTCGCACAGCGAGAGGTCGCGCGTGCGATACGCTTCGATGCTGCGCTGCACGGCCTGCTCTGCAAGGCCCGCCATCACCAGCAAACGCTCTTTCAACTCATCCAGATTCTTATGAAACTTAACGCGCATCAGCCAAACCTTCCTGTGATGTAGTCTTCCGTCCGCTTGTCCTTCGGCTTTGTGAAGATCACGTTGGTGGATGTGAATTCGACGAGCTGGCCCATGAGGAAGAATCCTGTATTTTCGGCGACACGTGCCGCTTGCTGCATGTTGTGGGTCACGATGACAATCGTGTACTCATTCTTGAGGTTAAAAATCAGATCTTCGATCTTCGAAGTAGACACTGGATCGAGCGCGCTCGCGGGCTCGTCCATCAGCAGCACTTCCGGATCTACGGCAAGCGCGCGTGCAATGCAGAGACGTTGTTGCTGTCCGCCTGAGAGCGACGCGCCTGACTTCTTCTTCAGATCGTCTTTCACTTCTTCCCACAGGGCTGACTGCTTGAGCGATCGTTCCACCACTTCATCCAGCACCTTGCGGTTGCGAAAGCCGTTCAACTTCAGTCCGCTCGCAACGTTGTCATAAATCGACATCGTTGGGAACGGGTTCGGGCGCTGAAAGACCATGCCAATGCGCCGACGGATCTCTACCGGTGAAGCATCGCGATAGATGTCGCGGTCGCCAACCTTCACCGTTCCCGTGGCGCGGGCCGCAGGATTCGTTTCGTGCATCCGGTTCAAACAGCGCACAAAGGTGGATTTGCCGCAGCCCGAAGGCCCAATCAGTGCCGTCGCGGAGTTTGGAGGAATGTTTAGCGTTATGTCCTTCAGCGTGTGCGTGACGCCATACCACGCATTCAGATCGACAACTTCAATACCAACGCCCACTACATTCCTCCCTTGAGCTGTCCACGAGACGTGACGTAACGCACCAGGCCAACAGAGAGCATGATGAGCGTGATGAGGACCAGTGATCCGGCCCACGCAAGCCGATGCCATTCGTCATAAGGTGACAATGCATAAACGAAGATCTGGAGCGGCAACGCGGCGATCGGCTCATTCAGGCTATGCGGCCAGAAATTGCTGCCAAACGCGGTAAATAAGAGCGGCGCTGTTTCGCCCGCAACACGCGCGAACGCCAACATGCATCCCGTAATGATGCCGGGAGCCGCGCTGCGCAGGCTGATGGAAAGAACCGTGCGCCAGCGCGGTACGCCGAGGCCATAAGCTGCTTCGCGCAGAGAGTTCGGAACCGTGCGCAACATCTCTTCGGTTGTGCGAGTAACTGTCGGAATCATCATGATGGACAGCGTCACGCCACCGGCTAGAGCGGAGAAATGATGCTGATGCACCACGATCAATGCGTACCCCGCGATGCCCATCACAATCGATGGCACGCCGTTCAGAACATCAGCAGTAAACCGGATGATTGCGCCCATCCACGTGCCGCTTCCGTATTCCGAAAGGTACACGCCGCCGGCAATCCCGATTGGAATACCCATCAGGCTCGCGACGAGAAGTACCAGCGAAGATCCGACGATGGAGTTCGCCATACCGCCCCCTGATTCGCCAACCGGCTTCGGTGTATGCGTGAAGAAGGCAAGATTAAGCGAGCTCGCCCCTTTGTAAATCAGATAGAAAAGAATCGCGATGAGCGGCACCAAAACAACAATGGTGCTCAGGATGGAGATTGCCGTCACGATATGGTTGGTCGCCTGACGGATCGATGCATTGCTGCGGCTTGGACGTATCTGGGTCATGGTCGTCCTAGTGGGCAGCCACGGGTTTGCCCCGCGTTACAGCCCAAACTAATAAGCGGGCGATGGAGTTCACGACGATCGTCACGAGGAACAAAGCGAGGCCGATCTCAATCAGGGCCGAAAGGTAAAGGTCGCCCGTCGCCTCGGTGAACTCATTTGCAATGACGCTGGCGAGCGTATGGCCAGGAGCAAAAAGACTATGGCTGATTTGTGGATTGTTGCCGATCACCATGGTCACTGCCATCGTTTCGCCGAGCGCGCGGCCCAGCCCCAGGATCACAGCGCCCACAATGCCAATGCGTGAGTTGCGAAGCACGGACATGCGAATCATTTCCCAGCGAGTTGCACCCAACGCCAGGGCTGCTTCTTTCTGGCTGATGGGGACGGCGCCCATCACTTCGCGCGTAATCGAGGAAATTACGGGGAGAATCATGATTGAAAGAATGATCCCGGCGGTGAGAAATCCCTCGCCGAAATTCGATCCACCAAAAAGCCCGGTCCAACCAAAGTACTTCGCCAGGAATGGCCCAAGATGATCGCGCATCATGGGCACGAGCACGAAGATGGCCCACAGGCCATACACAACGGATGGAATAGCAGCCAGCAGTTCGGTGAGAAACGCAATCGGTGTCCGCAGGAACGCAGGACTGATCTCCATAATGAAGATCGCCACGCACAGCGCCAGCGGCACGGCAATGCAAAGAGCAAGGAAGGACGTGACGAGAGTTCCGTAGATAAACGGGAGCGCGCCGAAATCGCCGGAGACAGGGTCCCATGCCGTTCGGAAGAAGAACTTCAGCCCAAAGGCGTGCAGTGAAAGCTTCGACTGATCGAGCAGCATGACAACGATAAGGACAACAATGGCAAGAATACTCAGGGCGCATGTGAGCATGAGACCACCGAACGCGCGGTCGGCCACGGCGCCACTGGTTTGTGTGTGCAGAAACCTGCGAATGCCCGCAGGAGCTTTTGCGACCATGGGTGCTGGAGCGCGACGGCTCTGCTCAGCAACCTGCATGTTCAGCAGAGGCACTTCCACTCGGGATGGTTCGGACATGTGGCCTTCCGGGTCTGATTGCAGTCCGATCCGCTCAGCAGGACCAAGTAAGGAGAAAATCGAACGCTTGCGCGACCGTAGTGCTAAGTGATGCAAAAGGCCTGCGCGCCGCAGCGCACAGGCCGGTACCGCCAAATTCTACTTCAGGTAGTTGAGCGCGCCGTTCACTTTCAACGCGACCGGCTGAGGAAGCGGAGCATAGGACAGTGCTTCTACTTCACTCTCACCATGCTGCAGCATCCAGTGGAGGAAATCGTTCAGCACCTTGCCCTTGGCTGGATCAGCCGATTTCAGCGGAATCAGCAGCCAGGTGAAGGAAGAGATTGGGTAAGAATCCGCCCCAGGAGCGTTGGTGATCGACACACGAAAATCGTTCGGCATGTTCTTTGCCGCACCCGCCGCCGCAGCTGTGACCGCGCTGGTGGATGCCTTGACGAACTTGCCGGACGGGTTCTTCACCGAACCGAAGGACATCTTGTTCTGCAATGCATAGATCAGCTCGACGTAGCCGAAGGAATAGGGGCTGTTACGCACCATGCCTGCGACGCCCTCGTTGCCCTTCTGGCCGATACCCACGGGCCAGTGTACAGAAGTGCTCTTGCCTATTTTGCTGGAGAAGTCAGCCGAGACCTTGGACAGATAGTCGGTAAAGATGTAAGTTGTGCCCGACCCATCTGAGCGGTATACCGGAAGAATCTGATGATCCGGCAGGGTGACACCAGGGTTCAGCTGAGCAATCTTTGGATCATGCCAATTGGTGATCTCGCCGAGATAGATTCCAGCGATCACGTCGCCCGTGAACTTCAACTCGCCGCTGACACCAGGGATGTTGTAGGTCGGGACGACGGCACCGAGCACTGTTGGAATATGAAACAGCTTCACCTTGGCTTCGCTGATCTGCTGGTCGGTCATCGGACCATCCGTGGCGCCGAAGTCAACGATGCCCTGCGACGCCTGACGAATGCCGGCGCCCGAACCGACCGACTGGTAATTGATTTGCACGCCCGGGTGGCTGGCAGAGTATTCGCTGAACCACTTCGAGTAGATGGGATTAGGGAAGGTAGCGCCTGCGCCGTTGAGCGACTGCGCACCAGCTGCCGAGGCTAGGGTAAGCCCGGCGATAGCGACTGCAAACTTCAGATTCATGCCGTTCTCCTGTTCAGGCGACCATGGGCCGGCCTGCTGTACGGTTTCGCGGTAACGATTTGGAGGGCAGCGATGGCCTTCGCGTTGCCGCCGCTGCCTCCTGAACTACGGAATGTAGTAGCGCATTCCGGCGTGGATCATATTGTCGAGAGCACGCGGGCCGGTTGGAGCGTTCGGAACAAGGCTGCCCGTTACAGCTCCAGACCACAGGTTCCGCTGCAGGTAGCTGTACGTGAACTGATATTGCAGTCGGCCATACTTCGGGCTGTTCACTACGCGGTACGTGAAGCCAAGCATGCCCTCCTGAACGTAACGCGTCGGTGAGCCGCACGCAGCCGGCGAAATGGAGCCGCCCGTTCCGCCCACTCCTGGGACCTGGGGCGAGTTGTAGCAACCAGCGTCGCTCACGTTGCGCGGCCCATAGCCGATCAGATTGCCTACAGGCGTCGCGTAAACGGTGCGCTGCGCATACTCGCCACCGTAATAGGCGTACACATCGAGCTTCGGAGCCGGATGCGTCTCCAGACTGAACAACCCGTGATAGTTGCGGATGGGCTCCAGCGTTTCATCCGGGCGAAGTGTGGCGTCAGCAAGCTGCGACGAACCATAACGTCCCACACCTTGACCAGCCATCGCTTGAACGGCAATGTCAGCAAACTTACTTGCGCTTACACGGGCGCTGCCGAAAATACCACCGGCAGAGGCTGTGTGGCTAAGCTGGTGAGCCGCGTCATAGGTGAAGGTCGGCGCAGCAGCGGTTCCACCATAGGTGACGGGGTTATAGAAATCGCGAAGGAAGCGAGCAATACCGCCCAGCTCAAAGTGGGCCTTCGGCAGATCAATCGCACCCTTGACGACTACGTCAGGAGCCGTATTGTTTGCATACGTGGTAATCGCCGCTGTCGACGCTGTATTACCCGCACCAGCACCCGCCGCAGCGTTGTAGAGACCGCCGTTCTGGCCGGGACCAGCAAAGAAGTAGCCGGCTGGATTCGTTCCGTTCGAGGTGAAGTTGGTGATCTGCGCCTGCTCCAGCGACATCGCCATGGTGAACGCACCGGTCTTCGCGTCGCCGAAGCGTTGCGAAAGGCGAAGGCCGGGCTGACGCGTCCATGAGAAGCCGACCATGTACTGCGGATCCACCGTGTTCGGCAGCTTTTCTGTACGCGGATCGGCGTACTTGCCGTCTTCCGTCACCAACGACCACATCTGACCGCCCGTGACAGCAAAGCCGCCGGTTGTTTCCGCACGGCCCCAAATCTGGCGTTGGCGCAGCACGTAGCTGTTGCTCTGGTTGTTGTTCGAAGATGTGCCGGTTCCGAGGAAGTCGGTTTCAAAGTAACCCGAGAGCTTGTACTTGCCGGCGTTGCCTTCAAACAATCCACCGAGGCGGGACTGCCGTCCGGAGAAATTCAGTTCGCTCACGTGGCCTTCGTCCGCACTCGGGAAAGGAATCGAGTTGAAAGGCGTATTGATGTCAGAATTTACCGAGCGCTGCCGGTACACGCCTTCCAGCGCAAAGAAGGCGACAGGTGTAATGGTCACACCTTTGTAGTGAATCGCTGTCGGCGAGTTGATCTGCTGCTGCGTCTGCGCCTGATTGGCGATCACCGTATCCTGCAGAGCCGTCGTGTTCTGCTGGACATCGTTCACCTTGGTAGTCAGCGTATCCACCTGCGTGGTGGTCTGCTGCACAGTAGCCTGCACTGCATCCACCTTGGCGCTCGCGTCGGCAGCCTGAGCCTGCGCCGTTGCCGTTGTGGATTGCGCCGCTGCTACCTGCTGGTCACGTGCCGAAAGCTGGGTGCGCAGCGCATCAATCTGCGCCTGCTGCTCCTTCATCTGGGAGCGCAAGGTCTCCAGCTGCAGTTCTGTTGCCGAAGGCTTGTGTGCGGTTGTCTTCTTGTGCGCCGTTGCCTTCTTTATCTTGTGCGTGGAGGCTGCGTTATCTGTCGATTGCGCGTTTGCCAGGCTTGCAATAAGTGCAAGTGCCGCCACTCTGCCGAGTCGCTTCATCATTTCCCTTTCGAATACCAGCATCCGGGCAGACCCAATCGGCGCAATACAACATGCGCGGGCCTTGTATGGTTGCGGTATGAGAACGATGGTCGCAGGCTAGTGTGAATGCGCCACAAACCAAGTGTGAATGTTCGATGAATGTGACGTTGCTGCTGTGTAAACCGATACCTACTCGGGCTTCCAGTGGATCATGCCGGCGCTCGTCTCATCGACGTCGCGGTAATAAGGAGCCCGGAACCTCGCAATATTTGCTCCAGCCTTCAACGGAGTCATAAAAGACGCTACGAACAGTAGGCCCTTGTTCGTCTGCGCATGACGTACATGCTGGAAAATGAACCGATCAATCGCATCTTCGCCGACATTCCATGCCAGCCCACCAATCGGCGTGATGAAGAAGTCCTGCATGCCGGTCTCATTCGTCCGTATCCCGTCGCGAGCGCGAATGTAATAGCCAATGCCCGTGTTGCCGACCGAAGCTTCGCTGATTGGCCCCACCTTCCATTGGGCACTGTACACAGCGGAATACGCCGTTGCGCGCAGGCGGCCCATCCAATACCGGCGCGTGTTCTCGAACATCAGAGCCCGCTGCTTCGGATCGTTCTGCTCGTAAATGCTGTTGGTCATTGCGCCCATCATCGGGTGGCCTATGTAATCCACGCCGAATGGATCATCATCCTTCCACCGGTTGTAGCGGTAGTGGTCGATGCAGTAGATGTACCGGCTCCAGAATTGACCGGTCTGGATGTCGATGTTCAGCGCGTTGCGGGTGTCGTCATCCATATAGATGTTGCCGCCATGCTGCGCGGAAAGAAACATGGCGGACTCTCCGATGACACGCGCCCAACTCACACGGCATGCTTTCCCGTGTCGTATGTGCTCCTCGCAATCCGTGTTGCGCTCGATCTCTTCTCGAGCATGCTGCTGCGAGGGGGTCGGAAAGCGCGGAAATCCGGTCGGCGCGGGCCGTTCAGGAATCACCGGCGTTTCTTTTTCGCTGCTCATGTAGCTCTTTAGCGGCCCTTGCTGTTGCGCACCGAACCCCGTTGCGGCTCCTTCGCGGCTCTCATGGAGAGGCAGGTCGATCAGAGCTGATGGAGCGGCCGGCAGTATGGAGATCGCCTGTGCGCTCGCGCATGGAAGGAGCAGGGTGCAACTCAGCACACAAAGGCTCGCAAGACGGATAGGCGGTTTGCGTAGATCTTCTAGCGAAATGGCTTCTTTAGGCAGCATAAGAAGAACGGAGCTTCCTTAATGACGGGAGTGGAAGTGCGAGAAACCGACGTAGAAGGTATCGGCATCCGTTCCGGGGTTGTGATCGCTGATGTTGGCATTCGATAGGTGCTGGTAACGATAGCCCAGAACGACGGCATTGCGCGACGAACGAAAGAGCTCAACGCCACCGCCGAAGTCAATCGTGTACATGAACTGCGATCCCTCCGGCGATAGCACGCGATCGTTGTAATAGATGAAGCCCGCGTCCGTGGTGAAGAGCGGCTGCACGCGTCTTCCTCGTCTCCAATCCAACTGGAACCCCACCGGACTGACTCCCGCACCGTAGTGGGTTACAGGCGCGGCAGGATTCGTCGAACTCGGCGCCTTTTCATGCATCACGGAAAGCGCCGTGATTTCAGGTGAGTAGCGCAGCGCACAGCGGCAACCGAGCCCCAGGTCGGGCGTGAGCTGAACGGAATACCGCGCGATCGTGGGGCTGTAGCGAACGTTCTGCTGGTACCCCCATATCGGTCCGCCCGCGGGGGAGTATCCAACAATGAAACCGAACTCCTGCGTTCCGCCGTAAGCAGATGGAGTATGTCCCGGTAGAGCCGCAAACTGCGCCGCTATTCGCACCACGCCAAACGCGACGAGAAGCCATGCGAACAGCAGGCTGCGAAAAGCACGGTGAATCTGGTGTGACATTGATGCCAATGGTAACGCAGCGACAACCAGGTCTTTTCGCAGGACCGACGTTCGTCAGCCGGCCTGCGAGCACCCGCCTCGAAAAACTCAGGGCTCCGATGCTTCGTCCGTTGGCTCTGCTTTCGGTTTTGTGAAGTCTTTCGGCTTTGGCTCTACGCCATAACGCCGGCGAAAGCGCGACTCGCTGCGAGCTACATCACTCATGACAAGACGACTGTCTATCCGCTGCATATCCGCTTCACTCAGCGCAGGTATCGGCTTCTTTTTCTTCTTCAGCGTCAGTGCAAGCAGCGCGCCAACGAGCACGACGCCACCGGTAATCTCAAGCAGAAGTGCATGATGACCGGCAACACTCATCGGAAGACAACCCTACCCCTGCAATTCGCCATGCGACGCATAGATGCTAGCACGTAGACAACTCCTTATCCCACGGGCTACTTCGTCGAGTCGTAAGCGGGTCCTGCTTCCTTTCACAGACTTGAGGATGCTCACAGGCAATACGGAGATCAAAAGGGTTTCTCAGGCCACGCGTGACGCGGATAGCGCCGCATCAGTTCCCTTCTCACACTCGGATAGAGCCTCTCCCAAAATCCGCCAGGTCGGTGGTCGTTTGCACCGCCCGCTTATTCGGCGCAAGAAGATGTACCACCACGGGCGTGTCGTCGCGACCGATCCGCGGCGTCTCTTTCATCCCGAAGAAGTCTTGCAGCCGGGAAGAGATCCACGGAGGTTTGCCTCGCTCATAATGAATTCTTGTTTGCTTACCGCCTTGCAGACGCACGGCAACAGGTGAGCGCCTCTGCAAGGCCTGCTGATCAACCTTACCCTCGAATAAGCGCAGAAAACTCCCAGCAGCTTCTTTCAACGCTGTAAAGCTTCGCAGACCTTCGGCAACTTCCCGAAGCGTGCTCGCAACGTCTGGCTGCGCCAAGCCCGCGAACTCGATTCGTGTTTGCAGCTCTTCGAAAGACTCGCGATCAACAAAGCGCTCGATACCTGCCTCTAGCGCTTTCTCCACCAACACCTCTGTTGCCGCGGCGCTATCGGATGGGACGCCAGTCGACTCCTGCAAAACGACATCGCCATAACGCAACGCACTCACAGCATCGACTCTCTCACCCTCGCGGTTCCACTCAAGTTTGTTCGTTTCACGTATAAGTTCCGGGAACAGATCAATCAGCCATTCCGGCTCTACCCGCGCGCTCATGCGAACAAGCGGCAACGGTTTCTCGCGGCGATCCTCGATGTCGAGGGCAAGCAGAAACTCGCTGTTCGATCCACCCTCAATCAACTCGGCACTTGCGCCTCCAAATAGCAGCACCTGATCGTTCGTCCGACGCTTCGCTACGCGATCCGGAAATCCCGCCAACACAGAGATCAACAAGGCGTGGTCATCATGCGTCGTTTGCAGAGTTGGCCGAGCGATTCTGCGTATCTGCTGCAAGACCTGCTGCGTCCTGGAATCAAGTTTTGCTTCAATCGCGCTGAGCAGATCTGCCTGACTTGTGCGAGCAGCCGCAGTCAGGAACGCCGCTACCTTGCAGCCATCTTCGCCAACACCGCGGCGGTTGGCCTCCAACACGATGCGCGCCAATCGTGGACTCAGTGGAAGGCGCGCCATTTGACTTGCAACATCCCCGTGCGCGCCAAGTTGATCCAGAAGCGTGCCGGCACTTCGCAAAGCAGCGTCCGGCGGAGCGTCGAGCCAATCCATTTCGTCCGCGTTGTCGATGTTTGCCGCGCGTAGTGCTAAACACATCTGCGACAGGTCGCTCCGCATGATCTCCGGCAGATCATGATCCGGCCGCTGTGTATAGTCAGCTTCCGGATAGAGCCTCAGCACAACTCCGGGCCCGGTGCGTCCCGCGCGACCGGCGCGCTGCTTCGCAGAAGCCTTGCTGATTCGCCCAATTTCCAGCGTAGGCAAACCTGTCCACGGCGAGTAAGACGCGATGCGCGCCAGCCCGCTGTCGATGACCGCAGTCACTCCGTCGACGGTGATAGAACTTTCCGCAACATTGGTGGCGAAAATCACCTTTCGCTGCCGCGAAGGCGTGATGGCACGGTCCTGTTCCGCCGGCGTCAGATCTCCATGGAGGGGCAGTAAAGTTACGCCCGTCTGCTGCACGATCGATTCGCACTCCCGCATCGCGCGCCGTATCTCAGCAGCGCCAGGAAGAAAAACTAGCGTATGCCCGCTCTGTCCAAGCCTTCCGTCCTTCAATAGCATGCTGACTGCGTTTCTCACCTGCACTTGCAGTGGCGCAGGCGAGTATGGAAGATGTCGCACCTCGACCGGAAACATGCGTCCTTCGGATCGAAGTACGGGGCTCGCGTCCAGATAGCTCGCAATCGGCCCGGCGTCGAGCGTTGCAGACATCACCACGACCCTGAGCTCCGGCCTCTTCTTCTGCAGCCGCTTCAACAATGCAAGCGCGAGGTCCCCGTCGAGATGGCGCTCGTGAAATTCGTCCAGAACAACAGCATCCACGCCGTTCAGCAGCGGATCCGTGAGCAGGCGTCGCGTCAATACGCCCTCTGTCACAAAGCGAAGGCTAGTCCGTTGGCCGGTAACGTCTTCGAATCGCACCTGATAGCCGACGAGCCCACCAACGTCTTCGCCGAGTTCCCACGCCACACGACGAGCAGATAAGCGGGCCGCGATGCGTCGCGGTTCGAGAACGATGACGTCGCCAGAAACAATATCGAGCAATGCCGGCGGAACGCGTGTTGTTTTACCGGCTCCAGGTGGTGCTTCTATGACGAGGCTCGGACGCGCCTTCAGCGAGGCGACGACTTCGGGAATGATGTCATCAATTGGAAGCTTGGTCTTCGGCTGAGTCATTCGACAGAGCCGCCTACTTCAAGGCAACTTCGATGAGGCCGCCGTCGCCTTCACCCGGAGCAAGGAAGAGGTTCTGCTCCAGGCCATGCTGCCTTGTGTAAAGGTCGTGATAGCGGCCGGCCAGTTGAAACAATTCTTCGTGCGTCCCGCGCTCCACAATCTCGCCCCGCTCGATCACCAGAATCTGATCGGCCCGCCGAATTGTAGAAAGCCGGTGCGCAATGACGAACGTCGTTCGCCCCTTCATCAGAAAGCTGAGACCATGCTGAATCATCGCCTCAGATTCAGAATCGAGCGAACTGGTCGCCTCATCAAGAATCAGAATGCGAGGATCGGCGAGAATTGCACGCGCGATCGAGATGCGCTGCCGCTGTCCACCGGAGAGCTTCACTCCACGTTCGCCGACAATCGTTTCGTATCCCTCCGGGAAACCCAGAGCGAACTCGTCCACACGCGCAATCTCGCACGCCCGCTCGAACTGCTCGACCGTCGCATCCGGGCGCGAGAACATCACGTTCTCGCGAATGTTTCCATCGAACAGGAATGTCTCCTGCAGCACCACGCCCAACTGCATGCGGTAGCTGCTTAGCTTAACGCGAGCGAGATCGATGCCATCGACAAGCACCTGTCCACCACCCGCGGTATGGAACGCGCAGATCAGGCTGATGATGGTCGATTTTCCTGAACCCGAGGAACCGACTAGCGCCGTCACGGTCCCGGGCTTCGAGTCGAACGTAATCCCGTGCAGCACAGGCTTGCCCGCCTCGTACGCGAAGTTCACATCGGCAAAAGTCACATCACCTGTGATCGGTCCAAGTTCCACTGTGCGCGCGGGTTCTGAGTCTTCTTGCTTTTCATTGAGGATCTCTCGCGTGCGGTCCAGTCCGGCCATCGCCTCCGTGAGCTGTGTACCAATCGAAACGAGTTGAGCAATGGGCGCAATCATGAACGCCAGAAACATCACGTACGTCACATAGGAGCCCGTCGTCAGCTTACCCGCGTAGTTCTGATGAGCGCCAAGGAACATCACCAGTGCCCCCACGAGTCCGAGCACCGCAGTTGACGCCAGGCTCATCAAAGACTGCGCAGTGATCGAACTGATCACATTGTTCAGTAACCGCTGGACCCCAGCTGCAAAGACATTCGATTCACTCTCTTCAGCGTGATATCCCTTGACCACGCGAACGCCGCCCAGCGACTCCGTTAAGCGTCCGGTCACTTCCGCGCTGATAACGGAGCGCTCGCGGAAGATTGGCCGGATCGTACGGAACGCACCACGCAAAATGAAAGCGAACAGGATCAGAATGACAAACGTGAGTAACGTCATCACCACGCTGAGGCGCAGCAGATAGACAAACGCAAAGATGGCGGTCAGCAATCCGCCAACAAAATCAACAACGCCCGTTCCGATTAGGTTACGAACACCCTCAACATCCGTCATGATGCGCGAAACAAGAGCGCCGGTGCGGTTGGCGTCGTAATATGCCACGGGCAAATAAGCTACGTGCTTCTGTACTTGTTTGCGCAGATCCGCAATCAAGCGTTGACCCGACTTCGACAGCACCTGCGTCAATGCGAACGAGGTGCCGCCTTGCACCAAAGTGGCCGCAACCGCGGCGACAACAATGCGCGGCAGATACCAGATTTGGTGCGCATTCATTACACGGTCGATGAGCGGCCTGAATAGCGCCGGCAACACGAGCCCGGATGAGCGATTGATCACCATCAGCCCGAAGCAGCCCAGCAGCAGCCACAATCTCGGCTGTACCAGCTTCCAGATCTCGGGCCAAACATCCTTCATCTTCGGCTTTTGCCGTGACGCAGTCAGATCGGCAGGCTTGACGCGCCCATTGAGACGCACCGGCCTCTCGCCTGACGGGACATGACTACTGCGGCTTAGATGTGGCTGACCAAGACTTCCCATCGAACTTCCAGTCTATCCTTCAGCCGCTCTCACGCGGTCCGTGCTCGCCGTGCGGCAATGAAAGACCGCACGCAAAGAGCAACGAAGATCAAACAAACGACTGCCATGATTCCTTGCTCCGCAACCGCAAGCGGACGCGCGAGCGGCCCGCCGTGCGCCTTCACAAGTGACTTGATCGTCATGAAGGCCGGGAAAAGGAATCCGAGCAAGCCAAGCGTCACCGCGACGTGCATCCACAACATGCGGCGACCCGGCTCCGGACTATTCGCAAGGGCGCCGAAAAGAATCAGCAGTACCCCAAAGCCCGCTGGAATCAGGGATGTTGGCGCTGCCGCACCCGTCGCAAAATAGAAGCCCGCACCAAGCGCCAACAGTACAACGCCGAAAACAATCGTTACCTTCGCCATATCCATCTCCCAGAGCTTCGCTTCATGCTGCAGCTTGTTTCACAGCTGCTAGCGCATCATTCACCGTCCACTCGTTGCCCGGATAGAAAGCGGCGATCTTGCCATCTTTACCGATCACCAAGGTGGAGAGTGTATGTTGCAGGGCCGCGCCGCCATCACCGGGAGTCACGCCCACAGCGAAGAAGTGTTCCACCTTCGCCAACTCTGCTTCCTGCGGCGCTGCAAAGTCCCAGTGCCCAAACTTCTCGTTGACGAAGTTTCCGGTGTACGCTCCGCCATAGCTGCGCAGAACTTGGGGCGTGTCGTACTTTGGATCGAAGCTCACGCTCAGAAGATGAGTCTTCGCATACAGCGCTGGATCGGTCTCCAGAGCCTTGTCGAGTTCCGCAAAGTTGCGGCTCATGCGAGGGCAGAAATCCGCCAGCGGACAGCGCGTATAAATGAACGTCATCACTACAACTTTGCCGCGAAATTGGCCGAGGCTGATCTTACGGTCTGACTGATTCAGCATCGTGAAATCCGGGACCGATTCACCCACGGCAGGCACGTGGTACTGCACCGCGGGCTTGTAGTCAGGCCGAGCCTGCGCCACAACCACAATGTCTTTAAGCCGCAGATTGGTAGGCCCAGCAGAATCCTGATCGACGAGAAGACTCGCTGTAATGCGGTCCCCCGGATGCAGCTCTGAAATGACAGACGGGTCTTCCAGGCGATAGGACATTGCCATCGCTTCCATGAAACCGGGAATTGCGTCGTGGTCCAGCATCACGTGGCCGCCGGGGGCGTCCACAGAGAGGATTTTTCCTCGAACCACGTAACGCTTCGTCGTCACGCCCGCCTGCATGAACTTGGCGGAACGGCATCCGGCAAGATGAATCACCATCAAGCCGCCGGCAGCGACAAACCCGACCACAACAGCGAAACCGATTTTTGGAAGAAGTGCTTTCGCTCGCATCTTCTCCAATGATAGCGGCCAAGAGGAATGGTCGCGAAGCCGCAGGCCTCAATCCGCGGCTCCAATTTGCAAGCTCTCCGTCGCGGCCTTCGCGTTACCGCCTTGCCTGGAAAGCAAGTGACGCAGAGAACGCGAGGGATACGCCAAGAGCACCGACACACCCGCGGAAGGTGGTAGCATCGCTACCGGACAGTGATGTTTAGCGCAGAGTTGACCGTGGTGCGGCGGCTACTGACACTCGTTGACGAGCAATCTTACTGTTGCACGATCCGACCTGGGTTTCCCGCGCCTATGTGTGTGCTGCCTCAGAGCTGCACCCTTTTTTGAAGCGGAGGAGCCGACGGCCATGAGCCGCCCCACTGAAATCGCACCGAGCGCAGCCACCGCCGGCCCGTCTACCTTGTGGCTCGGCATCGGAGCGCTGCTTGCCGGGGTTGGCACCGTCCTTCTTGGGCCGATTCTGCCCGATGTCTCCCAGCGCTGGAACCTCTCCGACGCCAACAGCGGCTGGCTGATCTTCGCCAAATTTATCGGTGCGTTCCTCGGCGGCATCTCCATCCCGCGCAAGCTGCGCTACGGCATTCTATGGGGAACGCTGCTTTCCTGCATCGGCTTTGCCCTTTTCGGCATGGCGAGCGGCCTCATCTTCGGCTGCCTGGCGTTGTTCGTTGCCGGCATCGGACTCGGTCAGCTTATCGCCTCCACCAACATCCTCGCCGGCAATCGCTACCCAGAGCACACCGGCTCAGCCCTGGCCTCGCTCAACTTCTTCTGGAGCTTCGGAGCGGTCGGCACCGGCGTGCTCGTTGCTGCCTTTCTCCCTCGCCTTGGTCTGCGCAACCTGCTCTTCTGGATCGGCGCGGCCTTTCTGGTCACCGCCATCGGCGGCAGACTTCGCAGGCGCCGCGACACCAGCACTGTCTGCGTGGGGATCAAGAGCATCAGCAAGCTACCGCGCACTGTATTTCTTCAGTTCGCCTGCCTGCTCTTCCTCTATGGCGGCCTGGAAACCTGCCTCACTGCCTGGCTCACCACATACACGCTCCGCTACACAACCGACGTTCACCTCTTAGGCGGCCAATCCGGCACCGTGCTCCTCTTGGCGGCGCTTACCGCGGGCCGGGCCGTGGCCTCGCTTGCTCTCCGCTTCATCAACGAGCAAGTGATTCAGCGCATCTCGCTTGTGCTTTCGCTCCTCTTCATCATCGGCCTTGCTACTGCGCGCGGAACCGCAGCATTGTCGGTCTGGTGCATCTTGCTCGGCATCAGCCTTGCGCCATTTTTCCCCGCTACATTCGGTCTCTTGCTTCGCCGCTCGCCTCCCGCCCGCGAGGCCGGATTCATCCTCGCCGTGTCGGGTCTCGGTGCTGCAGTGTTTCCAAAACTCATGGGCAGCATTTCCACCTACACCGGTTCGCTTCGCGCGGCGATGGCGGTCCCCGCTGTTCTCACGTTGTGCCTGCTCATCACCGGTACGCTGCGCATGCGAGAAGCGGCACCGGCGCCGTACCCCGAAGCTGCTTAGGCGAATATTCAGAGAAGACCGGCGTATAACGAAAGAGTGTCTTCCACCGCACAAAGCACCGCCAAAGATCTGCTTTCCAGCGGCAGGGTAATTGTGGTTTCCAGCGATGCTGCGGCCAGGCAACTGCGCCACCGGCATGACTTGGACCAGAAAGCCTCCGGGTTCAACGCATGGGTGCCGGCAGATGTACTCACCTGGGATCAATGGCTGCGTTCGCTCTGGTCGGAAGCCGTCACGCAAGGCTCTGAATCGCGGCTGCTTCTTAACCCAACTCAGGAACATGCGCTCTGGCGAGAGATCATCCAACAAGAGGGCAGCGGAACAGCGGAAGGCCTTGCCTCGGTCGACGCGCTTGCTAAGCTAGCTGCCGCCGCTTGGAAACTCAGCGAAGCTTATGGCGCAACCAACCGCCTGCGCCAATTCGCGGTTACGCACGACGCTCGTACCTTCGCAGGATGGGCAGAAGCATTCTCCAGCCTCTGTCGCGCTCAGGGCTTCGTCAGCCGTGCAAGTCTCGAAGCGGCCATCAGGCTAGGCATTGGCAGAAGCGCAATCAACATTGAGCGTCCGCTGGCGCTTGCCAGCTTTGCACGTTGGACGCCCGCACAAGCGACACTTATCCAGGAGCTGCGCAAAGCGGGCGCAGACGTTCTGGAAACAGAAATCATTGCTGAAGGTCTGGCCTCTCCAAAGCGTTTCCTGCTTAGAACGGAAAGCGAGCCCCTTGAACTACATCACGTCGCGCGATGGACGCGACACTTCGTTGAAAGGCGCGTTGAAGCCGGTCTCAGCGCCACAGTTGGCGTGCTCGTTCCCGGCTTGGACGGACTTCACATCGAAGTCGGCAACGCGTTCCGTCAGGTGCTTGCGCCCGAACTCCAGAACGTCGCCGTCGAAGACGAAGGCTCGCCGTTCGAGATCATCCACTCCAACGCTCTGAAGACGGAGCCGATGGTTGCCGCCGCGTTGGCCCTGATCACGTGGGCCGCAAAGCCCTTAAGCCGCGATGCTGTAAGTGCGCTTCTCCTCTCTCCATACCTCGTGCCGGATTCAGCCATGGAGAAAGCCGTTTATTTCGACGCTTACGTGCTGCGCCTTGCAAAACTCCTCCGGCCTGAGATCAGCCTCAAATGGCTCGTAAAAGAGGTCGCGCACTCGGGGCCAGCGCCTGCACTCGCATGGCCCTCGTCCCTGGCACGCTTCCTCGAAAGATCGGAGCGTCTCGACGCACCTCGCGGCTTCGCCCATTGGACCGAGTTCATCCGGCAGCTTCTGCGCTCTGCGGGTTGGCCCGGTACAAAACCTCAAAGCGCGCATGAAGTCGACGTAACGCGCGCATGGGAGCATGCGCTCGACAGCGTAGCAACCCTCGACTTCAACGGCGCCAACGCGACCTTTGCAGACACTCTGCAAGCCCTGAGTCACGAGCTGGTACGGGCGTCTTCAACCGCCGCAGGTTGCGCTCCCATCCAGGTTCTCGATCCCTCCGGCGCGAGCGGAATGACATTCGACGCCCTCATCTTTGCTCGATCGACAGATGAAAGCTGGCCAGCTTTGCCCGGCCCCAATGCGTTGATCGCGTGGCCGCTCCAGCTCCAGCTAGGCATGCCGGGCGCGGACCGCAGCACCGCCATGGCGGAGGCCCGTAACGCTACGTCCCGCTTACTGAGTGCGGCAGCGACTGTAGTCTTCAGCTTTTCTGCCGCAAATGCCGAAGGTCCGCAACGTCTATCGCCCTTGATAGCCGCATTGCATTTGCCGCTGAAGTCCCCCGCAGACCTGGAACTGGAATCAGAGCCCATCATCCAGGTCGATGCGGAAGTCACGGAAGACTCTTCGCCTCTTCCAGCTCTCCCGTCCAGAAGTGTGCGTGGCGGCGCCACCGTTCTGCAGCACCAGGCAGCCTGTGGCTTTCGCGCCTTCGCGGAAATCCGTCTACGCGCGCATGAGCTCGAATCCAGAGATGTAGGCCATGACGCTCGCGACCAAGGCAACCTCTTGCATACCGTTATGCAGCGCTTCTGGAAGCACGTTAGAACGCAAGGCGCTCTCAAAGCCATGTCCTCCGACGCTCGCACGAACCTGCTCAATCAGTTTGCAGATGAGTGCCTGGGGACGGCAGCTTCCTCCGACACTGGATGGGACGCAGCCTACCTGAGTGTGCAGAAGCAACGCCTCGTACACCTACTGACTTTGTGGCTCGATCTGGAGGTGAGGCGCAGCAATTTCGAAGTGATTTCCACCGAAGAAGCAAAAGCGCTTGCTCTTGGCCCACTGGACTTACAGCTCCGGGTGGACCGTATCGACCGCGTCGAAGAAGGTGACTTCCTCGTGGACTACAAAACTGGTTCCTCTGCGAGCGCCGCTGACTGGGATGGCGATCGTCCCGACGAACCGCAGCTCCCGCTCTACACTCTTCTTGCTCGAGAGAACAACCTTGCCGGCCTCGCCTTTGCGAGGGTTCGCCGTGGAAAGGACATGAGCTGGCAAGGCTACGCCGGTACAGCCGGTGTCCTGCCCGCAAAAGACACCGCGCGCGACCTCGAAGCACTCCAGGCAGAGTGGCACGGCGCGTTGGTCAATCTCGCCGAGGCATTTGCCGAAGGCGATATCAGCGTGAGTCCCAAGTCGTATCCGTCGACCTGCGCCTACTGCGCGCACAACCTTCTTTGCCGCCTGGACGCGGCAACGCTGCTCGGCACCGAGGACCCGACGGAGATCAGCGAAGAGGAAGAAATGCGTGGATAATCTCATCCTCTTTCCAATCTCTCGTCTCGCGCCTGAGGAAGAACTCGTCACACACGATCCGCCCGTCGCCGACGAATACGAGCGTTCCCTCGCGCTCGACACATCCGCATCGTGGGTCGTCGAAGCACCTGCCGGCTCCGGCAAAACCGGGCTGCTGATGCAGCGATATCTCAAGCTGCTCGCCGGCAAGTCCGTCTCGCACCCCGACGAGGTGCTTGCCATTACCTTCACCCGCAAGGCGACTGCAGAACTCCGCGCCCGTGTGCTGGAGCAGTTGGAAGCCGCGAAGAATGAAGTGCCGGCAGCCGACTCCGCCCGTGCATTCGAACGGGCAACGCGCGACTTCGCACAGCAGGTTCTCGCTCGGGGTGGGCAGTTGGGGTGGGGCTTGCTCGAAGATCCGAGTCAGCTCCGCATTCGCACCATCGACGCGGTGTGCGGTGACATCGCAAGTGCGCTTCCTTTGCTGTCCGGTAGCGGCAGCGCAGGCAAACCTGTCGACGATGCGCGTCCACTCTACCGCCTTGCTGCCCGGCGAACGCTTATGCATCTTGGCGGACCCGACCGCGTCCTGCACGACGCCCTGCAAACCATCCTTCTCCATCGCGACGGTGACCTGACGAACTGTGAAACGCTGCTCGCCACCATGCTCGCGCAACGCGAGCAGTGGGCGGAGCTTGTTCCATTGGACCGAGCTTCGCTATCTGACGAAGTGCTCGATACTGCAGTGCGCCCTCCACTGGAAGCGAACCTGCAGCACATCATCTGCGTGGGACTGTCGCGTGCCCTCACGGCGCTCCCACCGGATGCATTGCACGACCTCGCTCTGCTCGCACACCGCATGAGCAGCGACCACGATCATCCCGCCGACTCACCCATCGCGATATGTGCAGGCAGACCGCATCCACCCGGCGCTGAAGCAGATCATCTAGAGCATTGGACCGCCCTCGCGCATCTATTGCTCACGAAAGATGGCGGGTGGCGCAGAAGCTTTTCTTCAAATCACCTCGGCTTCATGCTTTCGAAGGCCGAACAAGCCGACGTCAAAGCGCTCATCGACTCACTTTCTCCTGATAGCTGGCGTGCGTTGCACGAGATTCGCGCTCTACCACCGGCTCGCTACCCTGATGCACAATGGCGCGTCGCAAAGGCGCTCTTCCGCTTGCTTCTGCACGCCCTGGCGGAGTTGAAAATTCTTTTTGCCGAGCGTGGCGAGTGCGACTTCTCAGAGCTGTCCCTGGCCGCGCGCGAAGTTCTTCGCGAAGACGGCGGCGCTACAGACCTCTCCGCCGCCGCAGGAAGAACGCTGCGGCACCTGCTCGTCGACGAGATGCAAGACACCTCATCGGCGCAGTACGAGCTGCTGGAACTGCTCACACAATCATGGGACGGACACAGCCAGACACTCTTCCTTGTCGGCGATCCCAAACAATCCATCTACATGTTTCGGCAGGCGCGCGTCAGCCGCTTCCTTCGAGTGCTTCATGAGGAGCGCCTTGGCAGTGTGCCGATTCAAGCTCTTCGACTCAAAGCAAACTTCCGCTCACAACCTAAGTTGGTGGAAACCTTCAACCAGGACTTCAGCAGGCTTTTCCCATCACCCCAACAGCTGACCCGCGACAACCAGGCGGAAGATGTTCCATTCGTCTCCGCCGCCGCTGGGCGCCGGGCGAACGAAAGTTTAGGCGTCGAATGGCATGCCGCAGTACTTTCAGCGAAGAACGCCGACGCCAGGCGGAGTCGCGCGCTGGAGGAGGCAATCGAAATTCGCCGTGTCGTCGAAAAATGGCAACAAAAACCGCTGCCACCAGGGAGAAAGAAACCGTGGCGCATCGCGGTTCTGGCGCGAGCGCGCAATCATCTTGCGCCTGTCCTCGCTGAGTTCCAAAGCACCGTCAACGGCGCGCCAATTCCCTTTCGTGCTATAGACGTAGAACAACTCGGCGAACGCCAGGAGGTGCTCGATGCCTTCGCGCTCACCCGCGCGCTCTTGCATCCAGCGGATCGCATCGCGTGGCTCGCGGTCCTGCGCGCGCCGTGGTGCGGCCTTGGAGCAGCCGACCTGCTCGCGCTCACGGGCGAAGGTTCGGTGATGTCGGCCCGGGACGCTCGCGCGGAAACGGTTCCTTCACTCATGCGCTCCCGCGCCTCACACCTCAGCGCGGAAGGCCAACGGCTTCTATCCCGCGCTGCACCTGTTCTCTTCACAGCGCAGGGCAGGGCCGGGCGAAGCAGTTTGCCCGCGCTTGTCGAGCGCACGTGGCTTTCGCTCGGCGGTGATGTCATCCTGCAGCCCGAGCAGCGCGCAAACGTGCAACGATATTTGGCCCTGCTGCGCAAGATGCTGGAGCATGGCGACCGGCTTGAACCCAGGGTCTTGAAGGAAGCGTTGAAGGGCCTCTACGCCGAACCATCTGCCGCGCCGGATGCCGTAGAAATGATGACGATCCACAAGGCTAAGGGTCTTGAATGGGATGTCGTCCTCATACCGGCGCTCGAACGACAAGGCCAGATTTCGCAGTATTCTCTGCTCGATTGGCTGGAGCTCGATCCCGCTGATGGAGAACACGCGTCGGTCCTGCTCGCTCCGATTCACGAAAAAGGCGAGAAGGCGAGCACTCTTTGCAAGTGGATACGCGACACCAAAGAAAAGCGCGAGGAAGCAGAGCGCAAACGCCTGCTCTACGTTGCCTGCACGCGCGCGCAGGAGGAGCTGCATCTCTTCGCCGCCTGCGAACGAAGAAAAGGCGGCGAGCTGGCTGCGCCTTCCGGCACGCTGCTAAAAAGCTTCTGGCCCGCAGCCGCGCAGCAATTCGCGAAGTTCACCCAGACCTATCTGGGAGAAAAGTGGCGCGTACCGCTTTCCGACGAGAACGTCGAAGACGTGGAGGACGATGAACTACCGGCCCTCGCCGCCGTTGCGGAAGAGCTACCACCGGCACAGCGCCGCACGCGACCGCTGCTCCATCGTTTGCCGCTTGGCTACGACCCCGCGAAACGCTTCACGGATGCCGCCGCAAAGTGTCTGCCCGCTACGCCCGCCGCCGCTCCACAAAGTGCAGATGTCGTTCTGCGTCCGGAAGGTTCCTTCGCCATCCGCGCATACGGCAACACTGTTCACCGTTTCTTGGAACTGATCGCTGATCGTATGGATCACGGCAGCACTGCGGATGATCTTCAACGCGAGCTTCCCTCATGGCAACCGCGCCTCCTCGCCAGCTTGCGTAGCGAGGGCCTTGCGCCTGCGGTCTGCTCCCGCGAGTCGGTCCGCGCCTTGCGCACCTTGACTGCTGCGCTTGTCGACCCTACAGGTCGCTGGATCCTTACCCCGAAGCAGAACGCCGGCAGCGAGACCACACTTACGCTTTCCGCATCTGGAAGCCTCTCGACAATGCGGGTCGACCGGACATTCCTCGCCGGCGCACATCCACTGAGCACCGGCACCGATGCACTCTGGATCGTGGACTTCAAGACGACCGAGCAGGGTTCCCGCTCGTCGGAGCGGTTCGAGGAGGAGGAGCGCGAAAAATACGGCCCCCAACTCGCCGGCTACGCGACGCTACTTCGCTCCTTACAAGAACCTGATCGCCCAATCATGCTTGGCCTCTACTATCCCGCCGTGCCGCGCTTCATCTACTGGCCCGCTTGACCGCTACTGCAGCAACTCGGCAAGGCACGACGCACATACCTCGCAATCAGCCCGGCTCACATCGAAGTGCGTTACGAAGCGCACATGCTTGGGACTAATGGCGCTGCAAAGGATGGCGCGATCCTTCATCTTGCTCACGAACGCAGGAGCATCGCCATCAGGCAAAGCAAAGATCACAATGTTCGTTTGCACCGAAGCCATATCGATCTCTGCTGCCGAACATTTCGCTACAGCTTCGGCCAGCAACCGCGCGTTGGCGTGGTCTTCGACAAGCCTCTGAGGCATCTCTTGCAGCGCGACAATTCCCGCAGCGGCCAGCACGCCCGCCTGCCTCATGCCCCCGCCTAACGCCTTGCGGAAAACTCTCGCCCGCTCGATCCGTTCGCGGCTGCCAACCAGCAGCGAGCCAACCGGCGCGCCTAGCCCTTTTGAAAGCGAGAACATCGCGGTGTCGAACCCGCGCGTTATTTCCGCTATATCGACACCCAACGCTGCGGCGGCATTGAAAACTCGCGCGCCATCCAAATGCACAGGAAGCCCCGCCTCGCGCGCACCCGCCCAGATCTCCTTCAGCACTTCCGGCCGCGTTACCGTTCCGCCGGCCATGTTATGCGTGTTCTCTACCCATATCAATCCGGTCTGCGCACGGTAATAAATCTTCGGCGCGATCTGCGCCTTGATTACCTCCCACCGCATCACGCCTCGCTCACCCGCCACCGTGCGCGGCATGCATCCGGAAAACGCCGACATCATCGCCATCTCCCAATCGACCACGTGCGAGCGCGCTTCGCAGATCACTTCCTGCCCATGCTCGGTGTGCAGACGCAACGCGATCTGATTCGCCATGGTGCCCGTCGGCAAGAAGATCGCCGCCTCATGCCCGAGCTTCTTTGCGGCAAGCTCCTGCAAGCGGTTCACGGTGGGATCTTCGCCATAAACGTCATCGCCTACTTCTGCCGAGGCCATCGCCGCTCGCATGGCTGCCGTTGGCTGCGTTACCGTGTCACTTCGCAGATCTATGGGTTTCCGTCGATCATTCACCTTCAGTACATTCTCCTCGCATACGCCGCTACTCTCGATACAGGCACTTGAATTTGTCAGCCTGAGCGCAGCGAAGAACCTGCTTCGCGCTCCGCCACAGATACTTCATCACATGCGGACTCTTACGCATTCACACCCGCAAGCAGATGCCCGAACACATCGTTTGAGAGCAGGCGTCCACGTAGGGTAAGCCGCCACTTCGAGTCATCCACGATCATCAGACCTTCCCTTGCTAACTCGGCTGCCGCTTCTGCCGCCTCAGCAATCCACTGCTCAGGGTATGCAACAAATAAATCTTCCTGCTCAACGCCACGCAACATGCGCAGCCCGAGAAATAACGTTTCTTCAAACGCATCCCTCAGCCCCACCTCTGTGATCTCTCGCCAGCTACGCGCGCCGGCATACAGACCAAGCTCATCCGGATTCGCACACCGCACCGCATCATCATTCCGCCGCAACATCGAGTGCGCATCCAGTCCAAAACCAACATACGGCTTTCGCTCCCAATACTTCCGGTTATGCCGAGCCTCGAATCCCGCTTTGGCGAAGTTCGAAATCTCATACTGTCCGAACCCGTTCGGCGGCAGAAACTCACACGCACGCTCGTACCGCCGAGCGACAGCATCTTCATCCGCCACCCGCGGAGCATGCAGGCGCAATCCACCGGCCAACACCTCACGGCCCAGTCTGGAGTCTTCATCAATCTCCAGCATGTACACGCTCAGGTGCGTCAGCGCGGCCCCAGCTGCGGCTTGCAGCGATTCCTCCCAGCTATCGTCCGTCTGATACGGCAAGCCCGCAATCACATCCACGCCAACATCCCAAATACCCGCAGCCTGTAATCGCGCGATCTCCGCCAGACAACTTGCGCCAGTGTGCGTTCGCCCCACCGCCGCGCTTTCGCGATCCACAAACGACTGCACGCCGAGGCTCACACGATTCACACCAAGCTGCATAACCTCATGGAGCACGTCATCCGTAATCTGTCCCGGAGCAGCCTCCAGCGTGATCTCCGCATCGGCCCGCAGATCAAAATCAACCCGCAGCGCCGCGAAGATTTTCCGGAACTGCTGCGGCGACAACAAGCTCGGCGTCCCGCCGCCGAAATACACCGTGTCTACATCCCGTGGTAGCGTCGCCCGCAGCTGTTCCGCGTTCTCGCTCGCGCTCTCTATCTCCGCGCACAGCATCGACACGTAGCGCTCAATGGCCTCAGTCGACGACACGCCCGACGCAAAATTGCAGAAGCTGCATTTCGCCCGGCAAAACGGCACGGAGACATACACTCCAAGCATCTCCGCATTTGCGCTAAAGATCACGCCAACATTCTTTCATGCACCGGCGGAGCACTCTATGAGCCAAAATCTTCACACAAATAGAATGGACACATGGCGGATACAAACCACAAGGGCGACGAAGACAAGAAAAAGCCTGCGCCCGACAATCCCGCAAGCCACCAAGCGCACGACGCCAAAGCCGACGATGACGTCGTGGGCAAGGTCTATGACAGCCGCCTCATGCGCCGGCTCATCGTCTATCTGCGGCCGTACAAGCTTCAGGTCGGCCTATCGGCGGTCGCTATCATCATCAAATCAGCCAGCGACGTCTTCGGTCCCTATGTCGTCAAAGTCACCGTCGACAACTATCTCGCTCCTTCGCCGCAGTCGCTCGCTCATCGCGGCTGGCTCGCGCGCCACCTCAGTCAAAACTCTGCGCATGCGATCACGCAGATCGGCGGCCTCTATCTCAGCGCGCTCGTGTTCACGTTCCTGCTCGAGTTCGTGCAGACCTACCTCATGCAGTGGACCGGCCAGAAAATCATGTTTGATCTGCGCAGCCAGATCTTCCGCCACATCCAGCGCATGCACGTCGCCTTCTTCGATCGCAACCCCGTCGGCCGCCTCGTCACGCGCGTCACATCCGACGTCGATGCGCTAAACGAAATGTTTACCTCCGGCGTGCTCGCCATCTTTGAAGACATCTTCATCCTCGGCTACATCATCGCCATCATGCTTTCGATGAGCTGGCCGCTCGCGCTGCTCACGCTCGCCGTGCTGCCGGGCATCATCTACGCCACACAACTCTTCCGCAAACACGTGCGCGACAGCTACCGCCGACAGCGCGCGGCCACCGCAAAGATCAACGCCTTCACGCAGGAATACGTCTCCGGCATGAGCGTCGTCCAGCTCTTCAATCGCGAAGCCCGCGCTTTCAAAGACTTCTCCGCCGTAAACCAGGAAAACAAGCTCGCCTGGACCGACGCCATCTTCGCCTACTCGCTCTACTACCCTGTGGTCGAGCTCCTCAGCTCCATCGCCATCGCGCTCGTCATCTGGCGCGGCGGCCTCTCCGTCCTCAACTCAGAGCACTTCCACTGGCTCACCGCACACACCTACACCCTGGGTGCCCCATTCACCGCGCCGCACCCTGGCGCGGTGGGTGGGGTAACGACGCACTATAGCCTCTTCGGCACCGTTACTCTCGGCGTCCTCATCGCCTTCATCCAGTACGCGCAACGCTTCTTTCGGCCCATCCAGGACCTCAGCGACAAATACAACATCCTCCAGGCCGCAATGGCCGCCGCAGAGCGTGTCTTCAAACTCCTCGACACCGAAGCCGACATCAAGTCGCCAGCCACCACGCACAAGGGCAACAACTCCGGCTGCATCGAGTTTCGCAATGTCTGGTTCACGTATCAACAACTCACACCAGAACAAATCGAAGCACTATCAAGCCTTGCAGGGAACGGGCTTCAGCCCGTCCGTATAGACCTCACCATGAATGCGGCTTTAGCCGCTGAGGGGCTCTCTCCCGCGCAACACCCTCTCCTCGCCAACATCGAGTGGATCCTCCGCGGCGTCTCCTTCACCGTAGAGCCCGATACCACCGCCGCGATCGTCGGTCACACCGGCGCCGGCAAAACCACCATCACCGCACTCATGATGCGCTTTTACGATGTGCAAGCCGGGCAGGTTCTCGTCGACGGCGTAGATGTCCGCGAGCAAGACCTCATCACCCTGCGCAAGCGGTTCGGCGTCGTCTTGCAAGACCCGTTCCTCTTCTCCGGCACCGTCGCCAAAAACATCCGCCTCGGCACCGACACCATCACCGATATCGAAGTCGCTAACGCCGCCGACGAGGTCAACGTAGGCGATTTCATCCGCACACTTCCCGGCGGCTTCGCCGAACCCGTCCTCGAACGCGGCTCAACACTCTCCACTGGCCAGAAGCAGCTCATCTCCTTCGCCCGCGCACTCGCACACAAACCCGGCATCCTCATTCTCGACGAAGCCACCAGTTCCGTCGACACCGAAACCGAACTCCGCGTCCGCTCCGCCTTGGAGCGCATGATCACGGGTCGCACTAGCGTCCTCATCGCCCATCGCCTCAGCACCATTCAGCGTGCCGACACCATCCTCGTCATGCACAAAGGCCAGCTGCGCGAGCAAGGCACGCACCAGCAACTCCTCGCCCAGCGCGGTCTCTACCACAAGCTCTATGAATTGCAGTACAAGGACCAGGAACTCGGCGTCCCCGCGTAATTCGAGCGGATATACACTGCGAGCACGCACTCAGGCTTATACCTATGACCGTTCGCTGGACGACACCATTCTCGTTTGAAGGACGCATCGACCGCGCCCGCTACTTCATCATTGGCGTCTTTCTTGTGGCTTTGAAGTACTTCGTCGACTGGAGCATAGCCGCCCGCTTTCACCGGCCCTGGAGCGCCTGGAACTACTTCGTTCCTCCTTCTGATGTCAGTATGTTCACGCTTGCGGGTCCGCTGCGAACGTTTTACCTGACGCTTTGGCTCGTCGCCATACCATTCTTCTGGATAGGTGTGACCCTCACCATTAAGCGGCTGCGTGACGCCGGCTATCGAGCTCTCTGGATCTTCCTCTTTTTCGTTCCCACACTGAACCTGGTCTTCTTCCTCCTGCTTTCCGTTGCGCCCACCGCACCGCGCGCTGAACGCATCCACGTGGAAGGCCTGGACGTCGACGACTTACCGCGCACACACGCTGTGCCGCTCGCTGGCATTATGCTCGCCGCACTTATCGGTCTGGGGTTAGCGACGCTCAGCACGAACTTTCTTGGTCAATACTCTTGGGGTTTGTTCCTTGGCGTGCCATTCGTCGTAGGCTTTGTAGCTTCATGGTTTTACAACTACGGAACACTTCATCCGCGTATGCAGACCGCGGCGGTCTGCGTGGTCGCCACTTCCGTCATCGGCGTTCTGCTCATCGGCTTCCATCAGGAAGGATTGATCTGCCTTCTCATGGCGCTCCCGCTCGCGCTTCCGTTTGCGATCGCAGGTGGGCTGGCTGCGCATCATAGCCTTGCGGGTCGCGGTGTGTCGTCTCCGCAGGTTACCGCGTCCCTGGCGCTGTTCCCCCTACTCCTCTTCGCGGAACACATCGCGAATTTCACCCCGCCCGCGCTCCCCGTTGTCACGAGCATCACCATCAACGCTCCGGCGAGTACTGTATGGCGCAATGTCATTGCCTTCCCGCCGCTGGCAGCCCCTCATGAACTACTGTTCCACACCGGCATTGCCTATCCCATCGGCGCGACGATCTACGGCACCGGCGTAGGGGCTATCCGCCGCTGCCGCTTCTCCACAGGCGACTTCGTAGAACCCATCACAATCTGGGACGAAAACCACCTGCTCGCTTTCAATGTCATTCAGGAGCCACCCTCGATGCACGAACTCGGCCTTGGTGAAATTCATGCGCCCCACATCGAACGCAACTACATGCGCTCACAGCATGGCCAGTTCCGCCTTACCGCAATCGACGCGAACCACACCTTGCTTGAAGGCACTACTTGGTATCAGGATTACTTCTGGCCACAGCTATACTGGCGAACCTGGTCCGACGCCATCGTGCACCGCATCCACACACGCGTACTCGAGCACATTAAAGCCGTCGCGGAATCGCAAACTCGTCATACGAGCCAACCTTAGTTCACAGCCGCAGGCTGATTCCCATGCTCCGGCACATGGCTCGTCGGCAGGAACAGCGTGAAGATCGTGCCATGCATCTCCGGCGTCGACGAGCTTCGCACCTTCAGCGTTCCCGCGTGCCGCTCCACGATGTCCTTCGAAATCCACAAGCCTAAACCAGTCCCATTCAGGTCCTTCGTTGTAAAGAACGCCTCAAAAATCCGAGCCTGCGTCTCCTTCGGCATGCCGTGCCCTGTGTCGGCAACGGTGATACGCACGCCCGGAACCGCACTCGAGCGATGACATGCATCATGTGCGCTGATCATGAGCCGTCCGCCTGACTTCATCGCATCGATCGCATTGGCGATCAGGTTATTCAGCACCTGCCGTATTTCGTTCTCGAGGCATAGCACCGGCGTCTTGCTCACAAACTTTGTCTGCACCGTGATGCCCGAATTCATGAGCCGCCCAAGGTACAAATCAAGTACCGGCTCGATGAGTTGCTGCGCATTCGCCTTCGTCGGCTTCACAGTTTGCCTGTGAAAGCGCAGCGTCTGCGTCGCAATCTGCGAAACCCGCGCGACTTCGCGCTCCGCCAAGTCAACCCACTGGCGCACGTCCTGCGGCAGACCATCGCTCGCGGCAATCAGATACAGAAGATTCGTCACCGCTTCCAGTGGATTGTTGATCTCATGCGAGATCGACGAGGCAAGCCGGCCCACAGCCGCCAGCTTTTCACTTTGAATCAGCGCCATCTCCGCACGCTTCTGCTGCGTGATCTCCAGTGACGCTGCGGCGATGAACTGCACGGATCCGTCGTGCGCAAACACCGGCGAATAGTTCACCGTCCAGTAGCGATGCTCACCGGGGCGGCCCACAAGTTCTCCCTCCAGCGGGTAATTGACCACCGGTGTACCCGCGCGCACACCATCGAACAACTCCTGCAGGCCTTCGATGGGTGCCATCTCGAGCAGAGTTCGTCCCACAACGTCTTCTGGTTTCATCCCGAAGAACTCCGCCTGCCGGTCATTGAGGCGCAGGTAGTGGTAATCGTCCGTATCAAAGAGCGCGAGCCCAATCGGCGCGGTACGGTACACCGTCTCTATTTCGGCTGCCTGCTGCTCCGCCATCGCCGTTTTGCGCTGCAGGTCCTCTGCCGCGGCCTTTCGTTGCGTGATGTCGCGAAAATAGACAATCATCCCGTTGCCGGTAGGGCGTCCCTCAATGCTGAACCAGACATTCAGCGGCTCGGGATAGAACGCCTCAAAGTGAATGGGTACCTGCTCCCGCATCGCGCGATGGTATTCCACCCAGAATGGCGAATCTTCCGCCGTGGCTTGAGGAAAAGCCTCCCAGAGGTTCCTGCCGAGCAGATCTCCGCCTGGAGCCAACACTTCTTTCGCGCGGCGATTCAGAAACGTGAAGTCATACTTGCTGTCGAGCATGATGATCGCATCGCTCGTCTGCTCGAACACCTCTTCTAACTGGAGTGCTGTTTCGTCGCGATTGCTTTCAGCCTTCTTCAGCCGAGTGATGTCGCGGTAGTACACAGCAATGCCGGTAGGGATCGGCAACGTCTGCAGCGAAATCCACACATCGTAGGGCTGGTAGTAAAGTTCGAGCGTGAGAGACACACGCTCTTCCATCGAGCGCCTGTACACCTGCTCCTGCTCCGTGCCTACCGTTGCGGGATACAGCTCCCAATGGCTGGGTCCATTCAGGTGTGCTTCGTCGATGCGGCTGATTTGCCTCGCCGCTCGATTCGCGTAACGAATGCGCCAGTCAGGGTCAAGAAAGATGACTCCATCCTGCAGCGCGTCCAGCAGGTGGACAGCGTCGTTGCGCAGCACTTCCGCGCCGTCGGGTCGCGTCCCGCTATCCAAGTGGCTCTCGCTCCGAGTCATCTTGGCCATTCTATCGGCACGTGCGGCCAGCTCACTATGCCCTGTAACAAGCTGTCATCAGGTTTCCGCCTTCACGTGCGAGGTGATCAACCGTCCGATTCCTCGTGTGAGTTGAACCGGGTCTACAGTAGCGCCCGAACATGGTTCCACGCTAGAACGTTTCCTCGTGCGGCGCGCCATCGGCTGCGGGAAGTCCGTTTTCGACGAGCGGCGTAGTGCCAGACCCGTCCGAATACGACAGCGAAACGATCTTCCATCCGTCCTCGCTTAGGGTCTCATTTGCGAGAAGCGTTCCTTCGCCCCGCGGTCCAGTGACATTCACCTTCAGGTTTGCCGAGCCGGCTTTCACGCCGCCGTCCATACTCGTATTCACGCTGCCCGTCACCCAAACGGAAGGCTTGAGCGGTGTCCCGATCTTCTGACGAACAAAAGGGCTGGCTTCCGCTGTTTGCACGGCAAGCCGCGTTGGCTTCGAGTCGCGGAGGACGCCTAAGCCTTTGTAAAGGAGCGCACCACACCCTACCACCACCAGCAGAAAGAGTGTCAGCAGAATGAGCAAAACATTCCTGACGGCATGTGATTTCTTCTGAGGCGCGACAGCGCCATACCCTGGGCCGGCATTCGTCGGCCCGTAGCTGCCCACTGGCTGTGCTGACGACATTGGGGGCGGCCCACTATAGGCTTGGCTCGCAGTTGGGACATTTTGCCAGCCACCAGCAACATCTGCTGGGATGCCACCGCCTTTGTGTTCCGAGCCTTCCCCCTGGTTCGCCGGCAGAACTCGCTCCACTGGCTTCCATTCCTCACTCATACATCACCTCTTCAGCAAACAGCACTTCGATCACTCTCGGCTCGAGCGCGCTTCTCAGCCTCATCGCATAACTTCGCCACACGCTTCTCACGTGCTTCGGGCGACTGGTAGTAGAACACGGCCATCAGCTCGTTGCGTCGCTGTGTTGGAGTCATCGTGTCCCAACCTGCCCTTGCCTTGGGACGCTTTCGGAACGCAGCGGCGATCACGGGTGGCAATTCCCTCTCGCCTTCCATCGCGCTCATTAGCCGCTCCGCCATCTGTTCACAGCGCCGCATCCGCGCATCATCGCTCTTTACACCAATGATCCACTTGCCGATCTCGCGCCGCGTGTACTCGCTTAACCCGTCGTACCAGGCCCGCAGGCCATCTTCTTCGTCGAGCAGCGCCGCTAGCTCATCTGGCAGATCGGCTGGGCGCTCATCCATGTCAGGCTGCAGGCTGAAGCGTCCGGAACCGCCGACGGTGACATGACCGCCTTTCTGCACCTCCCGGTTCACCAACAGGAAGTACATCCCCGGTCGCGCTGGATCGGGAAACAGCGACGTGCGCAACGCGAACCCATTCATCTCGCCGCGCACCCGGAGCCGGATCATCTTGGGCCAGACGACTGCCGGATCGAACGGCACACGAGCGATTGTCCAACCCAGAGCACGACCGCCACTCTCCAGCACTGCCTCGAACTGCTGCTGCTCTTTGTGCGACTCGGACGTCACCACGCCTCTCAACCTTCCTTTCTCCACGACGCGCTTTCGGCTGTCAAGAGTGAACCGTCCTAAGGGTAAGAAAACCAGCGCTTTATCGTTGGCACAATAATTGGACAGAATGGATAGAATCATAAGTAAGGCGCTGGAAGGTCCGCCAATGGGCATCCATCTTTTGTGGCAGCATTTTCACTTTAGAATCAAGACTTTATACCTAAACCTTTTACTTTGAAGACTTTGCCCGGACTTCGTGCACTAAGTCGTCTCGTTGCAAGACCTTAGCTATGCGACAGGGGGGGTGGGGTACCCCAGGGGACGATAGACTGGGTGAATTACGTCCCTTTCCAATCCACGCATCTTCATCTCCGCCGGAGAAGCCTCCAGCGACGCCTATGGCGCAGCGATCATCCGTGCGTTACACGAACAGGTCCCACGTGCGGCGTTCACGGGCCTTGGTGGTCGCGGCATGCAAGACGCAGGCCAGACCCGCGTCGTCCGCGCCGAAGACGTTGCCGTCATGGGTGTGACGGAGATCATTCGCCACATCCCCCGCATTTACGCCAGCTACCGCAAACTCGTACGCAGCATCCGACAGCAACGTCCAGACGTTGCCGTCCTCATCGACTTCCCGGATGTGAACTTCCGCCTGGCAAAACATCTCCGGAGAGCCGGTGTGCCTGTCGTCTGGTTCGTCAGCCCACAACTCTGGGCCTGGAAGCGTGGACGCCTTCGCTGGGTGCAGGAACGTGTCGACCGGATGCTGGTTATCTTCCCGTTCGAAGAGACTTTTTATCGCCAGCGCGGAGTTAACGCAGAGTTCGTTGGGCACCCACTGGCCGAGCTGCCCCGTCCGGAGAGTTCACGCGAGGCATACGCTGCACAGTACAACCTCGACCCAGCGAAGACCTGGATTGCCTTGCTTCCAGGCAGTCGCTGGAAGGAGATCCGCGCGAATCTGCCTCCGCTGCACGAACTGGCCATGACCGACCTGATGACCACCGCAGCGGCACACACCATGTTCGACGGTGAGCGGCTAACCTCACCCGCAAATCCGGCGGCCTACACCCGCTACGAGTTCCTGTTGCCCGTAGCATCAACAATCGACGCTGACCGGCTGCAAGCCTACATCGCCGAATTGAACGCCGAACACCTGAAGTATTACGGCCCCGAGGCCTCTTCGGTGCGCCTGACCTTAGTACCCGACGCAGCCGAAGCCCTGTTTCACGCACGTGCATCCGTAGTCGCTAGCGGTACTGCCACTGTGCTCGCGGCGGTCATTGGCAATCCGTTCGTCGTGGTCTACCGCGTCTCCTCACTGTCATACCAGCTGCTGCGCAGACTCGTCAGATATCCCGAGGAGTTTGCCCGTATGACCGACCTTCACGGCGATCCGCCGGTTTCCATGGCGAACCTGATCGCTCAAGGGCGGATCGTTCCAGAACTGCTCCAAAATCGCTTCACGGCTTCGAACGTCGCCTCGGCGCTTTCACCGCTTCTGGCGGATGGCCACGAGCGCGAAGGCCAGATAGCTGCGCTGGCAACCGTCCGCCAGAAGTTACTCCATGGACTCGACGGCACTACCCGCCTGAATTCAGCGGTCGACCGCGTAGCGAGTACCGTGCTTTCTCTTCTGTGCTCCAAGCTCTCAGGTAAGTCCGATAGCCCGGAACCTGCGTCTAACAAGTAAGCACTGAGCATCAATTCAGGCGTTTGACGCGCGACGCGTCCGCCGGCACAACGGACCCGATACATGATTCAGCGACTTCGCACTGCATTTGTGATTGCAACACTTACCGCCCTCTCGGGAGCCGCCTTACATGCAGCGACGCCCAGCCGTCCGCAGATCGATGTCTCCGGCTATGTCATTCACGCCGATCTCGATCCCGCAACGGGAACGCTGTCGGCAACCGCAGCCGTGACCTTTACCGCGCTCGACGACCTCACTTCAGTTCCGTTTGGCTTGAACAACGCGCTACAGGTCGCAAAGATCGTGGACAACACGAATGCAGTGCTGAACTCGGAGCGAAACGTGAGCGACTCCACGGTGCGCGTGCAGCCCAAAACGCTGCTCACCAAAGGAACTGTCGCGACCTGGACGTTCACGTACTCAGGCGTGCCGAACATCGGCACAAGCCCGGTCGATGGCATCAAGTTTGTGCAAGTGATCGACCCGGTCAGCACGCTTCTTTATGCAGGTCGCTGGTTCCCGATCTCGATGCCGGGCTTGTTCACGGATCGCTTCACGGCGGAAACACACATCACCGTGCCGACTGGCGAACGTGTGATCGGCAGCGGCTTCAAGACACAGCACCCCACCACAAGCGGACGCACGGAGTTTATCTTCAACTGGACCAAGCCCGGCTTTCCGGGAACAATCGTTGCGGGCAAGTTTCTTGCGCCGGTCAGCGCGCCGGGCATACCAAATGTTCACGTCTACCTGACTGAAGCCAACAAGGCCAAGGCGCCCGACCTTGCTGCCACCGTCGCCCGTCAGTTCGAGTACATGAGCAGCACCTTCGGCTCGGCGGAATCATCGCGTATCGACGTGGTGGAACTGCCTGCTGATTCCGTTTCTGCGGCGTGGGGTCCCGAAGTGGTGGCAATCCGTACGGACCGTGCGAGTCCACGCTTGCTGGCGAACACAGTAGCGCACCAATGGTGGGGATCGGAAATCTCTCCAGCAACACTCAATGACGCTTGGATCACGAACGGCATGTCCCGTTACGCGGAGTTGATGTACCTGGAAGACACCGGCGGCAAGACCTCGCTTCAATCGGCTGTCACCGATGTAGAGGCGGGAGCGATTTCCTACGACACTGAGCCTTTGACGACGTTGGGCCGGCTCGATCCATTCTCCCCGCAGTTCCAGAACATGACGCTGGAAAAAGGCGCCATGGTCTTCCACATGCTTCGTTGGGAACTTGGCGACGACGCGTTTACTCAGTTCCTGCGCGCGATGCTGTCGCAATACACCGACAGGAGCATTCGTACCGCGAACGTACAGACCATTGCCGAAGCGCAGTCTCAGCAGAATCTTCAGGCGTTTTTCTCACAGTGGCTCGATGGCACCGGAGCACCAGAGTTCGGCAATACCTTTTCAGTCTTCCGCCTCGGCAGCAACAAGGGTTTCCGCACTGTGGGGACAGTGACGGAAGATCTTGATCTGTTTCGCATGCCTGTTGAATTGCGCATCGAAACGGAAGGCAAGACCGAGATCCGCCGCGTCGATCTCGCGGGACCGGAATCGCACTACTCTATCGAAACGTTTGGCCGTCCACGCCGCATCACGATCGACCCCGACAACTGGCTGCTCAAGAGCACTCCAGACCTTGCTGTCCGGGTAGCAGTGCTACGCGGACAGCAGGATGTGGCTCAAGGCGACCTGCTCGGAGCCATTGGCGAGTATCAGAAAGCTCTTGACGCTAATCGCGGAAGTTCGCTCGCGAATTACCGGCTGGCTGAAATCTTCATGATGCAGAAGAACTATCAGTCTGCAGCGAACAGCTTCCGCGATGCGCTGCGCGGCGATGGCGATCCCAAATGGACCGAGGTTTGGAGTCATATCAATCTTGGAAAAATCTTCGACTGCACCGGTCAGCGTGAACGCGCGGTCAACGAATACCGCTCCGCAGTTCAGACAAACGACAACACACAGGGAGCGGTAAACGAGGCGCGCGCCGACATGCAAAAGCCGAGCGCATGCGAACAGAATCGGGCTTCGAACTGATTCCTTATTGGAGTGAGGTCTAGGCTCGCCTGGCAGTCTTCGTCAGCATTGGCTCCAGCATGTCTTGCACTAGAGATGTTTCATAGCCGAGCAGCTCAAACATACTGACGGTCAATGATTGCGTAAGTGGAGTGACGAATCTGCTCCGAACAATGGACACTTCAGTGTCCCTGTCCCATCGCACGGCGACGCAGCGATCCGGGCGGTAGGTACAGGAAGCAAGGTCGCTGATGCTGAGAGCTTCCGTCGGCGTGCAGAAGATGGTGCGTGGCGGAGCCATGCGGTCTAACATGCTGAAGATTTCTAGCTTCGATTCCAATTCATCTGGAACGAAGTCGATGGCAAGATCAGCGTCCGCCACGGCATCTTCGACCGTGCTGGCATACCGCAATCGATCAGCATGGACGGCGGAGCACTCAGCATACTCGTCCTGAGCGCGTCGCAACTTTGAGGGCATAACGTCTTCAAGCACAACCTTGAAGCCGGCTAATGCACAGCGCAAAGCAAAGGCGCGTCCTGCGGTTCCAGCGCCGATGACAGCTACTGTGTTCACGCGCGACGCGCCTGATGCTTGCTCAGTCATCCGCTACTTCGCGGCCATTGCGGAAAGTACCGATTCATAGCTCGGGTCAGCGTGCCGGATGTGTTCGGCTACGCGTTCGCGTTCCTCTGGAGTCAGCACCGGCATCACAGACAAAATGCGTCGCAGTGTGACGGAAATGTCGTCAACATAGTTCATCGTACGGATAGCTTCACCGGAAAGTGGCACTTCATTCTCCTCAACACTAGTGTACGCGGAAGGTCCTCTACAAATCGTGCGATCAGGGCCGTTCGAGCGCCATCGCAACCGAGTTGCCCCCGCCGAGGCAGAGAGCGGCCACACCCTTTTTCGCATCTCTGCGTTTCATTTCGTGAAGCAGCGTGACCAGCACACGAGCACCGCTAGCTCCGATGGGATGACCAATAGCTACCGCGCCTCCATTCACGTTGACCTTGGCGAGATCGAGCCCAAGTTCCTTGCTGACACCCAGCGCCTGCACGGCGAACGCTTCATTTAGCTCAAACAGCTCAACGTCATCTTTTTCCCAGCCCGCGCGTGCTAAGACCGCCTGTACACCTTTCACCGGCGCGAGCATCACCCACTTTGGCGCGACCCCACTGCTTGCTTGTGCCCGGATGACTCCCAGCGGTTTCAGTCCCAGTTCTTTCGCACGATCCGCTGTCATCAGAATCACAGCCGCAGCGGCGTCATTGACCCCAGGCGCATTTCCCGCGGTTACGGTCCCGCCCTGCCTGAAGGCAGGCTTCAACTGTCCCAGAGCTTCCAAGGACGCATCCTCGCGAATGCTTTCGTCCATGGCAAACTCGGTTGGCAAACCACCCTTCTTCTTCGCAGGCAATGAGATCTTCATGACCTCATCCGCGAAGCGACCTTCTTTCCAGGCGGCGGCGGCCTTCCGATGACTCTCCAGCGCATAGGAGTCCTGCTGCTCACGAGTGATCGAGTGCTTCTCCGCAACGAGTTCACCGGTGAGGCCCATGTGCTGATCGTCGCAGGCGCACCACAGGCCATCGTGCACCATGGAATCCACCATCTTGCCGTCGCCCATGCGATAGCCTTTGCGAGCCTGGGGCAGGAGATAGGGCGCATTGCTCATCGATTCCATGCCGCCCGCCACCGCAACTTCTGCGTTGCCGAGCATAATGCTCTGCGCAGCAAGCCCCACTGCTTTGAGGCCGCTACCGCAAACCATGTTGACGGTAAGCGCAGCTACACGGTCCGATAGACCGCCGCGAAGGGCAGCCTGCCGCGCTGGCGCTTGTCCAAGGCCCGCTGGAAGCACACAGCCCATGATGCATTCATCGACTGTCTCAGCCGAGATGCCCGCTCGTGCTACTGCCTCGCGAACGACGAATGCGCCGAGATCTACGGCACTGAAGCCACTCAATGAACCTTGAAACTTCCCAACCGGCGTTCTTACGGCACTTATGATGACAACATCTCTCATGTTTCCACTCATTCCTTGGTCGCTTCGTAAGCTGCACCGCGACACGCAACGCCAATGCAACCCACTCCGCAGGATGTCAGCTAGAGAACATCTTTGTCCAGAAGCTCTACCAGCGTATTGAGCAGGTTCTTAGAGGGCCGACAACTCTATAATTCGAGACGCACGAAGTTCTGTACAGGATCGATCAGCATGCCTGATAGCCAAGCACGGACCGTATTGACCACGTTTGACGGAGCTGTCGCTACGGTCACCCTCAAGCGTCCTGAAGCTCTTAATGCGCTGAACGCGGCTATGTTCGACGAGCTCGAGAGCGAGTTCAAGCAACTTGTCTCAGAACCAGAAGTTCGCGTCATCCTGGTAACAGGTGCGGGCGAACGAGCGTTTGCTGCAGGGGCAGATATTCGTGGACTTCTCGCAACAGATGCGGAGAGCGGACGCGCGGTCTCACTCCGAGGCCAGGAAGTGTTTCGCCAGATCGAGCGTTGCAACAAGCCAGTGATCGCTTGCATCAACGGTGTCGCTCTCGGTGGCGGCTGCGAACTTGCGCTGGCTTGCACCATGCGGATCGCAAGCGACAAGGCAAAGCTCGGACTGCCTGAAGTAAAGCTCGGATTGATCCCAGGGTACGGGGGCACACAACGTTTGCCGCGACTGATCGGCCGAAGCGCAGCAACTCGCCTCATGCTGACTGCTCAGATAGTCGATGCCGCTGAAGCTCTTCGCCTAGGGCTGGTCGATGAAATCGTTCCAGCAAGCGAACTAATGAGCCGAGCGTTGGACATAGCAGAGACGATTGCAACCATGGCGCCGCTCGCGATTGCTGGCATACTCGAAGCTGTTAGCGAGAGCGCCAACGCGATCGAGACGGGCTTCGATGGAGAGGCCGCCGTGTTCTCGCGATTGTGCGGAACCGCGGATAAACATGAGGGACTCACCGCATTTCTTGAGAAGCGGCCCGCTCAATGGCAGGGCAAGTAAGACCCACGCATGCATGCAAAAGGATCGCAACGAATGGCGACAGACGAACAGAGACTATCCGCCGGCGCGAAGTTCCGTAAGGCTGTCGCCGAGGAAAAGCCACTGCAAATTGTAGGAGCGATCAACGCGTACACGGCGCGCATGGCGCAGGCGACCGGCTTCAAGGCTTTGTATCTCTCTGGAGGCGGCGTTGCTGCGAACTCACTTGGCATGCCGGATCTGGGCATCAGCACTCTGGATGATGTTCTCACTGACGTGCGACGCATCACGGATGTCACCACGCTTCCGCTGCTCGTCGATATCGACACCGGTTGGGGAGGGGCGTTCAACATCGCTCGCACGATCCGTTCGATGATAAAAGCTGGAGCTGCCGCAGTGCACCTGGAAGACCAAGTTGGAGCCAAGCGCTGTGGACATCGTCCCGGGAAAGAAGTGGTCCCGCGGGAAGAGATGGTTGATCGCATTCACGCTGCTGTAGACGCGCGCACCGATCCTGACTTCGTCATCATGGCGCGGACCGACGCCTTGGCAAAGGAAGGCCTGGCAGCCGCTATCGAACGCGCGGTCGCCTATGTACAGGCCGGCGCCGATATGATTTTTGCGGAAGCCGTAACAGAGCTTCCGATGTATACCGAATTCAAGAGTGCAACCGCTGTGCCAGTTCTTGCCAACATCACGGAGTTTGGCCACACACCGCTGTACACCAAAGAAGAACTCGCGGGTGCGGGCGTCGATATGGTGCTCTATTGCTGTTCAGCCTATCGCGCGATGAACGCGGCCGCACTGCACGTATACGAAACGATCCGGCAGGATGGTTCGCAAATCGCGGCACTCGACATGATGCAAACACGAGCAGACCTCTACAAATTTCTTGATTACCACAGCTATGAGCAGAAACTCGATGAACTCTTTGCGAAGAAGGGGTGAGAGAGAATCGGTCGCGATCTCGCGGCTCGGACACAGTCCTCTAGGTGTTCCTGAAAGCAAGCTGCACTTGATCTCAATGTGGCTGGCAACACAAATGCATGAACTCTGAGCTGCCCGGAGGCCAATTAGCTTGGTCGAAGGATAGGACGATTAACCGCCATGATCATTGATCGGGACCGAGAATAGCCGTTGAAGAGGAAGTCTCGCGACACTGCCGCCTACTACGGCGGTGTTTGCTGTGGAGGTTCGATCTCCGACTGCCGTCGATTCGCGTAGAGTGTTGCCACGTAGCCTGCGCCGAAACCATTATCGATGTTGACGACCGTGACGTTCGGCGAACAACTGTTCAACATGCCGAGCAGCGCGGCAACGCCATCAAACGCTGCGCCGTAGCCCACACTTGTAGGCACGGCAATGACCGGAACTTGGACGAGTCCGCCCACGACCGAGGGCAGTGCTCCTTCCATACCCGCGCACACAATTACAGCGTCTGCTTCGCGGATCGAGGTGAGTTCGGCGAGCAGACGATGCAGGCCGGCGACACCGACATCCGTAAAACGCGTCACCCGCGCACCGAAGCATTGTGCCGTCAGTGCAGCTTCTTCAGCTACGGGCAGGTCGCTCGTTCCGGCACAGACGACTGCGACGCGACCAGGCCCTGGGACGGAAGGCATCCGGCACGTAATGCAGCGCGCCACCGCATGCCATTCGGCGTCCGGGACGCGTTCGCGAGTGGCCTGGAAGTGTGCAATATCAGCGCGAGTCGCGAGAGCAATCGCGCCCGAAGCGTAAATGCGGCTGAGGATTACGGCAGTTTGCTCCGGCGTTTTGCCTGCGGCAAATACAACTTCAGGCTGGCCAGAGCGTAAAGATCGATGATGATCGACTTTCGCGAAACCGAGGTCTTCGAATGGCAGACATGCCAGTCTCTCGGCTGCTTCTTCGGGCGTATGTTCGCTGGCTGCCACCTTGCGCAGCAAGTCCACCAGCGCGCTACGCTGCATCACTTTTTCCAGCGCGAAGAAGCACAGAGACAGGAAGCAGGGCGTTCATGCTTCCTGTGCGATAACCTTCGGTATCGAGTGTCACAAAGGTAAAACCCGCATCACGTACAGCGCTGGTGATGCGTGCAAGCATGTCCAATGCGAACGCGCGTGGAAGCTCAGTACGTTCGATCTCGATGCGCGCCAGGTCACCATGATGACGGACGCGCAGCTGCCGAAAACCCAGGGCGAGCAGCGCATCTTCTGCGTGTTCAATCTGCCGCAACGCCTCCGTGGTGACCGGCCGGTTGTACTCCACACGCGAAGCAAGGCATGCCGATGCAGGCCGGTCCCACACGCGGAGGCCCGCTTGTAGCGCGAGAGAGCGAATTTCAGCTTTGGTCAACGCCGCGTCGGCGAGGGGAGCGACGGCGGCATGTTGCTGGGCTGCTTGCTCGCCTGGACGGAAATCACTGCTGTCGTCCAGGTTGCGTCCGTAGGCAACAGCGGGGATACCCAGCTCGCGGGCAACTGCGCCCATAGCTAGAAAAAGTTCGCTCTTACAGTGAAAGCAACGCATCGCATCATTGCGGACGTACTCTGGCCGGGACATCTCCATGGTCCTGACGATATGCAAAGGGATGCCGTTATCGCGCGCAAACTCCTGCGCAAATGCAAAATGCGTGCGTGGCAGACTCGGAGAATCCGCAAGCACCGCAACCATGCGGGGGCCTAAAACGGTATGCGCCTCCCAGGCTAAGTAGGCTGAGTCGACACCGCCCGAATACGCGATGGCGAGCCCACTATACCGCTCCAACTGAGCGCGAAGTGCGTCCCGCTTGCCTTGCAACGCCCTCTTCTCGTCAGAACAGTTCATTGGAAAGATCGCGGCGTCCGGGGATTTTGAGTTTGTCTGCTGTGCACCAAAGGCCGGCGGACGGCGTGCTGATGTAGAAGACTTCTTCGCCATCAGGCATCGTGTTCCAGCCTTCCTTCATAAAGCTTGGATCGTACCGCCGCGTCATAGCATCGAGGTCTGCATAGGCATATCCCACTTGCTCCACTTCTTCGCGGGAAAGATGGCCCGGCGCATAGGTGATGGTAAAACGCCCCTCGCTGGAACTGTGGATTAGATGGGCGACGCCGTGCGGTATCTCCTGCATGTCGGGCTCGGTCTTATACAGCGCAAGTGTGCGCGGCGTTCCCTTATAGCCGTACTTGCGTATAAGAGCGTCGACCTCTGGTTGCTCGCCGAAGCGTTCGACTCCGGGGGCGATGATGAGCAGTTCGCCTCCGTCGGCGATCGCCATGCGTGTGCGATACACAGCCTTGTTCGCCACCCATGTGGCGCGAAACTCGTCGGCCTGCATGACCGCGACGATCTTCTTTACCGGCTTATCGAAGACGGTGATGTTCTGGTCCCGGCTACGCCGTGCGGCTTGCAGGTAGGTTTCCAGGTCATCGCCTACATAGATGCCGCTCGTGACCAGCCTATTCTGCATATCGCGGTGCATCACGATCTGGAAGTAGACGTCCGGCAGATCCTGCAGATGCCGTGCTTCGGACCAGTTATAGCAGGCGCGTAAAGGAGTGACGAGACATCCAAGGTTGTTCTCGATTCCGTACACAGCGGCGGCAATGTGCGACGCACAGATAGTGTCCTTGCCCCCGAGCCCGATGTAATAGTTCTTGTTGTGATTCGCGAACCCAAGTACCTCATGAGGCACCACGTGTCCCACATTGATGATGAGGTCCCACCGCTCCTCGATCAGCTTCGAATTGAGATCGACAGGAATTTCCCAATCGGCGGCACCGGCGGTTGACTCGGCAACAAGTTCTGCAGGAATGACGCCCACGCGGGTGCAGCCATTGCGCCAGTCATGCTCAAAGATCCTCTCGTTCGGAATAGAGCCGAACATCCACTTATTCTCAGCCTCGGTGTGCGGGATGTGCTGGCCCAGCGTAGGAATCACTTCGACGTGAGCGTCGGGCAGTGCGTTGTACAGATATTCCGTAATCCAGCCAGACCCGCTGTGTGCGCGTGTGAGATCTGGCGGAAGCAAAAGTACACGCTTCAACTCCCGTCCGAGGCGCGCGCGGGCCTCCTGCAAGAGCCTGTCGGCAGCATGCCGGATTTCTTCATCTTGCACATGATCGGCTTCTATCGCGAACCAGGGCATTGCTTCTCCTTCTCTCCGGGGTCTTGTTGTGGGTCGCAGGTCATCACTGATTCACGCCGCTGGCAAGGAAGCCCCCATCTACGACGATGGTGTGCCCGTTCGTGAACGAGGCCGCATCACTGGCCAGGTAGATCGCTGCCCCCACGAGTTCTTCCGTCTTGCCGAAACGATTCATCGGTGTGCGCATGCGCAGCTCCTGTCCTCGTGGTGATCCGTCCAGCAGTGCGGCATTCAACTCGGTGCGGAAGACACCTGGCGCTATGCCGTTCACTAAAACGCCATGCCGGGACCACTCCACCGCCAGCGACCGAGTAAGCGAAAGCACCCCGGCCTTGCTCGCTGCATACGCAGCTACCTCGTTCAGCGCCACATAGCTGTTCAGGGAGGCGATGTTGATGATCCGGCCATATTTGCGCTGGATCATGTGTCCGCCGAACACCTGGCAGCAGCGGAGCATTCCTGTGAGGTTCGTGTCGAGAATGTCGTGCCACTCCGCTTCCGACACCGTCAGCGTTGGCGAGCGCTTGATCTTACCGGCGCAGTTGCAAAGAATATCGACTTTACCGAACTCGCGCAGGCAGGCTTCCAGAAGTGAGTCGATCTGCCCACGGTCACTCTGATCGGCGGAATGACGCAACGAGCGTCGACCGCGCGCCTCGATCTCAGTCGCCACGGCATCCACCTGTTCACTACGACGTCCTGTGCTCACAACGTCTGCGCCGGCTTCGGCCAGACCGAGGCTGATGGCGCGTCCAATGCCGCTGGTACCGCCGACCACGACCGCAACGCGTCCATTAAGGCTGAGTGGATGTTTCATGCTGCTCCAGCCTTCGCTACCGCGTCATCACGACGGTCCAGACGATAGGCCTTGCGTACCAGATCGGTGGTGAGCTGCCCCGCGAGTTCAAAGGCTTCGTCTTCGTCCAGACGATGTTCGCTGACCAACCGGGCCAAGTACGCGCAGTCTACACGGCGAGCTACATCGTGCCTGGCGGGGATCGAAAGGAAGGCGCGGGTGTCGTCGTTGAACCCCACCGTGTTGTAAAAGCCTGCCGTTTCCGTCACCTGTTCCCGGTAGCGCATCATCCCTTCCGGGCTATCGTGAAACCACCACGCTGGTCCGAGCAGCAGACTCGGATAGTGACCGGCAAGAGGCGCGAGTTCGCGGCTATACGCCGATTCGTCGAGTGTGAAAAGAATCACTCGCAAACGTGTGTCATTACCAAACTCAGAAAGCAGAGGCTGCAGCGCATTCACGTAGTTAGTGGGGGTTGGTATGTCTGCTCCCATGTCCCTGCCGAGCCTCGTGAAGAGTTGCTCGTTATGATTACGAAACGACCCCGGATGGATCTGCATGATAAGGCCATCATCGATGCTCATACGGGCCATCTCTGTCAGCATTTGCGCGCGAAACAACTCCTGCTCGTTGGTGTCCGCGTTGCCGCTGTAAATTTTTGCATAAAGACGGGCTGCTTCATCGATTGAGAGATTCGCCGTCTGCGCGGTCGGATGACCGTGGTCGGTCGCTGTTGCACCGAGCTCCTTAAATCGCTGACGCTCCTTGTGCAACGACTGCAGATACCCGGTCCAAGTGGAAGGATCTTCGCCGTTTTGTCCGCCCAGCCTATCAAGATTGTGGCGAAAGTTTGCAAACGCCGGATCAGTCACCGCATCCGGACGGAACGTCGGAATCACCCGCCCGTGCCAACTGGAGCCAATCAGCGCTGCGTGGTCGTCCAGGCTGTCGAGCGGTGAATCGGTCGTTGCAAGCAGCTCAAGATTGAACCGCTGGTAAAGCGCCCGGGGACGGAACTCAGGCGTCTGTAGCTTTTCCGTGATTGTGTCAAAGTACAAGTCGGCGGTAGAGGCGTCCAGACGCGTCGTCAACCCGAACAGTTCCTGAAAGGCATAGTCAAGCCACAGACGTGTCGGGGTCCCGCGGAACAGGAAATAGTGCTTGGCAAAAATCTGCCAAACTTTGCGGGGATTCCGAATCTCCGGTTCGCCGATCTCCAGGTTCTCCAGCGAAACTCCTTGGCTGTACAGCATGCGATGCACGTAATGATCCGGCTGAATGAGGAGTTTCGCGGGGTTCGGAAATGGATCGTTGGAACGGAACCACGCTGCATTCGTGTGGCCGTGGGGACTAATAATTGGGCGGTCACAAACGCTTGCGTAGAGACGCTTCGCGACTGCGCGCGCGGACGGATCCACAGGGAAAAGTCTGTCGTCGTAAAGCAGGGGCATGACGTTAGGATTCCTATTGTCCGACACAGCAAAGCGCAATGCAGCATGATGATCTCCTAATGACAACGTTGTCAAGCTGAAAGCCACCAGAGACTAAGAATGGGAAACTACACGCGAGAGGTCACCCCGGGATCGATGTTGACAACGTTGTCTGCCATCGAGCATCTTGGCATCACTCGCTGGTTTATACGTTGCCATGAGCATGAGGATGGGAGGACAAAGTTTTCATGAGCACCATTCTCCAACTTCCGAAGTATTCCATCGGCGTCGGTGACCGCTTCGCCCACCAAGCGAAGGCGCAGCTTCAGGCCTGCATTGATGCCGGGCGAGAAGGCATCCCGGTGATCCCCGTTTGGAACAAATCTAACCGCGAGCACATGATCATCGGATCGGAACCAGCAGCCACCCGTAGCGCAGTAGAAGAGGCGATCAAAGAGTCGAAGTGGAGCTCACCGTTCTTCGTCGATGCAGACCACATTAATCTGACAAACTTAGATCGCTTCGTTGCGCCGTGCGACTTCTTCACCATCGATGTGGCTGACACCATCGGTAGGGCGTCCGATGAGGAGCAGATAAACGCGTTTCTTGATAGACACCCGGAGCTCATCGGTGAACTTCGCATCCCTCGGATCGCCGACCCGTTTGTGATCGATCGTACATTTGCGGAACGGACGGCCGGCCAGTTTCTCGCAGCCGTGCGACACGCCGGAGAGATTTATCGCACCATTTCCGAAAAGAAGAGCAATAGCGGTTTCGTTGCGGAAATTTCGATGGATGAAACCGACTCTCCGCAGACGCCTTCAGAGCTGCTGATCATCCTCGCCGCCATCGGTGACGAGCAGATTCCTATTCAAACAATTGCTCCCAAGTTCACGGGGCGATTCAACAAGGGCGTGGACTTTGCCGGCGATGTCACACAATTCGCAAAGGAATTCCGCGATGACCTCGCCACGATTGCGTATGCCGTGGAGCGGTATGGACTGCAAACAAATCTGAAGCTAAGCGTCCATTCGGGGTCAGATAAGTTCAGCATTTATCCCGCAATCCGAGCCGCATTGATCGAATTCAACGCGGGAGTCCATGTAAAAACCGCAGGCACCACCTGGCTGGAAGAGCTGATTGGCCTTGCGGAGGCCGGGGGCCGTTCCCTCGCACTGGCAGCAGAAATCTACGCGCAAGCGTACGCTCATGCAGACGAGCTTTGCGCGCCATATGCGACCGTGATCAACATCGATCGGGACACGCTACCGTCTCCAGCACTTGTGCTTACCTGGACCAGCGATCAGTATGTGCGCGCTCTGCGCCACGATGAGGCTGATCCTTCGTATAACCCAGACTTCCGGCAGCTCTTACATGTCGGCTTCAAGATCGCCGCCAAAATGGGCCGACGTTACCTGGACGCGCTCGAAGCAAATGAAGTTGTGATTGCGCGTAATGTCACGGAGAACCTGCTGCATCGGCACATACGGCCGATCTTTCCGGGAAAGCAACCGGGCATCTCATGGGAGTAACGCAGGACTCGCGCACCTCCGGCGGACCTGAGGTGCGGTCGCGCCCTCCGTTTGGTCGTGTTCGCTGGACGGTCTGCGCCATGCTCTTCGTGGCGACCTCCATCAACTACATGGACCGGCAAGTTATAGGCCTGCTGAAGCCAACGCTGCAGCACTCTATCGGCCTTACCGAGCTTAGCTACGGTTACGTTATTGCTGCTTTCCAGGTGGCCTATGCAGGTGGATTGCTGCTTGCCGGACGGCTCGTAGATCGTTTGGGCTCGCGACTTGGATATGCGCTCATCATGCTTACCTGGAGCATCGCGGCGATGTCTCATTCGCTGGCCCGCAGCGCGCTTGGGTTTGGTATCGCGCGCTTCTTCCTTGGGCTGGGTGAGGCGGGAAACTTCCCTGCCGCAGTCAAAACGGTCGCCGAATGGTTCCCACAGCGCGAGCGGTCGTTGGCGACGGGCATCTTCAATTCAGGCGCAAATTTGGGTGCGATGATTGCGCCTGCCCTCATTCCGTGGGTGACCTTGCGCTTTGGCTGGCGAGCTGCGTTCCTATCCACAGGCATCTTCAGCATGACGTGGATCGCGTGGTGGTGTGTGATATACCGTCGGCCCCACGAGCATCCCACGCTTACCGGTGAGGAGCTCGCCGTCATCCTCGAACGAGCAGAGGAAGAACAGGTGGCCACGTTGCCATGGTCTCGCCTGTTGCGACTGCGACAGACCTGGGCCTTCGCCTGCGCTAAGTTCCTCACCGATCCGATTTGGTGGTTCTATCTTTTCTGGCTTCCGGGTTACTTTGATTCCCGGTTCCATCTTGGTCTGTCGCACCTTGGCCTGCCGCTCATCCTGGTCTACAACGTATCCGCCATAGGCAGCATCGCAGGCGGATGGCTGCCAACGCTGTTCCTCCGTCTTGGAGCGAGTCAGTGGAAAGCGCGGCGCGCTGCTATGCTCCTCTGCGCATGCTGCTCCCTGCCAATGCTGTTCGCTGCCCATCTGCGAGTCGAATGGCTCGCCATCGCAACGCTCAGCATCGCTGCCGCCGCGCATCAGGGCTGGTCGGCAAACCTTTATACGACGGCATCGGATATGTTTCCGCGAAGTGCGGTTGGTAGCGTGGTGGGCATCGGGGGCATGGCAGGGTCGGTCGGCGGTGTGTTGCTTTCGGTCGCTGCCGGCCACATCCTTCAGCTAACCCACAGCTACTCTGCTCTCTTCACGCTGGCTGGGTGTGTCTACCTTCTCGGCTGGCTCATGCTGCAGCTGATTGCGCCAGACCTTCGGCGTGCTGATTTCAGCGGCGCACAGCTTCGATAAGACGAACGACAGTCACCTCCGCATAAGCCAGACTTGACGACTTTTGCTCCTTCCGTCTAGAGTGTTGGCCGTCACTGACAACGTTGTCTCTTTGTGTCGAAGCCACTGCAACACTCCGGAGGTCCTACGAAATGAATCGCGCTAATTCCATGGTGCGCCGTTCTTTTGCGCTCGTCGTATTCCTGCTCCTATTCATGTCCGCCTCAGCGTTTGCTCAAGAGTTCCGCGGAACTATCAGCGGCACTGTTGCAGACTCGAGCGGTGCTGTTATTCCGAAGGCGGCGGTCACTGTTCGCGAGGTACACACCGGAACCGTCAACCGCACGGTGAGTGATAGCGCGGGACAATACGTGGTGCCTTTCCTGTTGCCCGGCGAGTACACCGTCACGGTCGTAAACTCGGGCTTTGAGACAACCACACAGAAGAACGTGATGCTGGACGCGCAGGGCCATCCGTTAGTGAATATCACCTTGAGGGCGGGTTCGGAAGCGCAAAGCGTTACGGTAACAACAGCTCCACCGCTGATTGACCAAGCAAACGCAAGCATTGGCGAGGTAATTGACACCACGCAGGTTGCTGATCTTCCGCTTAATGGGCGTACGCCTGTCGTATTCACCGAGCTTTCCCCGGGCGTCATCACAACTTCCGCACCAGGCCTCGTGCATCCCTTCGACAACAACGCGGGCAATTCATGGTCGATCGGCGGCACGCCAAGCCAGATTAGCGAGGTGCTCTTGGATGGATCGCCGGACCTAACATTGCTTGGTGCGCTGGCCTATTCGCCAGTGCAAGACGGCGTGGCACAGATTTCCGTTCGTCCTTTTGATACGGACGCGAGCTTCGGCCACACCATCGGCGGTGTCATCAACCAGATCACGAAGAGCGGAACGAATGGATTTCACGGCACGGTCTACGAGTTCAACCAGATTCCGAATCTTGACGCGAACCTGTATTTGAATGACCGCAACAACATTCCATTGGCGATCACGCACTACAACCAGTACGGCCTGACCTTCGGCGGACCGGTATTGGTCCCGAAAGTGTTCAACGGTAAAGACAAGCTCTTCTTCTTTTTTGCGTATGAAGGTTTGAAGGATTCGCAACCAAACGCAACGACGCAGACCGTTCCCACGGCAGCAGAGCGGACAGGCGACTTCTCGCAAGTGCTCGCAGCAGGCTGTCCGGGTGGATTTGCAAACGATCCGACAAAGGCTGCGGCACAATGCCTGCCGTATGGCAGCAACAAAACGGCTTATGCTGATCCGAACCAGCTCTACAATCCTTACAATCCAACCGGAACGAGCACGAGCTACACACGTCAGCCAATTCTCAATAACCAGCTCACTTCGGTGGGACAGCCATTCAGCCCGATTGCGCAGGCCTATCTCGCGCTCATTCCTTTGCCGAACGCGACAGCAGGCGTACAGCCCAACGGTCAGAGCAACTACATCAGCAATGCGCCGAGCGTGGATCGTTATAACAACGAGTTCGGCCGCCTGGATTTCAACATCAGCAGCCGCGACCATTTGTTTCTGGACGTGCGCCACAACTATCGCTCGCAGATCAAGAATGATTATTTTGGCAATGGTCTAACCGGAACAACGCTATTTCGCGAGAACTTCGGTACGACGGTAGACAACGTGTTCACGTTGAACCCCACTACCATCTTGGATACGCGCGCCAATTGGACATTCTTTAATGAGACCCACGGCACGCCTGCGCAGGCGTATTCCCCATCGCAGGTTGGCTTCCCCTCCTACGTGCAGGGATCGAGCAGCCTAGTCCAGTTGCCGTACATCAACTTCTCGTACGGTGGAAGCTGCGGTAGCTTCACGAGTTATACCTGCCTTGGCGACACAAGCGCCGGCATCGATCCGACCACGAGCTACCAAACCTTCGTAGACGTGGTGAAGGTGATCGGTAAGCACACGGTAAAGGTCGGCTTCGATGGCCGGCTCTATAAGCTCACCGTGGAGAATTACGGAGCATCGAGCGGCAGCTTTACTTTCAGTTCAAGCTTTGTGAACAGCAACTCGACAAGCGGCAACACCAGTCTGTTTGGCGCAGACCTTGCATCGTTTCTGCTTGGCCTGCCGACGGCCGGTAGTTTCAACACGCCTGCGCGCGCCGACTACCACCAGTTCTATATTGGCTCGTTTCTACAGGACGACTGGCATGTCAGCGACAAGGTCACATTGAACCTTGGAGTTCGGTATGACATCGACACTCCGTATCGCGAGAAGAACGGAGCGATCGTCAATGGCTTCAATCCGACCGCGGTGAATTCGGCATCGACCGCAGCAACGGCTGCGTTCAAGCCGACAGCCGTCACCTATAGCGGGCAGAACTACACCGTAAATTCGCTGAACACGCTCGGTGGATTGACATTCCCGAATACCGCCAACGGTGCTGTTTACGCAACCAACAACGGTTTCTTTAGTCCGCGTATTGGCATTGCCTACAGCCTTACGCCGCAAACAGTAGTGCGTGCGGGTTTCGGTATCTTTGTTCAGCCGGAAGTCCTCTCTACATTGGCAAGCAATGGATCGTACTCGTCGAATGCACTTACAAATAACGAGGGATTCAGCGCAACCACAACGTATAACCCAACAACCAATAACTACTTCACACCGGCAACCACGCTCGCAAATCCATTCCCGAGCGGGTTCACCCAGGTTGCTGGATCCTCGCAGGGGGCGAGCACATATCTTGGTCAAACCATCAGTTTCCTTGCGCCGGTGGAACATGATCCCTACTCCGAACGCTGGGACCTTGATGTGCAGCATTCGTTCGGATCGAAGACCCTGGTAGAAGTCATCTATGTAGGCAATCATGCTCTGCATCTGCCTGTGCAGCAGCAGAACATCAACGCTCCGCTTCTGCCTTATTTGACGACCGCGCCTTACCGCAATCAGACCTTGTCAAATGCGTACTCTACAAAAGTCAAGAACCCTTATTCCGGACTTCTGCCAAACGGAGGCACGGCGAATAGCTCTACCGTCCCCTTCTCGAACCTTACCTACCCATTCCCTCAGTACGGCACCACGAACGTATATGTCCAGAATCAGACGATTGGGCAGTCCCACTTCAACAGTGCGATTCTTCACTTCGAACAGCGCGCATTCCATGGGCTGACAGTGACTGCGAACTACAGCTTCTCGAAGCTGACCGAAGCTGATACGTTCTTGAACGACGAAGATACGGCGACGACCAATCGAGTCTCTCCGTTCGATCACACGCACCACTTCACTGCAGGTGGAACCTATGAGCTGCCGTTTGGCCGAGGTAAGAAGTTCTCGCTTGGCGGGAGCAAGTTGCTGAACGAGGTGTTCGGCGGTTTTGTCATGAACAGCATTTATCAATTCCAGACGGGGCCTCCGGTTGTCTTCACTGCCGATATTCCTGTCAGTCCTAACGTTGACCTGCGTGCGCTCCGCATCAATCCGCGAAACACATCGCCGGTGCAGGCCACCGCTGCAATTCCTTCCAGCAGCGCCGGTGGTTTAGGACCTTTCGTGACAGGAACGGCGACGGCGTGCGCTACCGGAACGACGTGCGACCTCAGTGGACAGAGCTTCTTCAACGGCCAGTACTACATGCACTACCGCACGCTTCCGCAAACACTGTCCTGGGTTCGAGCCGACGGCTTCAACGAGCTGGATGCTTCCATCCTGAAGAACTTCAACTTCACGGAGAAAGCGTATCTGCAACTTCGCTTTGAGACCTTCAACACGCTAAATCATCCTGTGTTTGCCGCACCGAACGTTACCAGCGCAACGTCGTCGAACTTCGGGGAAGTCACTGCCACCGCCAGCAACAGCCTCCCACGCCAGGTTCAGTTGGGTGCGCGAATTGTCTTCTAACGCACTGTGCATAATTTGGGCCAACGGAAGCGTCCTTGTGGACGCTTCCGTTGCTTATCTGCTTAGTAGGAGACACATCATGCAGACCTTGCACCTCGCCCCTTGCGTAAAGAACGGGCTTGCATGGATATCAGTGGCACTTCTTACATCCTGCAGCAGCCACGCGCAGGACCGCCGTACCGTGACGGAACCGCACATTCCGCAAACTTGTGTCCGCCTCTCGGCAGGCATCGCGGCGAAAAACGAAAGTTTAGCTGCTGAAGACGAAGAGCGACTGGATACAAATCGCATTCAGCAAGCCCTCGACCACTGCGACCACGGTAGTGCTGTCGAGCTCGCGGCAAATGGGAGGTTGAATGCTTTCCTATCAGGCCCTATCAGCATTCCCGCGAATGTGACGTTGCTCATCGATGAAGGTGTCACGCTCTTTGCCTCGCGTGACCCTCGAGTATTCGACCGGACTCCCAATAGCTGCGGCGTGGTCAATCATGAGGCCGCCGGATGCAAGGCGCTTATCGCCATCGACGATGCGCCACACGCAGCACTGATGGGCGAGGGCGTCGTCGACGGCCGCGGTGGCGCGAAGTTGCTTCACGACTCTATAACCTGGTGGGATTTAGCGGAGCAGGCGCGCAGAGGCGGACGCCAACAAGTCCCTCGGCTTGTGGTGGCAGATCACTCAGACGATTTTTCGATCTATCGTATTACTCTTCGGAACTCACCCAACTTCCACCTCGTCTACAGCAACGGTCGTGGCTTCACGGTGTGGTGTGTGCGCATTAAGGCGCCACAACGCGCGCGCAATACCGACGGCATCGACCCGGGCAGCGCCTCGGACATCACGGTAACTCACAGCATCATCAGCACGGGGGATGACCATATCGCCATAAAGGGAAGCGGGACGGGCGTCCAGCACGTGAGCGTTATCGACAACCACTTCTACGCCGGTCACGGCATGTCCATCGGCTCGGAAACGTGTGCGGGTGTGAGCGATGTGCTTGTGCGCGGCTTGACGATCGATGGGGCGGACAATGGCCTACGCATCAAGTCCAATATTCACCGCGGTGGCCTCGTCGAACGCATTCGGTATGAAGATGTCTGCATTCGCGATACGGCAAACCCCATCTCCATCGACACGCGCTACGACAACAGTGGCTCAAGCCTAAACAGTCTTCAGATCCCGCTCTTCCGAGATGTCGCGTTCAAAGACGTTCGCATCGCTGGAGGAGGAAAGCTAACCGTGGACGGAACCGACACCGCGCATGCGACGACAGCAAGATTCGACGACGTTCGGCTGGATCAGCCACAGGCTTACAAGCAATTCGCCGAGCACGCGCATGTCTCCTACGGTCCCGGTCCGGTTGATTTCCGTCTGTCGGGCGACGACGTTAGGGGTACAGTGGTCACCGCGCAGACGCGCCGCGATTCACAACAACAGACATGTATGTTCCCCTCCAAAAGCAGTGCGTCACGATGAGCGCCTCTAAGCCGTCGGTCAAGGTAAGCTGGCAGCTTCGTGCAACGCGTCCCAATGGTCGTCGCCACGCAAAAACTTCGCGGGCGCGAATGCTTCCGCCTCCTGGGACGTGAGCTGATGCGACCAGGAAACGCGCTGCACCGTGTTGGCGCCGGGGCCGGAGTTCGCAAATTCTGCATAAAACGGTGTCGTCAGGTCTGGCGTGTTGCTCGTCCACGTTGCCCAGCCGTCGGAGTGCAAGGAAGCAGGCAGTTCTGTATTCATGAACACGACGCGCGAGTATGCGCGCCACGGACGACCCAGGTAGAAATGCTTTTCGCCCATGTCAGCAGCGGTCACAGTGGAATGGTCGAACACATACCCAGTGGTGAGTGCGGGAGATGTGCGTGACTGCGCCGTAAGATACCCCGGGCGAATGATGTGAATTTCGTCGTGCTCGAAGAGCGCAGTGGCATTACCGAAGATAAAGTCCACACCACCTTCGATATACGAGTCAACATATAACTGCCGGCCGAAATTCGCCAGTAGCGTGTCCTGGTCGCCGAGGAAGCGGCAGTGCTTGAAGATCGCACGATCGGCATTCACAGCGATGGCAACGGCCTGCCCGACTGGACCGGCATCGTTTGCAAACGTAATTCGGTCGGCATGGAAGTCTGCAGCGCTGATGTTAGTCGTCGCGGAAAGAAATGTGCCGCCTGCTGTTTTCGCACTCTGCCCGGCCACGATCACAACCTGCGAGGCATCCGCACCTTCGCCAAGGAACGTGGTCCGCGTTCGCTCGGGCGAAACCCAAACCCGTTCGCGGTATATTCCGGGAGCAATGTGAATGATAAGGCGACCGTTTGAGGGAGGAGCAGGCGCGTGATCCAGCGCCATCTGGATTGTTGGAAACTCTGCGGGGACAGCGGAAACGGCGGCCTGTTTCGTCGTTTGTATGACGTGAATGTGAACGTCTTGGGCGGTCGAGGAAGTCGGCCGAAGCGTGTATGCCGCAAGGACGCAGATCAGAGCAGACGGTATTAGTGATTTGAATAGCACCTGACTTCTCAAGGGTTGGCCCTCTTCTACCACCGCAGCTAGACAAAAACTGACAACGTTGTCTAGCATGACACAGTTCCACGATCGTGTGCCCGCAGCGCAATACTTCCATGGTCACTCCGCGGGCGAACACTTCGTAAGCTGAGGACCTTATGTCACTTCGTCAAATGCTAACGCTAGCGTCGCTCTGCGCCTTCGCTGCGGTGTTTTTACAGCCTTTGCACGCCTCCACCTTGTGTGACGCGCACGCCTACGGCGCCCGCGGCGACGCACACACCAAGGACACCGCGGCGCTGCAGAAAGCCATTGACGCATGCGCTGCCAAGGGTGGTGGCACCGTTCGACTTAGCGGAGACTTCCTCAGCGGACCTCTTATCCTGCGCAGCAACATCATTTTGGACATTGAGCCCGGATCAACATTGCGAGGCTCCGCCGACCATAGCGACTATCCCAGAATCACCGAACTCCGCGCGGCAGCACTCCAGCCGCTGTTAAGTTCGGAAGGCGCGCAAAACATCGTGCTTTCGGGTGGTGGAACAATTGATGGCCAAGGTCAAAGCTGGTGGCAGCAGGCGCGAGCTGAACGCGATCATGGGATCGTAGGCGAGGGTAATCCGCGTCCGCGGCTGATTGTGCTCAATCACTCGAAGCACGTGCGTATCGAGAACCTCACCATTGAAAATGCACCTTTCTGGCAGATTGTTCCGTACTACAGCGACGATGTGACAATTCAAAACGTAAAGATACTCGCCGACCCACATTCTCCAAACACAGACGCGATCGATCCATTTTCTTCGACACATGTCCTGATCGATCACGTTTATGCCGATGTAGGCGACGACAACATTGCGATCAAGTCGGGCTTGATCAACTCACCCGGACCCGACTCTCCATCCGCAGACATCACAATCACCAACTGCACGTTCGCGCACGGCCACGGGCTATCCATTGGCAGCGAGATCGCCGGCGGAGCGCAACGGATTCACATCAGCCACATTACCTTCGACGGCACGGAGCAGGGCATTCGCATTAAGGCCAACCGTGATCGCGGCGCAGATGTCTCCGACATCCGCGTAGATGATGTGAACATGCATAACGTCGGCACACCCATTCTCATCAGCGAGTACTACCCCAAGGTCCTTCCCGCTGAGGGTGAGGGGCCGCAGCCGGTGGGTAGACTCACACCGCGTTTCCACGACATTACGATTCGCAACTTGACAGCGACCGGCGCAAAGAAGGCTGGCGTCATCGTTGGTTTGCCGGAATCGCCGGTAGAAGATCTGCATCTGGACAACGTAAGAATTGAAGCGGCTACCGGCATGTACCTGGCCTACGCGAAGGTAGCAGCCCATCGTCTGGTGATCAATGCCGGTGCGGGCGAAGCCGTTCTTGCCGGCCCTGCAAGCGATGTGAAGCAACAGTAACGCCGCGAAGTACCGCTGCTACACTGAAGCGGTTCGATCCATGCGCATGACAAAACGTTCGACAGTCATCGATGTCGCGAAAGCTGTCGGTGTCAGCCCGTCGACTGTGTCGCGCTACTTCCGAGGGATCACGGTTGCCGAAGGCGTCAGGGCTCGCATCGCTGAAGCCAGCGCGCGCCTGCAATATCAGCCGGACGAAACCGCACGCGCCCTGCGTGGTGGCCGCACGCGGACGCTTGGCGCAATCATCCCGCAGGTCACGAACAGTTTCTACGCCCAGGCCGTGCAACTGATTGAAGATGAAGCGCACAAGCGTGGCTATGCAGTCATCCTGCTAACGCATCAGGAGAATGCCGAGCAGCAGGCGGCGCAGCTAAGCACACTCAGGCGGTATCGCGCGGACGGTTTGATTCTCGCACCTGCCGCTGGCTCAACTGCAGAAGGTATTCGCAATGTGGTGCACGGCATGCCTGTGGTAGCGATCGACCGGTTTCTGTCGCCGGCCATGGATTCCGTAGTTTTACGTAACCACGACGCAGCCCGTACGGCCACGGAACACCTTCTGCAGCATGGTTATAAGCGCATCGCGTGCCTTCTAAGCCGCCGCGAAATCATGAGTTTCGAGCAGCGCTGGAACGGGTACAAAGAAGCACTGGAAAGCCGCAGGAAAGCACCAATTCTGATCGAAGCGCCAAACCACGACGAGCTACGGTATCACCTATGCTCAGCGTTGCTTAGCCGTAAGGGACCGGACGCGTTGTTGTGTTTCAGCAATCGCGCCACGCGTACCGCTCTCCAGGCATACGACGAACTGGCTCTTCCAAAAACATCTCGCCTACCCTTACTAGGTTTCGACGATTTTGAGATGGCCGCCATGGTAGATCCTGCCGTTTCGGTTGTTCGTCAGCCCGTGGAGAACATCGTCCGACACGCTATCAGCATTTTGTTTGAGCGGATTGCGGGAAATGACTCGCTTGAGATGCAAAACGTGGCCCTGCCAGGCGAGATGATCTATCGGCACTCGTGTGGATGCAAGTAAATGTGTCATCGCGTGCCCTGACAGCAAGCTTCTAGTCAGTCCGAGATGCGAAGCGGGGTAATCGATCAAGCACGCGGCCCACGAGTCGCTAATAAACAATGTACCGTTCGCAAGATCGTGGTTTTGATGTTCATCGCTGAAGCGGAACTTACGGCTTTACGGTGCCATCATCCTAAGCGCATGGCAGGTTATATGGAGACGCAGGTGCAGTGCTCAGATCGTCATTATCGAAAGATCGGGCCGTTGCCGTCAGATGCGTGTTATCTCGGGTGCAGGTGCTGGCAAATATCTGGCCTTGGATTGAGCTGATGTACGAGGCGCCACCGGATCCGGAATAAAAGTGTTTTAGACCGGATAGGGTAAACAGATGGATTTCGCGATCTACCCTAAGTCATTCCATTTGGGTGAGGTTGGTAGCGATATCGGGGCTCGAACCCGAACTCTTCGCCTTGAGAGGGCGACGTGTTAACCAGTTACACCATATCGCCACAGCACGAGCGAATGACCCGGTGCGACCCCTCAAGTATAGCAAAGCTCGATCTAGAGACCGAGCTTTTTGACCTCGTCGTTATAGTACTTGCGGTAGAGGATGTCCCACTCCTGGGAGCCTTCGGGGATGATCTTCCGCTGGGAAGCGATCTTCTGCCGTGCCGCTCCGTCGATCTTCATCTCCTCCGTGAGCAGCTTCTCGAGCGCCTTCCGAGCTTCCTGGCGGATGGTGTTCCGGTCTTCGAGGAAATCAACCTCGTTGATTTCCGCCAGAGTATCAGCCACTACGTGGGCCAGCTTGTTCAGCTTATCGCGGCTGATTCTCATAGCACCGCCTTGTACTGGTTCACAAGCTTCTGCTTCACCTTCTTGAACATTTCCGGATAGCTCGCCCCACCCCTGTGCATATCATCCTGTATGGCTTCAAGAATTGTCCGGACTTCCTCATTAATGCGGTCTTCCAAAGCAAGTTCTTCCACTAATCCTGCTGCGACGCGCTCATCGACAAGCCCTTGCTTGCCGGTCTGGATCATCTTCGCGGCAACCAAATGCTTGTTGGTTTGCTTCGCCAGATAGCCTACATATTCCTTAGAAAAGATCATGGTCTGCAACAGGTTAGCACGCTGTTTCGGCGTCGCGAGAGTGGGACCCAGCCGCCGGCTTCGTCGTGATCGGAAGCGATCGCACGTTTCATGCCGCTGAACTTTCTGCGAGAATAACGCCACATGAGAACCGATGATCTAAGCGTATTGAAAGACGACATGGTGGCTTTCATTGCCGGGCACGGCCTGCGCCGCATGCGCGCCTACGTGCCTGACGACGTCCCAAGTGTGATGTTTGAAGATGACGATCCAGACGCATGGAAAGACTTTGTGGAACATGCGAAAGCAGCAAACCAACCGTTTCTAACCATGAGCGAAGTCATCCTGGAGCCGGAAGATATTGCCACGCTCATTGGCCAGGTGCGCGACCAGAATTATCCGGACCACGATCTGTCGGAATTGGAGATGGCGCAGGATCTCACGCAGCACGTTGGAAAAGTAGGCTATCTGCAGCTAGGTTTCACGCACGGTGGAGTGGTCTTCTTGTACGAGACAGCGACCGACTGGTATGACCAGTTTCAAGGCCTGATGGAAACGGTCTCAGAACTCGGGCGCATCATCGTCGACGACCCCGACGAAGACTAGGAAATGCCAGAACGTGAGGCCTCATCGATCGCGCAGTGGAAAGTTCGGCACCACGACGACTCCGCTGTAGATGCGTTCGCGAAGACTGCTCAGCTGCCCAGCCTGCTGGCGCGCTTACTGCTTTGTAAAGGGGTCGATACCGAAAGAGCAGCGCAGGACTTCCTTCATCCACAACTAACACAATTACACAATCCTTACCTGATGCTGGGAATGCAAGTAGCGGTCGAACGCATTCGATCTGCTCTCAGCGACCGCGAACCGATTCTTATCTACGGTGACTACGACGTAGATGGAACCATCGCGACCGTACTGCTGAAGGTTGCAGCCGATCGAGCTGCCGCCTCGATGGGCGTTACCGCGGACGTGCGTTATCACATCCCACACCGTCTCCGGGAAGGGTACGGAATGCAGGAGAACCGCATTGAGGCTGCCGCCAAAGAGGGTGTGCGACTTGTGGTCAGCGTCGACACAGGCATTCGTGCCTTCGCCGCAGCAGATGAAGCGCGCCGCGTAGGTCTCGACCTGATTGTCACTGACCATCACCTGCCTGATTGCGCGAAAGGCGTACCGAACGCGCTTGCTGTGCTCAATCCCAACCAGCCTGATTGCAGGTACCCATATAAAGAACTGTGCGGCGCCGGAGTAGCGTTCAAGCTCGCCCAGGCCCTGCTGGAAAGTGCAGCTACTTCGCCGGAAGATCTAGAGCGCTTGCGCACGAAGACGCTGCCGTCATTCCTGAAGCTGCTCTGTATCGCGACGATTGCCGATGCCGTGCCACTCACCGGCGAGAACCGCGTTATCGCTCACATCGGCCTAGGCGAGCTGAGGCGTCCCGCACAACATGGCTTGCGCTCGCTTATGGAGCTGGCTGCTATCGATGTCTCCCGGCCCTTGTCCGCAACGGATGTCGGCTTCCGCCTCGCGCCGCGCATCAATGCGGCTGGGCGCATGGACATTGCCAGCGACGTTGTTGACATGTTTCTCACTCAGGACCCTGTCATCGCACGCACGCTCGCAGAAAAGCTGCATTCGTTGAACGATGATCGACGCGTTACTGAGAACGAGGCTCTCCTCGCCATTGAGGAGCGACTCGCGGCGAGTGCCCAACTTGCCGAGGGTATTCCAGCCTGCGTGGTCATGGACGATGCGGGCTGGCACCGCGGGGTAATCGGCATACTCGCTTCGCGCATTGTGGATCGCACAGGCCGCCCAGCGCTGGTGATTGCGCATGAAGACGGCCAGGCATATGGCTCCGGACGATCCATCAGCGGATTTCACCTTCTTGACGCGCTAAGTGCTGTGCACGAGCGAACAGAATCCCGCCTCTTTACACGCTTTGGGGGACACGCACATGCGGTAGGCTTTTCGCTCGCGTCAGCGCGTGTCAATGAGTTGCGAGCGAGCATGGAGGCATTTACGGCAGAGCGGCTTGGAAGGCAACCCACGGCCGAGGTACTTGACTGCGACGCGCTAGTAACATTTCACGAACTCACGCCAGACTTTCTGATGGCGTTTGAATGTATGGGGCCGTTCGGGCATGGTAACCCCGAACCGTTGTTCATCAGCCGAGGAGTTCGCCTCGCCGCGCCGGTGAAGGTGATCAAAGAGCGGCACTTGCGCTTAGTAGTCGCAGATCCGGAAACAAGTCTGCGGTTCGGAGCGATGGCCTGGAGCAGGCGTTTGTTGTGGCCGGAACGCGCGGCCCGGGAGGCATGGGCACCGGGGGAAAGCTTTGACATAGCTTACCGGCTACATCGCAATTGGCATCCGGATTTTGGTGGCTGGGAACTCGAGATTGTCGCCATGGAGCGTGCCGCGAAGGTTGGGCCGTAACGTGCTGTCAGTAAAGTGTTGCGTCGTTCTTGCCGCGAATGAGTCTTATATACTGGCCCTTCGCGTATGCCGGAAAAAAGTTCGAACTCAAACAGAGGCTGGTTATGGAGCCTCGTTGCCATCGCCGGATTAGTAGCCGTTTATTTCATCATTCGCAGCTTCACCCAATCACCAATAGTGGTGCGAACGGCGCGGGTGGAATACCAAGACGTCACTACTCTTGTTCCGACGAACGGCAAGGTTGAGCCCTTAGACGACTTCCAGGCTCACTCTCCGGTATCCGGCGTTGTGAAGCAGTTGTTGGTTTCTCTTGGACAGAAAGTCTCGAAGGGCCAGGACCTCATCCGGCTGGACACCAGCGATGCTGGAAGCAAGGTTGTGTCCGCACAGGCGGTGCTGCAGGCAAATCAGACGGCGTTGCGAAACACAGAGCGCGGTGGCACGCAGGAAGAACTGCTCTCAGAAGCAGCTGACATGACAGCGGCCGAAAATCAGGAGCGTCAAGCGGAAGCGTCGCTCGCCTCACTTCAAGCTCTGCAGGCCAAAGGGGCAGCTTCAGCGAACGAGGTGAAAGCTGCACAACAGCGCGTCACTGACGCGGAGGCCAAGATCTCGCAACTTCAAGCGCGTCGAACCAACCGATACAGCCCGGATGATCTTGCGACGCAACGCTTGCAGGTTGCTCAGGCATATTCCAATTTGCAGGCTGCACGCAGCGCTTACGGAGATGTGGATATTCACGCCCCCTTCGCAGGTACCGTTTATTCCGTTCCGGTGACGCAATACGATTACGTAAATAGCGGCGAAGCTCTGCTTAACATCGCGGACCTGAATCACGTAGAGGTGCTTGCTTACTTCGACGAACCGGAGATTGGAAATCTGGCAGACGGTCAGCCGGTCAAGATTGTTTGGGATGCGAAACCGAACCAGACTTGGCATGGGCATATCACACAGGCGCCCACCACCGTGATCAATTACGGCACGCGCAATGTGGGAGAGTGCCACATCACCGTGGATGACGCGAAAGGCGATCTGTTGCCCAACACGAACGTGACCGTCACCGTAATCACCCTCTTTCGGCCCCATGTACTCAGCGTTCCGCGAGAGGCTCTCCACACTGAAGGTACGGCAAATTACGTCTTCAGGATTGTGGATGGACGTCTGAGCAGGACAAATGTGCAGGTAGGGGTAGTGACACTCACGCGAGTAGAAATTACAAGCGGCATCTCGGCCGGTGACACCGTAGTGCTCGGTGCGACGACCGAGGCGGACTTGACCGACGGCTTGCAGGTGAAGGCTCAACATTAAGATGTCATGCTTGAAACACTCACGCGGCATCGTTGCCATACTTGGTTTCATCGCCGTAGCAGCCAGCGCGCAACAACCAGCAACGTACGGCCTGGCTGATGCCAAGCGGGCAGTGATGCAGGGCCGGGTCACCGATGCTATATCGAAGCTTCATGCTCTTGTTGCCGCCAATCCACAAGATGGACAGGCACATCTGCTGCTCTGCCGCACGTATTATTCTGAGCAGCTGGCAGACCCTGCCGTACAGGAATGTGAGGTGGCGCTGCAGACTCTAAGCAAGAACAGTGGCGCGCAGGACTGGATGGGTAAGGTTTACGGCCTCAAAGCTGAGCATGCAGGACCTCTAACGGGCTTCACCCTCGCACGAAAAGTCAAGAACGCCTTTGAGACCGCAGTCTCGCTTGACCCTATGAACGCCGAGGCCATTGATGATCTTGGCGCGTACTATCTTGAGGCGCCGGCCATTGTGGGTGGTGGTGTGGACAAAGCGAAAGCACTCGCGGAGAGGTCTAAGGGTCAGGACCAAACCCTGCGTCTTGAAGCTGCCATCGCCGTGAAAGTCAAGGACGTCGTCTCTGCCGAGCGTTACTTGAAAGAACACGTCCAAATGACCCGTGACCGCCCGGACACATGGTTTGACCTGGCTGCTTTCTATAAAGAGCAGAGCAGGATTGATCAAGCCGTCGATGCACTTCATCATGCACAAGCAGCGACGCGTGACAAGGGCTCAATCCTCGTCGGCATCGCCGAGATGCTGAATGAACTGCAGCGCGAGCCCGCGATAGCTCTCGGCCTGCTGCGAAGCTATCTTAGTGGCGGCAACATGGATGACTCCGCACCAGCGTTCAAAGCGCATGTTCTGCTTGGAAAGATGCTCGCGGCACGCGGCGATAAGGCTGGCGCTAAGATCGAGTTCAACACAGCTCTTGCACTAGCGCCGGACTACGCACCCGCCCAGAAAGCACTTACCTCTCTTTAAAATCTGATGTTTACTCTTCGCTCCATTTCGATCTGCTTCTTCGCTGGCGCTTTTCTGGCTGCTAACGCACACTCTCAGATTTCGCTGGGAACTGCGGTCGATCTCGCGCTTCGGAATAGTCCCAAGATTCGAATAGCTCAAGCAAATTATGCGAAAGCTCATGCGGCGCTCGGTGAGGCACGCGATGCTTATGTGCCCAGTGTGTCAGCCACCGGAGGCGTGGGCAAATCGACGGGGGCGCCGCTTAGCGTTCCCGTGGTATTCAGCCTCTCGGCCCAATCACTTGTATTCGCTCGTGCACAGAGTGACTACATTCGCGCCGCTCGAGAGGGTCTCGAATCAACGCAGCACGCTTTGAGTGAAGCTCGTATTGAAGTTGCGGAAGACGCGACAAACACATATGTCGGTTTGAGCAACGCAATGCAACGGCGTGACGTGTTGAAGGATGAGTCTGAAATCGCTCACAACTTAGTTGACGTAACAGCAGAGCGCACAAGCGCAGGCGTAGATCCGCAGATAGAGCTGACGAAGTCTAGACGTACTGCCGTGCAAATACGACTGCAAGCGTTGAACACCGATGACGAGATCGCAGGGTTGAAGCTGCATCTTGCGCAACTCACAGGTTTGCAAGTCGGCGGTCTCAGCATCCTTCCTCAGTCCGTGCCGTCCTTTATCAAGCCGCAACCTTATCAGCAACAAGACTCCGATGCCGCGCCGACCAGCGAAGGCATCGTCGCTGCTTTTGCGATAGCGAAGTCAAAGCAATTCTCCGCCGAAGGCGACCGTCGCAGTCTCTTCTGGCCACAGGTCGCTTTCGAGGCGAACTATAGCCGGGTGAACACAGCTTTCTCGAGTTATTTGGATTACTACCCACGCTTTGCCGGGACGCCGGGGAACCCTAACAGCGAAAACGCTCTCGGTATTGGGTTGCAGATTACCCTGCCCCTGCTTGATCTCGTTCACCGCGCAAAAGCACATCAATCTGCCGCGGATGCAGCGCGCGCGCTTGCAGAAGCGCAGTCGCAGAAGGACGCCTACCTTGATGGCCGCGCGAAGCTACACAACTCGGCTTTGGAATTGGACGCGCGAGCAGAACTCGCCTCGTTAGACCGAGACCTTGCGCAAAATCAGCTGGAAACCGTTCGGCTGCAATTGAAGGCAAACGGCGCAAACGCATCGGGTACTCTGCTGAACCCGCGGGATGAGTTAAATGCCCGGTTGCAGGAGCGGTCAAAGTACTACGACATGTTGAGCGCCGCCCTTCAATTGCAACAAACTCAGGTGAACCTGCTGCGTCAGGAAGGCGGCCTCGCCGACTGGATCCATAACTCGATCGGAACACCGACAACAACGCCAACCGCGCCCATGATCGTTCCTGAAACAAACACACCCGCTGTCCCAGGCGCTGCTCCAATTGCTCCATCATCCAGCCCAACTGGAGTTCCTTCAACGACCACTGGTACCCCCACAGCATCCACAACGCCGCACTGAGCATGAGAAGACGCTGTCTCTTCAAGGGTTCCTCAGGCGTTCAGATGTTGTCAAAGTGGTAAAATCAAAGGATTGCTATGCCTCTAAAAACCTTGCTTCTGAACCCGCCCTCCTTCGAAAACTTTGATGGTGGCGCCAGCTCACGTTGGCCCGCAGTCCGCGAAATCGAGTCGTACTGGTATCCAGTTTGGCTTGCGTATCCCGCCGGGATGCTGGAAGGTTCAAAGCTTCTGGACGCTCCGCCGCATCACGTTTCCGCTGATGAAACGATCGAAACGGCGAAGAGCTTCGAGTTTCTGGTTCTGTTTACTTCAACGGTCGGCTGGGCTGGCGATCATGGTCTAGCGCGAGCCATCAAAGCGGCGAACCCTTCAATCAAGATCACGTTTGTCGGACCTCCGGTAACTACGGATCCGGATCGCGCGCTCAACGAATGTGAAGCAATCGACTTCGTCTGCCGCCGCGAGTTTGACTTCTCCGTTGTAGAGTTCGCCAACGGCAAGCCGCTGAGTGAGATTCTCGGCATTAGCTACAAGGACGCGAACGGTGTCATTCAGCACAACCCAGATCGCCCGCAGGTCGAGGATCTTGACGCGATGCCCTGGGCGACCAAGATCTACAAGCGTGATATGGACGTGACGCGTTACAACGTGCCGTTCCTTTTGCATCCTTACATCTCGCTATACTCCACGCGCGGATGCCCGGCGCAGTGCACGTTCTGCCTGTGGCCGCAAACACTTTCCGGTCACGCATGGCGCAAGCGTTCGACCGACGACGTTGCGGCGGAAATGGCCTGGGCGAAAGAAAACTTCCCGCATGTAAAGGAATTCTTCTTCGATGATGACACCTTCAATATTCAGAAGGCGCGTACCATCGAGCTCTGCTCCAAGTTGAAGCCGCTGGGCCTGACATGGAGCTGCACGTCGCGCGTTACCACGGATCGTGACACGCTCAAAGCCATGAAGGAGGCCGGCTGCCGCTTGCTGATCGTTGGCTTTGAGTCAGGCGATCCGCAGATCCTCAAGAACATCAAGAAGGGTGCGACCGTTGAACGTGCTCGAGATTTTGTGAAGGATTGCCACGATCTCGGCCTCGTCATCCATGCCGACTTCATCCTTGGCCTGCCTGGCGAGACAAAGGAATCGATCCGCAACACCATTAACTTCGCGAAGTCACTTGATTGCGAAACGATTCAGGTCTCCGTAGCGCACGCCTATCCAGGCACCGAGTTCTACGATTTCGCCGAGAAGAACGGCTTTATCACCAACGAAAAGATGGAAGACGGGGGAGGCCACCAAATGGCCCATATCGAGTACCCCGGCCTACCCACCGAGTACGTCATGGAAATGGTGCACAAGTTCTACGACGAGTATTATTTCCGGCCGAAGGCGGCTGCCCGCGTCGTCTGGAAGGCCATCATGAATCGCGATGTTCCTCGACTTTACGTCGAAGCCAAGGCCTTCATGAAGCTCCGGTCGCAACGCAATAAAGCCTCGCGTCTCAAGGCCGAAGAGAACGCCACACGCCAGCAGGAATCTGTCAGCATGAACGCTTAGTTCAAGGAAAATTGAAGCAGAAGGCCGACATCGTCGAATGTCGGCCTTTGCTTTTACTGCCGCCATTCTGCTGCAGCGGAATGGTAAATTGAGTGTTTAGTCACGTTCTAGCAGACGATTATCAGAGGGGTGCACAATGAAACTTGTGCTTTGGTTGGCTGGTGTTGCGCTGGCTTGCTGCATCGCATCGAACGCACATGCCGACGAGGGCATGTGGACGTTCGACAACGTGCCGGTTGCGCAAATCCAGCAGAAGTATGGCTTCAAGATCACCAAAGAATGGCTCGACCACGTCCGGCTCTCATCGGTGCGTTTGAACGATGGTGGATCTGGCTCGTTCATCAGCCAAGACGGACTGCTGCTCACAAATCATCACGTCGCCCGCGGTCAACTCCAGAAGAATTCCACCGCCGAGCACGACTACATCAAAAATGGCTTTTACGCGACGACGCAGGCTGACGAGCTCAAGTCGCCTGATCTCGAGATCGATGTGCTCGACTCGATGGAGAACGTGACCGCACAGGTGCAGGGTGCCAGCCAAGGGCTTGATGCCGCAGCTGGTTTGAAAGCGACTCGCGCCGCAATCGCAAAGCTCGAAGAAGAGACGAAGCAGAAGACCGGCCTGACCGGCGAGGTCGTCACTCTCTATGGCGGTGGTGAGTACTGGCTCTATCGCTACAAACGCTATACCGATGTGCGGATCGTCTTTGCGCCGGAAGAACAAACCGCATTTTTCGGTGGCGATCCTGACAACTTCACCTACCCGCGGTATGACCTCGACATGGCGGTGTTTCGCGTGTACGACAACGGCAAGCCGTTGCACACGCCGAACTTCCTAAAGTGGAACGCCAAAGGTGCTGCCGCTCACGAGCTCGTCTTCGTGTCCGGCAATCCGGGCTCTACTCAGCGGGATGACACCATGTCCGACTTCAAGCTGCAGTCTCAGGTGATCGGACCGCTTGTTCTAAATTTGCTACAACACCGCATTGACACGCTTCAGAAGTACAGTGCTCGCGGGACGGAGCAGGCGCGGCAGGCTGATTCGCTCATCTTCGGCCTGCAAAATTCACTCAAGGTTTACGTTGGCAGAAAAGTAGCGCTCGCGGACCCGAAAATTCTCGCAAAGAAGTCAGCTGAGGAAGCTGATTTCAAGCAGAAAGTAGCGGCCGACCCAAAGCTGCAGGCAGCCTACGGGTCGGCATGGGACCAAATTGCTGCAGGAAACACCAAGCTCAGCGCGGTCATCACACAGCTCAGCGCTCGGAACCTCGACTCCACACTTGCAGGCTTTGCTAATGCGCTGGTCAACTACGCCGAGCAGGTCAAGAAGCCCGATGCTGATCGGGAACCCGGGTACCACGACGCTCAGTTGCCCAGTTTGAAGTTACGTTTGAGCTCCCCCGCACCTGTCTACAAGGGGCTCGATGAAGCGCGCATGGCAGGTGCGCTCGAAGAAGCCAAAACTATTCTTCCCGCGGATGACCCATGGTTGAAGACAGTTCTTGGTAGCAAATCTTCCGCGGCGGCGGCGCACGACTACATCACCGGCACCCACCTCGATGATGCAACAGTGCGAAAGAGTCTGCTTGATGGCGGCGATGCTGCAATCAGTGCTTCGACCGATCCCCTGATCGCTCTTGCCCGCAAAATTCTCCCATTCACGCGCGAGGCTCGTCAGCAACGTGACGCGCTCAACGCCCCCATCCAGCGTGCTGACGAAGACCTCGGAAAGGCTCGCTTTGCTGTCTACGGCAAGCAGTCTTACCCAGATGCCACCTTCACCCTGCGCCTCAGCTACGGCCAGGTGGACGGCTACCCAATGAACGGAACGATTGCTCCGCCGATGACGACGATGTACGGTTTATACGATCGCTCTGCAAGTTTCGGCGACAAGTCTCCGTTCGACATTCCCGCCCGTTGGATAGCAGCAAAGGACAAGCTCGATCTCTCCACGCCGATGGACTTCGTCTCGACGAATGACATCATCGGAGGCAATTCAGGCTCTCCCGTCATCAACAAGGAAGGCGAGATCGTGGGTCTTGTATTCGACGGGAACATCGAATCCCTGGCAGGCGATTTTGTGTATGACGGAACGAAGAACCGCACCGTAGCCGTGCACACGGCAGCGATGACGGAAGCTCTTCGCAAGGTGTACGGCGCGGCTGCGCTCGCGAATGAAATCCAAGGAGCACAGCATTAGGTGTCTGAGTCAGAACAAAGCAAGGGGATCACTTCAGCCGAAAAGTCGCAATTGAGTTCTGGTCAGTGGATGGTTCTTGTTGCCGTAATGTCTACGGCCAGTGTCGGTGATTCTCTGCTCGCGCGCGGTATGGCGCAGGTCGGGCCAGTCGATGTACGCCATCTCGCCTTGCTCATCAAGGCAATCTTCAATCCCTACGTAGCCGTGGGCATCGTGTTGCTTATCGGCTTCTTTGCCAGCTATATGACGGCCTTGAGCTTCGCCGATCTCAGCTTTGTTATGCCGGCTACGGCCTTTGGGTACGTGATCGTGGCTCTGCTTAGCCATTTCTGGCTGGGCGAGCATCTGAGCTTGTCGCGCGTCGCGGGCATTGCACTGATCGTGTGCGCCGTTGGCTTCGTGGCCAGCGGGCCCTCACGAACTGAAAATACACCTGACCTCGCGATCATGAACTCCGGAGTCGGCCGCTGATTCGCCCGAATGCAACTGTCGTTCAGACATGGAGCTGCATCGCCTGCGTCGCTGCTCTGGCCATCACCGGTGAGTCCCTGATCGCATCAGCAATGCGCCGCATCGGCGATCTTGACTTGATTCGGGCGCGATCAGGCCTGCTCGGCGCTATACGCGCCATACTCACAAGTCCAGTCTTCCTGGCCGGAGCGCTCTGCATGGGGCTCAACTTCTTCGCCATGCTCTACACCCTCAGCGTTGTCGATCTTTCCTTCGCTGCGCCAGCGACAGCGGCCCTCACGTACGTCGGCAATGCCTTCGCAGCGAAGTTCTTTCTTCGCGAGAACGTTGATCAGCGCAGGTGGGCGGCAGCGGCGTTCGTAGCTGTCGGCGTCGTTCTACTATCGCGCTAACTAGATAAAGCCGAGATCTGTTGTGTTGAAGTTCGTGATCGTTGGAAAGACCGTCGCAAGCTGATTCTGTGGCACACCGAACCACTGTGCCAAGGTGCTTGCGTACTGTACGCTTCCGATCGAAGGAACCCAGCGCCCGTTTGAACCCGAATCATCCGGACCTCCGAGAGCAAGCGTTGGGTAAGCGCCGTACATGGCTCCACCCTTCACAGCGCCGCCAATGACAAAGTGATGCGATCCCCAGGCGTGATCTGTCCCGGAGTTTGAGTTGGGCTGGAAGGTACGAGCGAAGTCAGACATCGTAAACGCCGTCACCTGGTTCGCTATGCCCATCTCAGTCGTGGATTGGTAAAACGCTGCCAACGCCGGTCCAATCTGCCCGAGCAAGTTCGCCTGCAACACCAATTGGTTTGAGTGAGTATCGAAATTGCCGATGCCGCAGAAGAAGATCTGTCGCTTTACGCCAAGCGCTGCGCGCACATTGATGATTTGCGCAATCTGCTGCAGCTGCGCGGCAAGCCCGTTATTTGCCGGAAAAGTGGTCTTGAGTGCGGTCGCAGACTTAGTCGCTGCGGTAAGTGTGGCTGCGTAGGCGTATGCATTCGAGGTGATGTTGTCATCTGCCGTGACCAGCGAAATACCGGAACTGAGCGTGATCAGCGATTGTGCCGCAGCGAGACGCGCGCTGCACTCTGCGCCTTCTGAGCAACTTGCGCCTCCCAGATTTCCAGGCGAAACAGATACCGGTGTCGTGCGCACGCCATTGCAGAACAACGTGTCACCTGCCACTGACGTGACCATCGGAATGGTTGCACTGCCGTTGTATGTGCCATTGATCGCGTCTGAGATGCGTCCTGCCCATCCGGTTGTTGTTGCTCCGCTGGCCGCAGCATTCTGCCACTCCACCTGCTGATCAGGATGGGAGAACAGGTTCGAGGGTACGGAACCCAACTGGTTCGCAAGGTACTGCGTACGCGTCAGTGGCTGCGTCAGGTTGCCGACGTTCACAACAGGCGCAGCCACATCGGAATTGATAAGGGTAGCGATGTCGGAGAGACCCGAGTGCAAACCAAAGCCGGGAATGGATTGAATCTGCTGGATGTAGCCGTCACTAGCGTTGTTACCAGTCGGAGCCGTCTTGCCGAGAGCCAACGGTCCACGAATCGACTGGTATGTTGCATAACCAGTGTTGTCGAACGGAACGATCATGTTGTTCGCGTCGTTGCCGCCATATAGGAATACGCAGACAAGAGCCTTGTAGTCCGTTGCTCCGGCGGCAAGCGCGTTCAATGCGCCAAACGGCTTGAGGCCGGCGATGTTACCCGCTGCAGCGAGTGAAGCATATTTAATGAAACTCCGACGACGCATAGAGGCCCTTCCAGAGGAACTAGTGGATGATTTTGTATTGCGAAGATGTAATGACGAGATAGATGGCCACGCGCGCACGCTGCGCATTGGAAGTCAGCGGCGTAATTGCATTGATGATCGTGCTGCGCATCGTGTCGGGCATCTGGGAATGCATGAACAGCATGGACAGCGTGTCCACCAGATTCGCGGGATTGGCAGCGAGCTTACCCATAGCGCTTGTGTTCGACAAATCGACCGTGAAGCTGCCGATTTTGTTGTTCACGATGGCATCCGCGAGCGAGAGCTGGAGCACGGATGTCGCCGTGTTCTCGATGTCAAATTCTGGTGCGTTCAAGTTCGAATCTGGAATGACATAGTTCGGAGGAAAGAAATTGAATACTGAATTCGCGCGGTAAGGTTCCTCGCTTAACTTCGCGGACTGTCCTGAAAGTGAGAAATACGAGCCGTTCCCATCGGTGTTGGTGAAACCGAGTGCACGCATCATTGCAGTGATGAAGAGAACAGGTTCACGAAGATGCCCTCCGTTGTACTCCGCGTTTGTGTCGCCGGCCCGGGCTTCCTGATCCGTCAGTATGGCGGTGATGACCGCTTTCATGTCGCCGCGTGTCCCGTTGCCATTATTCGCAAACACGGCCGACACGCGACTGATGTAAGCCGGGCTGGGCGCGCTGGTTACGAGATGCTGAATCAGCTGCGTGCACACAAATGGACCGACGTTCGAGTTATTAAAGATGTTCGTCAGGGCGGCCTGCAAATCCTGCTCGGCAGTTTGACCGCCTGGAAGTACCGTGCCGTCCAATAGCGTCTTACTTGTCGTGTCGTGTTTGCTCTCCACCGCGACCATGGGGTCGCTGTAATCGCCGGAGTTGTTTGGGAACTTCGTTACCGCTCCGCCTGCGGTGTTCGCCAATGTCCATCCTGTGTAAGCCCGAGCGAATGCCTGCACCTGCGTCTGGGTGTAGGCCGGAATCGGCACTCCATTTCCATCGAGCTGCACGCTACCGTCTTGATTCAACGCATCGAGGCCAAGCGTGAACAACTGCATTAGCTCGCGCGAGTAGTTCTCGTTCGCGATCTGCGACCCCGTAGGCTTGGCGCTATTCAACATGTTCAGGTAGCCGCCCATGGCGGGAGACAGCGTCACGTCCTTCATGATCGTGCTGAAGTTGCTGAACGCATCCGTAGCCAAAGCGTTGTGGTAGCTCGGAATCGCTTGTCCCGGAATCGACTGTGTGGAAACAACAAACATTTCTGATAATGCGAACGCCACACGCTGTCGTAGTTGGTCGCTGCCTGTGATCGCCGTCTGCCACCATTCGCTTTCAGCGCACGGATACGCTGTATTGTTGGCAAGGCACAATGCGGGCAGTGGACTCGTCGGAATAGCCGCAAGCAAAGTCGCAGGCTGAGCAAATTGCTCCGTAAGATAGCCGCTTACACCCACGCTCTGCACATGCTGGATCGCATCTGCGGTCGGCCCGAAACTCGTCTGATCGAGCAGCCTTGCGGCTGTCATCATCGAAGCACCGAACAGCGTGTCCGAAACCGTTCCCGAGACGGTCGGAGAGGCCTGACTCACAGCCGAGATGCTGACGCTGGTTGTTGACGGAAGCGTCAACGGAGCCGTGTAGAGCCCTGAACTTGAAATAGTGCCAGCTGTCGTATTACCGCCAGTGACGCCGTCCACCTGCCAGGTTACAGCGGTATTCGTCGTGTTGGTGACGGTTGCAGTGAACTGACTTGTGCTGCCGATCTGGGTCGTAGTTGGCCCTGCCACGGTTACAGTAATCGCAGCCTGTATAGGAGCTGTGACTGTTCCCGGAGTGGAGCCCGCGCCACCGCAGCCTATGCTCAGCAGCATGGCGGCAGAACTGAAAAGAATGCACAATTTTCTACAAAGCAGCGACGAAGGAATCATCGGGGGCCTTTACGCCGCGCTTGGCTGCGCGCTGCGCCTATACCTGCCGTTTTTGGGCGGGACAGTGTCAGTAAACCGCATTCCGTCGCTTAGTTGCGTCACTCGGACGTGGTATTACGATTAAATTGCAACCATCAGGGTAGGCACTGCGTCTAAATGCGCTCTGTCGCAATAAGACGCGTTAGCCCCGTGGCGACAAGGTCGGCCGTGAGGAAGCGCTCGCTTTCGCTTCGTGCGGGATGCATAGCCTCTGCCGCCAAACGACCGCTGCGCACTGCACCTTCCATGGTCGATGGCCAACCTGTTTGCGTCCAGTCACCTGCGAGGTACAGGTCATCTCCAAGAAAGTTCGGCGAGGGACGATAGGCATCCAGTCCCGGAACAACGGAGAAGGTCGCGCGCGCCTCCTTGAGGATGCCGCTCTTCACCACGTTGGCTCGCTTCACCTCCGGGAAAAATCTGCTGAGCTCCTCCAGCGCAGGTTGCAGAATCTCTTCTCGTGACATCTTCAGTTCAGGAAACGACGCGCTGATGACGAGTTCCAAATACTGTCCAGGCCCGTGCGGCGCCTCGGGCTCATCCCGCCGGATGCGCGTCTTATTGAACACCCACTGAATGCGCGTGTCGAGCAAAGCGGCGTGATCAAGCTGGGTCACCTCTCGATCAAACCAGAGGTGCACCGTCGTGATTGGCGCGTGCGAGAAGTTATCTAAATTCCGAAGTAAATGTCGTACCGTTTCCGCAGGTTCGGGAATCGTTGCGAGCGGCTTTGCTGCTTGCTCGAATGGCAAAGCTAGAAGCACTTTTTCCGCAAAAAACTCAGCTCCGTCCTGAGCAATCGCAACCCAACCGTCCGCGCGCCTCTCTACACGCTCGATACTGCAGCGCAGATGCAGTTGTGTTCCCTGCTTTCCAGCGAGTTCGGCAAGCGAAGTATAAAAATCTGACAGCGGTTGGGTCGGAATGCCGAGTCTCCCGCCCTCAGCAGACTTCAGGAAAGATTCGTAAAACACCTGCCCCGCATAACGTGTGGAACACCGGTCAGAATCATCGTTGAGTGCTCCGACGATGACCGGCTCCCAAAAGTGCCGAATGGCACGGTCCGATTGTGCAGTCCTTTTCAGCCAGGCCGAGAACGGCTCTGCGTCGGATCGTGGATAGCCTCGCATGAACTCCAGCAATCCACGTGCGATCCCCACCTTGTCGACCAACGACAGCATCTTCGAGTTGAGAAAGCTCAACGAAGAGTGTCCCGGCGCGGGCAGCCAGGAGGCACCGATGTCGCTTTGCCGCACGTCCTTACCGTCGCCACCGGGTTCCAGAAACGAGATGCGGTCATACCATCGAATGTGCTTGTCAGCTCCTGCCAGCCTGCAGAGATCAATCAGGTTCGTGCAGCAGCCGAGCATCACATGCTGCGAATCGATGACTTCATCGAGTGCAGGATGCGGGTAGGAGTATGCACGTCCCCCCACGTAGGGCTTACGCTCCAGCAGCGTAACGTTCGCACCCACACCGGAAAGCGCTACTGCCGCGGAGAGCCCAGCAAGTCCCGCTCCGATGATGAGCACATCGCTCTTCCAAACCGAGGTCAACCCTGACTCCGAATCAGCTTGGATCGCAGCAAGCCCTTCATGAGAATTGTCACCTTGCGCGAGGTGGACACGGACACGCGTCCGCGAAGGACTGCCGCCGGGTCAGCCGCAATGCGCTGCAGCAGCTCGTGATAGATCGTCGCCAGAACCTTCATTGCGACACGTGAATCGTCATCGAGCAACGGAACAAGCTCAGGAACTGCAGCATAGTAACGCTCTGCCCGCTCGATCCCTTTGCGAAGAAGATGCTCTATGTTCGGCGTCATCAATCCTGTCTTTACGGCAACGAGAAGCTCCTGCGGGGTAACGCCTGCCTCACCCAAGTCCGTAGCAGGCAGATACACTCGTCCACGCTGCGCATCTTCCACAATGTCCCTCAGGATGTTCGTCAGCTGGAAGGCGATGCCGACCCGTTCAGCAAGAAACTCGGCCTTCGAATCGGAGTAGCCGAAGATGCGGATGCAGACCAAGCCGACAACCGACGCCACGAGATAGCAGTAGCGGTAAAGATCATCGAAAGAGCGATAGATCTGCACGCTGTCAGCTGGATTTGCTGTTCCTGAGAATGTCAGTGTCTCTACACCTGGTTGATTGCCATGTAAGTCCAGTGTCGTTCCGGAAACAAGCTCTTCGAGTAACGCGTCAGCAATGCCAAAGCGCGATTGCGTGTCTTTCAAAGCAAGAAAAATCAGGTCGCTAGAACCCTCCCGCGAGGCCTTCCATGCTGCGGTCCATGCGGTCATCATCTCGCGCCGCTGCTCTACCGAAAACGATTCGTCATCAGCGAGATCATCAGCCTTGCGCATGAACGCATACACCGCGCACATCGCATCTGACTTGTGCTTTGGAAGAACGCGAAAAGCATAATAGAAGTTCTTCGCTTCGCGCTTCGCTACCTGCCGGCAGTATTCATACGCTGCGGTGATGTCAGCGGCTTCCGCTGCACTCACAACTTCTCTCCCACAGACACACGACCTCCGGGCGAAAGCATTGCCGCCGCTTTCCCCATGAGCGCCCCGCTTAACAACTTCAGCTTCGCTCCCTTTGTTACAACCGGACGCGACCGCAGCGTGTTGTAATTCTGTGCGACGATGGCGTCGAGGATCGCGTGTCCTCCCTTCGCAAACAGCGCAAGGGTTGCTGCAAGATCACGATCCACGCGATGAACGATCGCTTCACCTCGCTTGAGCCTTGCCCGGGCGTCGTCAACCAGAGATTTCATCATTTCGCGGAAGTTCTCATCAAACCGGCGCTCAGCGATCTGCTCATCTGTCACACCAAAGCGACGCATCGTATCCGCGGGAATATAACGCCGATGACGCTCCGTCCAGTCGGACACAACGTCTTGATAGAAGTTCGCCAACTGAAGCCCCGTACAAATCTCATCGGACAATGCCATCAATTCTTCCGCACGATAGCCGCTCACCAGCAGTACGATCCTGCCTACCGGATTCGCCGAAAGTCGCGAGTAACTCACCAGCGTATCGAGTGACTCATGCTGCGTATAAGTCTGGTCAAGCTCGAACGCCGAGATCAAATCATCAAACGGCTCCTGCGGCAGATCACATGCAGCGATCGTCGGCTCCAAAGCCACAAACACAGGATGCTTCGAAGCCTCAGGAAACTCAAAACACTGGTGCAACATGCCGCGCCACTCTGCCAGCAAGCGGGTCGCCGTCGCAACATCGCCCACCTCATCCCCGAGGTCATCGGCTGTCCGGCAAAACGCGTACACACTGTGGAAATGCGCACGCAACTTCTTCGGCAGGAGGAACGTCGCCACATGGAAGTTCTCGTAGTGCGTCGTTGCCAGCCGCTCACACCAAGCCTTCGCCTCCGCGAGACTCGGTCGCACCGCCGGCGTTGGATATCCCTCAGGCGCGCCCTGCAAGCGGCCATCTATCTCGCACATGGGCAGCGACACCGACGACATTACCGCACCGCCTCCGCGAGAGCTTCGTTCGCAGCAGGTGCTCCTACGCGCATCGGCAGAATAGCCGTTTTGATTTCTGGCGCGATCCCATCAGCCGGTCGCACCATCATGCGCGCGAACACCTCCGGCACATCAGCGAGCGCAGCTGTCCCGGTGATGAAATCCGCGCACCGAAACCGCCCCGAACAAAGCAGTTCGAAGGCCCTACGCGCCGTCGCCGGCGTGTGGTGAAAACTCGCCTTCAGCGTGATATCCGAGTAATGGATCAGATTCGTATCGAGCTGAACCTTGGTGCCCG